>NZ_JBIAQP010000021.1:0-257102 GCF_042889145.1 Streptomyces sp. NPDC002680
CTGACTATCCAGCCCGTCCGGCGTTTGAGGACAAAGGGGGGTCTGGGGGCGCAGCCCCCAGAAGGATGGGAACGGGTAGGGGCGGCGGGGGCGAAACAAACCCGCCCCCAGCCCCACCCCTCAGGACGGCCCAGCCAACCGCAACGTCTTGACCCCACCCCCGGTGAGCAGCTCGACCACACGCTCACCGGCAGGCTTACGGACAGTGACATCACAGTCGGGACAGGTGAACGAGTAGAAGGTCGTCCGACTGCTGGCCCCGATGGCCAGCCGCAGCGCACTGGCGGTCAGCTCGAAATTCCCACGACAGTCCGGGCAGGCGGCCCGGAACACCACGGGCGCCACTCTCCTCATCCCCGCGAAGGCAGCCGCAACCGTCATGTCCCGCACACCTGACATCGGAGACTCGCTCAACGCTCCTGCTCCCGTCCGCCGTACAGCCCGTCCTGAACCCCGTGCACCCCGACGACACCCTGCGGCGGTACGTCGTACGCCGCCAGCGCCTCCTGGGCCGCCCGCCGGGCACTGTCCGCGAGCCCCTGCGGCGAGACGATGCGCCCGTCCCGCCCCAGCCGCAGCGCCAGCCGCCGCAGCGACGCCGGATCGGGGGTGCGCAAAGTGATACGCAGCCCGCCGTCGGGAAGCTCATCGGCACTGTCGTGCGGGTAGTACTCCGCGACCCAGCGCCCGCCGGGCCCGACCTCGACGACCACCTCCGGGTCCTCGGCGGCGGGCTGCACCAGTCCCTCCGACAGGTCCCGCAGTTCTATCTCGGGCGGCACGGACGGCTCGTCCAGGATCTCGATCTCGGCGACCCGGTCCAGCCGGAAGGTACGGCGCGCCTCGGAGCGCCGGCACCAGGCCTCGACGTACGTGTGCCCGACACTGACCAGCCGGATCGGGTCGATCTCCCGCTCGGTGACCTCGTCGCGCGCGGGCGAGTAGTAGCGGATCCGCAGCCGACGGCGCTCGGAGATCGCCCGGTCGACGTCCGCGAAGACCCCGCCCTCCGACTCGAAGGTCACCGACAGCCGGGTGCTGGCCCCGGCGGCCTCACCGGCGGCCGTCTCCACCTTGGCGGTGGCCCGCAGCAGCGCCTGCCGGTCGCCCTCGCGCAGCCCGGGCAGCGTGGACACCGCGCGGGCGGCGACCAGCAGCGCGGTCGCCTCGTCGGCGGCCAGCCGCAGCGGTTCGGCGGCCTCCTCCCCGAGGGCGGCGGGGTTGTGCCACCAGATCCGCTCGCCGTCGGTGTCGATGTCGAGCAGGTCGCCACCCCGGAAGCTGGTGCCGCACATGGGCAGCACGTCCAAGTCGGAGACCAGCTCGTCCTCGGTGATCCCGAACGCGCGGGCGACATCGCCGACGCGCGCGCCGGGCCGCTCACGCAGATAGGTCACCAGGGACAGCATCCGCCGCGTCTGGTCGATGGCGTTCACGGGCCTGGCCGGTTTGCCTGCCACTTGCTTGTGCTCCCCCTCAGCCCTTGGCCACGGCGCGCAGCCGGTCGACCACATCGGCCCGCAGCTCCGCCGGCTCCAGGACCACCACGTCCGGCCCGAACTCCACCAGCCAGGCGTCCAGCCCGTGCCCGTACGGAATCTCCAACTCGTCCCAGCCGTCGCCGAGTTCCCGGACCTGGGCCGCCTTCGCCCGGAGGGGGTAACCGGCGCCCGTCCGCAGCCGGATCAGCGCGGACCGGTCGGCGGTCTCCCCCGCCCAGCTGGCGACGGTCTCGCGGACCGTGACGACATCGGGCACCTCGGCGGTGAACTTCGCGCCCCGGCTGCGGACCTTGCCGGTGATCCGCGACAGCCGGAACACGCGTTCGGCGCTCCGGTCGCGGTCCCAGCCCGCCAGATACCAGTGGCCGCGCCAGCACTCCAGCGCCCACGGCTCCACATGACGGGGCTCCGGGCGGGCTGCGGTGGCCTTGCGGTAGTCGAAGAGGACCGGGCGGCGGTCCCGGCAGGCCAGCATCAGCGGCTCGAAGGCCGCCTCGTGCACCGGAATACGCGGCTCGAGGGCGCCATGGGCCTCGTACGGGTCGACATCCTCGGGCAGTCCGGCCGCGCGCAGCTTCTGCAGCGCGCCACTGGCCGCACCGGCCAGCCTCGCCTGCTGCCAGACCTTCGCGGCCAGGCCCAGGGCGGCGGCCTCCTCGGCGTCGAGGGTGATGGGCGGCAGCCGGTTGCTGTCACGCCCGGCGCGGTAGCCGACCTCGCCGTCGAGATTCTCCACCGTCTCGATCACGAGCCCGAGTTCGCGCAGATCGTCCTTGTCCCGCTCGAACATCCGGTTGAAGGAGTCGTCGCTGCCCGCCTCAAGGTAGGCCTCGATGGAGTCACGCAGCTCGCGTTTGCTCAGCGGCCTGCGCGTCCCGAGCAGACACAGCGCCAGATTCATCAGCCGCTCTGCCTTGGCAATCGCCATCGACGCCCTTCGCCTTCCCTATGGTGCTTACGACGGATGACCGTACCGCTCCGAAGTGGCGCGGCAAAAGCCGAGGGTCCATGCCCGGACAGGCATGGACCCCAGATGATCAAGTCCGGTCGAACCTCGTACCTGTGTCGTACGACGATCCGACCTGATCCCGATCCCATTCGACTGTCGTACGACGATCGGACCGGAGGACGGTCAGACCGCGATCAGGTCCACCACGAAGATCAGCGTCTCGCCCGGCTTGATCGCCGGCGTCGGGCTCTGGTTGCCGTAGGCGAGGTGGGCCGGGATGGTCAGCTCGCGACGGCCGCCGACCTTCATGCCCTGGACACCCTGGTCCCAGCCCTTGATGACCCGGCCGCCACCCAGCGGGAACTTGAACGGGTTGCCCCGGTTCCAGCTGGCGTCGAACTCCTCGCCCGTGCTGAAGGCGACGCCCACGTAGTGGACCGTGACGTTCTGACCCGCCACCGCCTCGGCGCCGTCGCCCTCCCAGATGTCCTTGATCTGGAGGTCCGCCGGCGGCTCGCCCTCGGGGAAGTCGATCTCGGGCTTCTCGATGCTCACGTCTCTGGCTCCTGCTGGTGAATGAACAAAGGCAACACGGACAGTCTTTCATCCCCGGCGGGCAGACGCCCGCGCCAGGCCGACTCCCCTGTACAAGTCCCCTCAAGGGCTCACATCTTCGCGAGGATGTCCACGGAGAACACCAGCACCGAGTCCTTCTCGATACCGCTGCCCTGCGGCGGGTTGTCGCCGTAGCCCAGGGCCGGCGGGATGGAGATCATCACGCGGCTGCCGACCTTCTTGCCCGTCAGCCCCTGCGCCCACCCCTTGACGACCTGCGACAGCCCGAACGAGACCAACTGCCCGTTCTTGTACGACGAGTCGAACTCCTTGCCCGTGTCCCACAGCACGCCCTTGTACTGCACGAGGACCGAATCGGTCTCCTTGACCACCTCGCCATCGCCCTCGATGACATAGTTCGCCACCAGCTTCGTGGGCGCGGTCGCCTTCGGGACCTCGATCGAGGGAGCCTCACCGTCGGTGTTCGTACCGACCTTCGGCAGAGCCGCGTCGTCCTGGGCGACGACCTTGCCCTTCGCCGAACTCTTCGCGTTGAACGTGTCCTTGACGTCCACCACGAACACCAGCGTGTCGGTGCCCTTGATACCCGCCTGCGAGTTGCCGGACGTGCCGTAACCCCAGGTCGGCGGGACGGCCATCTCGACCCGGCTACCGGCCTTCTTGCCCGTCAGCGCATACCGCCAGCCGTCGATGATGCTGCCCTGCGCGAGCTGGATGACCAGCGCGGTCCCCCGGTCGTACGAATTGTCGAAGACCTTCGCCGAATCCCAGATCTGGCCCAGGTAGTCCGCCACGACGTAGTCGTTCTCCACGACCGTCTTGCCGTTGCCCGCGATCAGCGTCTTCACCGCGAGGTCCTTCGACGGCTCACCGCTGCCCTTGGCCACGGTCGGCTTCTCACCGAACTTCGCCCCCGCGGTGACCGCCGGCAGCGGACCGTCGACGATCTTCGGCGCCGGCGCGGTGGACGAACCCGAGTCCGAGGCCGAAGGGGACGGGCTGTCACTGGCCTTGCTCGAGTCGGACTCGTCGTCACCGCATCCGGCGAGCGTGACAAGTCCGGCAGGTACGGCAAGGAGAACTGAGCGTCGGCGCACGGTGAAAGCCTCGTATCGGTGTCGATCTTGTGTTGCTGGCGTGCGCGCAACTCTACGGCGTGCGAAGGGCGCCGTACGGGAAACGTACGGCGCCCGCGTTGCGTTCCGGAAACATACCCGGCCGCAAATCTCACATATCGGAGACCGATCCACCGGCGACTCACATACCGGCGATCAGCTTCTCCACCCGGTCGTCGACACTGCGGAACGGGTCCTTGCACAACACCGTGCGCTGCGCCTGGTCGTTGAGCTTCAGATGCACCCAGTCGACCGTGAAATCACGGCGCTGCTCCTGAGCCCGCCGAATGAAGTCACCGCGCAGCCGCGCACGAGTGGTCTGCGGCGGAACCGACTTGCCCTCGAAGATCTTCAAGTCGTTGCAGATCCGCGCGGCTTGGTTCTTCCTCTCCAGCAGGTAGTAAAGACCCCGCCTGCGGTGAATGTCGTGATAGGCGAGGTCTATCTGAGCGACGCGCGGATGCGACATCGTCATATTGTGCTTCGCCCGGTACCGCTCGATGAGCTGGTACTTCATCACCCAGTCGATCTCGGTGCCGATCCGGTCCAGATCCTCGGCCTCGATCGAGTCGAGCACCCGGCCCCACAGCTCCAGCACCTGCTCGACCGTGCCCGTACGGATACCCCGTCGCTCGACGAAGTCCACGGCCTTCTCGTAGTACTCGCGCTGCACATCCAGCGCCGAGGCCTCCCGGCCGCTGGCCAGCCGCACCTTGCGACGGCCCGTGATGTCATGGCTGACCTCGCGGATCGCCCGGATCGGGTTCTCCAGGGTCAGGTCCCGCATCACCGTGCCCGCCTCGATCATGCGCAGCACGAGGTCGGTGGCACCGACCTTGAGGAGCATCGTCGTCTCGGACATGTTCGAGTCACCGACGATGACATGCAGCCGACGGTAACGCTCGGCGTCCGCGTGCGGTTCGTCACGCGTGTTGATGATCGGCCGGGACCGGGTCGTCGCCGAGGAGACGCCCTCCCAGATGTGCTCGGCCCGCTGACTCACGCAGTAGACAGCACCACGCGGAGTCTGCAGCACCTTGCCCGCACCGCACAGGAGCTGGCGGGTGACGAGGAACGGAATGAGGATGTCCGCGAGCCGGGAGAACTCCCCGTGCCGGGCCACCAGATAGTTCTCGTGGCAACCGTAAGAGTTGCCCGCCGAGTCCGTGTTGTTCTTGAAGAGGTAGACGTCGCCCGCGATTCCTTCCTCGTGCAGGCGTCGTTCGGCGTCCACCAGGAGTCCTTCGAGAATGCGCTCGCCGGCCTTGTCGTGGGTGACGAGTTCCGTCACGTTGTCACATTCCGGCGTTGCGTATTCCGGATGTGATCCCACGTCAAGATAGAGGCGGGCGCCGTTTCGCAGAAAGACGTTGCTGCTCCGGCCCCATGACACGACACGGCGGAAGAGGTACCGAGCCACCTCGTCGGGAGACAGACGCCGCTGTCCCCTGAACGTACACGTGACGCCGTACTCGTTCTCCAGCCCGAAAATGCGGCGGTCCATGACTGAACATTACGCCCGATCCCCCGACCTGAAACGGGATCCGGCAGCACGGTTTGGATCATTTTCCGATGAGACCGCAACCACCGCACCCCCCGCGGGCACCGCCAGCACCCGCCCGGTGACCAGCAGAACCAGCAACGACACGGCCCCCGCACCCCCCGGCACGACGAACCCCCACACCGTTCCGCCCCACTCCACAACCGGTCCCGCCAGGCCCGTCCCCAGCGACGCACCCACCGTGAACGTCGTCACAAGCCAGGAGAAAGCCTCGGTGACCGTCCCCCGCGGCGCATGCCGATCCACCAGCACGAACACACACGCGAGCGCCGGCGCCAGAAACACCCCGGCAAGCACCATCAGCAACGTCATCGCCACCGCACCCGGCATCAGAGTCAACGGCAGATAACTCACCGCCAGCAGCCCCACCAGCACCGTCAGCCGCCGCTCCGCAGGACCGCTCCACTGCCGCGCCCCGTACACCGACCCGCCCAGCAGCGCACCCAGCCCGATGGCCGCCATCAGCCAGCCGTACACCGTGTCACCACCGTTGTCGTCCGCGTACGACACCGACGCGACCGTGATCGACCCCAGCGCGATCCCCACGAACAGGAACGCCCCCAGCATCACCAGCAGCCCCGGCGACCGCAGCGCACCCAGCCAGTGCGCCTCGCGCGGCGCCGAACGCCACGCGCGCGAGGGCGGCGACAACACCACGGACAACGCCCCCAGGACCCCGATCACATTCAGCACCAGCAGCGCGGCCTGCGCCGACCACAGCGACGCGCACAGCGTCACCAGCAACGGCCCCACGGTGAACATGACTTCCTGCGCCACCGCGTCCATCGCGTACGCCGTGTGCACCTGGTCCTCCTTACGGAGGACAGAGGGCCACAGCGCCCGCAGACCGCCCTCCAATGGAGGCGTGAAAAGCCCGGCGACCACCACCGCGGCATACGCGAGCGGCAGCGGATCGGTGCCCGCGAACGCGAACACTCCCATACCGAACGCCGACACGAGCGCGCCCGACAACTGGATCCGCGGCTGCCCGCACAGGTCCACCAGCCGCCCCAGCAGCGGCTGCCCCACGGCGTTCGCCACCCCGTACGCCGCCGCGAGCCCGCCGGCGAGGCTGTACGTACCGCCCTCGGCACGCACGAACAGCACGATCGCGATCGCCGCCGTGGCGTTCGGCAACCGGCCCACCAGGGTGCCCACGAGCAGCCGCACCGCGTGCCGCGCCCTGAGGATCTCCAGGTATCCCGATGCCATGACCAGCCCTTCCCGTCAACCGCGACGCCGGAGGTGTTACGTATAACGTCGCCTGCCATACGTACCATGTGCGCTGTCCGCACGTCCACACGAAGGAGCAGGCCCACGGTGGCACGAGGCAGCACCCGACCCACCAGCCGTGACGTCGCCCAGGCCGCCGGCGTCTCCCAGGCCGCCGTCTCCCTCGTCCTCGGCGACAAATGGCGCGGCCGCGTCTCCGAGACCACCGCCGAACGCGTCCGCGAAGCCGCCCGCGAACTCGGCTACCGCCCCAACCTCGCCGCCCGCAACCTCCGCCTCGGCCACACCCGCACCGTCCTCCTCGTCGTCCCCGCCCTCACCACCGAGTTCTTCGCCGGCGTCTACACCGGAGCCGCCCGCATCGCCGCCGAACACGGCTTCGGCGTGGTCCTCTACCCCTCCCCCGAAGGCATCGGCCCCGCCCGCGACCCCTTCCACTCCGCCCAGGCCGCCCTCGACGGCGTCCTCGCCTCCTCCATGGCCGCCGACGCCCTCACCGCCATCCGCGGCGACCAGCTCCCCCTCGTCATGCTCGACAGCGACCCACAAGGAAGCCTCGGCGCCGCCACCGTCAACCTCGACATCGCCGACGGCGCACGCCAGGTCGCCGACCACCTCCTCGGCCTCGGCCACCGCCACTTCCTCCACCTCGCGGCCGACATCCCCTCCTGGACCTTCGCCGTACGCGCCCACGAACTCGCCACACGCCTCGCCACCGTCCCCGACACGCATGTACGCACCATCCACGCCCCCATCTCCATCGAGGGCGCCCAGCAGGCCACCACAGCCGCTCTGACGGCCCCCGGCCCCCACCCCACCGCCCTCGTCTGCGACGACGACAAACTCGCCGCCGGCGCCTACAAGGCCATCCGCCGCCTCGGCCTGCGCATCCCCGACGACCTCTCCGTCACCGGCCTCGACGACCTCGCCCTCGCCACCGCCATCGACCCCGAACTGACGACCGTACGACTCGACGCCGAACTCTTCGGCGAACGCGGCATGCAAGCCCTCCTCGCCGTCCTCGACGGCCGCACCCCCACCCAGGGCGACATCCCCGTCCAACTCGTCGTACGAGACTCCACAGCACCGCCCCGCAGCCCCTGAACCCCCACCAACGCCCGCACCCCGGCCGCCAAAGGCAACCGGGGTGCGAATCAAGCAAGAAAAAACAAGCGGGCGGCTACTCCTCCTCGACGGCGCTCTCCGCCTCCGTGGTCGCCCCGTCGGCCTCCAGCAACCGACCCAGCTGACGACCGAGAATCCGCTTGAACTTCCGCTTCTGCGGACGCGTACGGTCCAGCACCGCGACCTCCAGCCGCTCCGCCGGAATCTCCCGCTCCGTACCGTTCGTATCGCGCGACAGCGCCTGAACCGCCAACTTCAGCGCCTCGGCCAACGACATGCCGTCCTGATGACGCTGATCCAGATACGTGCTGATCTGCTCGGCGTTACCACCGACCGCCACCGAACCGTGCTCATCGACGATCGACCCGTCATGAGGCAGCCGGTAGATCTGATCACCGTCAGAAGTCTCACCGACCTCCGCAACGACCAACTCCACCTCGTACGGCTTCTCCGCCGCCGAAGAGAAGATCGTGCCCAACGTCTGCGCGTACACGTTCGCCAGACCACGAGCCGTCACATCGGCACGGTCATACGTGTACCCCCGCATATCGGCATACCGCACACCACCGATCCGCAGATTCTCGTACTCGTTGTACTTACCGGCAGCCGCGAAGCCGATCCGGTCATAGATCTCGCTGAACTTGTGCAGCGCACGGGACGGGTTCTCGCCGACGAACACGATGCCGTCGGCATACTGCAGCACAACCAGGCTGCGACCACGCGCGATGCCCTTACGGGCATACTCCGCCCGATCCGCCATCGCCTGCTGGGGTGAGACATAGAACGGAGTCGACACCGGTTATCCGTCCCTTTCTGTCGAATCTGTCGAAGTCACTGGACCACCTGGACAAGAAGAGGCACTACAGCAGCGCGGCACGCGGGCCGTCGGGCTGCTCCAGACGCCGCTCCAGAATCGAACGGGCGATCTCGGCGGACTCCTCGTCCCCGAGCCTGCGGAAACCGTCCTCGGTGATCACCGTGACAATCGGGTAGATCCGGCGCGCGACATCAGGACCACCGGTCGCCGAGTCGTCGTCCGCCGCGTCGTACAACGCCTGGATCACCAGCGTCGTCGCATCCGCCTCACTCAGATCACGGTGGTACAGCTTCTTCATCGCACCACGCGCGAACAGCGACCCCGACCCCGTCGCCGCATAACCGTGCTCCTCGGAACGCCCACCCGTCACGTCGTACGAGAAGATGCGCCCCTTCCCCCGGTCCACGTCGAACCCGGCGAACAGCGGCACCACGGCAAGACCCTGCATGGCCATACCGAGGTTCGAACGAATCATGGTGGACAGCCGGTTCGCCTTGCCCTCCAGCGAGAGCTGCGCACCCTCCACCTTCTCGAAGTGCTCCAACTCCAGCTGGAACAACTTGACCATCTCGACGGCGAGACCGGCGGTGCCGGCGATCCCGACGGCCGAGTACTCATCCGCCGGGAACACCTTCTCGATGTCCCGCTGCGCGATGACGTTCCCCATGGTCGCCCGCCGGTCACCGGCGAGCACGACACCACCCGGGAAGGTGACGGACACGATGGTCGTGCCGTGCGGGGCCTCGATGGCGCCCTGGGTGGGCGGCAGCTGCCGCTTGCCCGGAAGCATCTCCGGCTGATGGTCGGACAAGAAGTCCATGAAGGACGACGACCCAGGCGTCAGGAAGGCAGCCGGTAGACGCCCGGTGCTACGAGTGTTGGCTTCCACGGGGATCCTTCCAAGTAGGCGGCAGCCCGACGAACAGCGTCGGGATCATCTCCCAACTTGCCGATGGCCGAATTGCAGTTGAAGCACAGTACGCCACGGACCCTACCCGTCTCGTGGCAGTGATCCACATGAATGGCAGGAGCTTTCAGGCAGATCACGCAGAGCCCCATTTGAGAGGCGACCATCTCGTCACGCTGGGCTTCGGTGATGCCGTAGTTGCGCTTCAGATGACCCGCGCGCCCCTTCACCGCCTTGCATGGCTTGCATGGCGTCGCGAAGCCGTCGGAGGCAGTGCGATTCCGCGTCCACTCACTGTGCGGTTTGATCTCGCCGCACGTGCGGCAGTACTTGTGGCCTGCGGGCACATCTACTCGCGGCCGAACGTTGCGCCCTTTGGCCACCTGCCGCGCCTGGTGATACGCAGACGCGCATTCCCGGCAGTAGACCTGCAGCCCATCACGCATCGCCTTGTTGCTTGCGAAGGCTGTCCGCAGCTTGTCCTGCTGACACCGCGGACAGCGCTTCACATCTTGCTCTTCTGGCACTCGACGCCCCCGTTAGCCACGAGCCTTCGATTCGAAGGGAAAAGCGGCCTACTGACCACCTTTCTGCACAAATGAGCGCACGAAATCCTCTGCGTTCTCCTCGAGGACATCGTCGATCTCGTCCAGGACGGAGTCCACGTCGTCGCTCAGCTTCTCCTGGCGCTCCTTGAGGTCTTCGGATACCTGTGCCTCAGGTGCCTCCTCGACCTCCTCGGTGCTGCGCGTCGCCTTCTGCTGTCCGCCGCCGGTGTCCTTGGTCGCCATAACCCTCACCCCGCTCGGTTCGACGTTCTTGATCAGACCCTACAAGCAGGGTCCGACATTGGCCCCGCTGTTGCTACAACGTCCGGGAACCACCTCGATGATTCCCGGACGCGACACTTTCCACCCTGCCCGGACACCCCGGCCCGCACACCCGCTCAGCCGCCCGACAAGACCCTGACCAGGTCTTCTGCCGTGCGGCAGCGGTCCAGGAGCTCTTTCACGTGATTACGCGTTCCGCGAAGCGGCTCCAGGGTTGGGACGCGCTGGAGCGAGTCCCGGCCCGGCAGATCGAAGATCACCGAGTCCCAGGAGGCCGCCGCGACGTCGTCCGCGTACTGCTCCAGGCAGCGTCCACGGAAGTACGCCCGCGTGTCCTCCGGAGGCTTCGTACGGGCCCGCTCGACCTCGTCCTCGTCCAGCAGCCGCTTGATGCGGCCACGGGCCACCAGGCGGTTGTAAAGGCCCTTCTCGGCCCGTACGTCCGCGTACTGGAGGTCGACCAGGTGCAGCCGGGCGGCGTCCCAGTCGAGGTCGTCGCGGCGTCGGTAGCCCTCCATGAGTTCTCGTTTGGCGACCCAGTCGAGCTCGCCTGCGAGGCTCATGGGGTCGTTCTCCAGGCGGTTCAGGGTGTCTTCCCAACGGGCCAGGACGTCGACCGTCTGGTCGTCGGCGTCGGACCCGTACCGCTCCTCCACGTACTTGCGCGACAGCTCGAAGTACTCCATCTGGAGCTGTACAGCGGTCAGTGTGCGGCCGCTGCGGAGCGTGACCAGGCGCTTGAGCGTCGGGTCGTGGGACACCTGGTGGAGGGTGCGGACCGGCTGGTCCACTGCCAGGTCGACCGCGATGAAGCCGTCCTCGATCATCGACAGAACCAGAGCCGTCGTGCCCAGCTTCAGGTACGTCGAGATCTCCGACAGGTTCGCGTCGCCGATGATCACGTGGAGGCGACGGTATTTCTCCGCGTCCGCGTGGGGTTCGTCGCGCGTGTTGATGATCGGGCGCTTGAGAGTGGTCTCCAGGCCTACCTCGACCTCGAAGTAGTCCGCCCGCTGGCTCAGCTGGAAGCCGTGTTCGTGGCCGTCCTGGCCGATGCCGACGCGGCCGGCGCCGGTGACGACCTGGCGGGAGACGAAGAACGGCGTGAGGTGGCGCACGATGTCCGAGAAGGGGGTCTCCCGCTTCATCAGGTAGTTCTCGTGCGTGCCGTAGGAGGCGCCCTTGTTGTCGGTGTTGTTCTTGTAGAGGTGGATCGGCTGGGCGCCGGGGAGCTGTGCGGCGCGTTCGGCGGCCTCGGCCATGATGCGTTCGCCGGCCTTGTCCCAGAGGACGGCGTCGCGGGGGTTGGTGACTTCGGGGGAGCTGTATTCGGGGTGTGCGTGGTCGACGTACAGCCGTGCCCCGTTGGTGAGGATGACGTTGGCGAGGCCGATGTCCTCGTCGGTGAGCTGGCTGGAGTCGGCGGCCTCGCGGGCGAGGTCGAAGCCCCGTGCGTCCCGCAGCGGGTTCTCCTCCTCGAAGTCCCAGCGGGCCCGGCGGGCCCGGTGCATCGCCGCCGCGTAGGCGTTGACGATCTGGGACGAGGTGAGCATGGCATTGGCGTTGGGGTGGCCGGGGACGGAGATCCCGTACTCCGTCTCGATGCCCATTACTCGCCGTACGGTCATGCGGCCCTCCTTGCCCGGCGGTGTCCTCGGTCGGGGACGCCGCTCAAGTACCGCTGGCGCTCCGGTGCGTGTGCGGTGCCCGTCCCCGCACTGCGCGACTCGGCGGTACGAAAGAGCCTAGAACGCCTTTGCGCTGGTGGGGAGATCATTTGCGTCATTGCCTTGCTCCGGCTGTGGCCTGAAAAACAGTTGGCTGCGGGTACCCGGTGAGGGCACCCGCAGCCACCCCGTCTTTTACAGGTATTGACCGGTGTTGGCCACCGTGTCGATGGAGCGTCCGGTGTCGGCGCCCTGCTTTCCGGTGATGAGCGTACGGATGTAGACGATCCGTTCGCCCTTCTTTCCGGAGATCCGGGCCCAGTCGTCGGGGTTGGTGGTGTTGGGGAGGTCCTCGTTCTCCTTGAACTCGTCCACGCATGCCTGGAGGAGGTGGGAGACGCGGATGCCCTTCTGCTTGTGGTCGAGGAAGTCCTTGATCGCCATCTTCTTGGCCCGGCCCACGATGTTCTCGATCATGGCGCCGGAGTTGAAGTCCTTGAAGTAGAGGACTTCCTTGTCACCGTTGGCGTAGGTGACCTCCAGGAAGCGGTTCTCCTCGGATTCCGTGTACATGTGTTCGACGGCGGTCTGGATCATGCTCTGGACCGTGGCGCCCTTGTCGCCGCCGTGCTCCCCCACGTCCTCGGGGTGCAGCGGGAGGCGGTCGGTGAGGTACTTCTGGAAGATGTCCTTGGCGGATTCGGCGTCCGGACGTTCGATCTTGATCTTCACGTCGAGGCGGCCGGGGCGCAGGATGGCGGGGTCGATCATGTCCTCGCGGTTGGAGGCGCCGATGACGACCACGTTCTGCAGGCCTTCCACGCCGTCGATCTCGGCGAGGAGCTGGGGGACGATGGTGTTCTCCACGTCCGAGCTGACGCCGGATCCGCGGGTGCGGAAGAGGGATTCCATCTCGTCGAAGAAGACGATGACGGGGGTGCCCTCGCTGGCCTTCTCACGAGCGCGCTGGAAGACGAGGCGGATCTGCCGCTCGGTCTCACCGACGTACTTGTTGAGGAGTTCGGGGCCCTTGATGTTGAGGAAGAAGCTCTTGCCCTGGGCCTGGCCGGTGACCTCGGCGACCTTTTTGGCCAGCGAGTTGGCGACGGCCTTGGCGATGAGCGTCTTTCCACATCCGGGGGGCCCGTAGAGCAGGACACCCTTGGGCGGCCTGAGTTCGTGCTCCTTGAAGAGGTCGGGGTGGAGATACGGGAGTTCGACCGCGTCGCGGATCATCTCGATCTGGTTGCCCAGGCCGCCGATCTGCTCGTAGCCGATGTCCGGTACCTCTTCGAGGACGAGTTCCTCGACCTCGCTCTTCGGTACGACTTCGTAGACGTACCCGGATCGGGGTTCGAGCAGGAGGGCGTCGCCGGGGCGGATGACGACGTCCAGGAGGGGCTCGGCGAGCCGTACCACCCGTTCCTCGTCGGTGTGCCCCTGCACCAGGGCGCGCTCGCCGTCCTCAAGGATCTCCTTGAGGGTGACGATGTCGCCGACGCTCTCGTACTCCATGGCCTCGACCACGTTGAGAGCTTCGTTGAGCATCACTTCCTGGCCGCGTCGTAGCTCTTCGAGCTCGACGCTGGGGCTGACGTTCACGCGGAGTTTGCGGCCTCCGGTGAAGATGTCCGCCGTGCCGTCCTCGTTGGCGACCAGGAAGACACCGAAGCCGGCCGGGGGCTGTGCGAGCCGGTCGACTTCCTCCTTGAGGGCCACGATCTGGTCGCGGGCCTCTCGGAGTGTGTTGGCGAGCCGCTCGTTCTGCGCGGACACGCCGGCCAGGTTGGTCTGCAGCTCGACGATCCGCTCTTCGAGAATCCTCGTGTGTCGCGGAGAGTCGGCGAGCTTGCGCCGCAGGACGGCGATCTCCTGCTCAAGGTAGGCAATCTGCCCGGACGGGTCGTCGGACCCTCGTCCCGGGCGGATGCCGCGGTTCATGTCGTCGTCGTGGGCTGCCACGGTCCTCACCTCCTCCAAGGGGAGCTGGACGCTTCCAGACCCTACCTGGGTGGGTGTCGATTGAAACCCCTAGATCACAAAGACTGTCGAGGTGTGTCCGATCTTCACCCTTGCGCTCTCCCTCACGCCAGGGGAATACCCACAGAACATGATTGGGAAGCGGCCGGAGGTAGGGTCGAAGTGTTCAACACCCGTCAGAGCTGGGCCGACTTGCCGTCGGATTGTCTTGCTCGGGGCAGAAACGGCAGGAGATATGACCGTGCAGGAGGAGGCCGGGGCCGGCGGTGAGGCGTTGGAGGTCTGGATCGATCAGGACCTGTGTACGGGGGACGGAATCTGTGTCCAGTACGCGCCCGAGGTCTTCGAGCTGGACATCGACGGGCTGGCGTACGTGAAGAGCCCCGGGGACGAGTTGTTGCAGGCCCCGGGCGCGACGACGCCGGTTCCGCTGCCGTTGCTGACCGATGTGGTGGACTCCGCGAAGGAGTGTCCGGGCGACTGTATTCACGTACGTCGAGTTTCGGACAGGGTCGAGGTTTTCGGCCCGGACGCGGAGTGATCGTCCGACCACTCCGCGCCACCGTCGACTGATTCTCGTAATGCCTCTGTCTGATTTCTCACACGGTGTTCGCCGTACGTATGTTCCGTGGCCGCCCGCCGGTCGGCGGGAGCGTGTTCACACGCTCTGTGCGCCGGCGGGTGTCGAGCGGAGGAACGCGCCGTTCTTCCACTGCCACTTGGCGCGCTCGTTGACGTCCGGGCAGCATCTGGGGACGTCGAGGGACGAGTAGCCGAGGAGTGTGGCCGTGACGGCGCCGGCACTGACGGTGAGGTCGGTGACGGTGAGGCGGTCCTTGGGGTCGACGAGGGTCGCGACGACGCGGGGCTGCTTGGCGTCGGCGGCCTGGGTGAGGACGTACACGCCGTTGGGCGGGGTGCCGGAGCCGGCGTCGCAGCGTACGGAGGCGACCGTTTCGGGTCTGCCGTCGCCGTCGAGGTCTCCGGTGGCCTTTTCCTGGACGAGGACCGGGAGGGGGCCGCACTGGAGGGGGAAGTCGACGCCGGTGGGGTCGGGGGGTGCCACGGCCGCTGCGGGTTTTCCGGCGGGTCCTGCGGCCTGGGCCGCGGTGGCGGAGTCCGGCTGGAGGGCCGAGGAGAGGGCGACGACTCCGGCGAGGGCGGTGGCCGTGGCGAGCCAGTGGATGGGGCGGGTGTGCGTGTGTGCCAGTTCCGGGACGGCGGAGTGCTGCACTCGGAGTGTCTCCCGTGGAGGGCTGTACCGGTGGGGTGTCCCGCATAGTGCCACACGTCACAGCGCGAGGGAACGGCGGGGTGTGTGGTGGTCGCTGTCAGTACTGGTGCTGTTGGGGCGTCAGCCGGAAAGCGGTGTGGCCGAGTTCCCGGTGTGCTGGGGGAACTCGGCCACGGTGTTGGTGCGTTGACGTGGTCAGCGGCCGTTGCCGCCGTCGGCGTTGGGGCCGGTGTAGTCGTCGCCGTAGGAGCCCTTGGAGGGGCGGCGGCGGCGCATGGGGGGCTCGACTCCGTCGGCGAGGCGGCGGGCGGTGAGCAGGAAGCCGGTGTGGCCGATCATGCGGTGGTCGGGGCGGACGGCGAGGCCTTCGATGTGCCAGTTGCGGACCATCGACTCCCAGGCGCTCGGCTCGTTGAAGCAGCCGATCTCGCGGATGGACTCGACGGTCCGGGCGAGCTGGGTGGTGGTCGCCACGTAGCAGCAGACGATGCCGCCGGGGACGAGGGCCTTGGAGACGGCCTCAAGGCATTCCCAGGGGGCGAGCATGTCGAGGACGACCCGGTCGACCTCGGTGTCGCTGAGGTTGTCCTGGAGGTCGCCGACGGTGAGCTGCCAGGCGGGGTGGGGGCCGCCGAAGTAGCGCTCGACGTTCTGCTGGGCGATCTCGGCGAAGTCCTCGCGGCGCTCGTAGGAGTGCAGCATGCCCTGGTCGCCGATGGCGCGCAGCAGGAAGCTGCTGAGTGAGCCGGAGCCCACGCCCGCTTCCACGACGCGTGCGCCGGGGAAGATGTCGGCGAAGGCGAGGATCTGCCCCGCGTCCTTGGGGTAGACCACGGCGGCGCCGCGGGGCATGGACAGGACGTAGTCGGGGAGCAGGGGGCGCAGCGCGAGGTAGGCAACGTTTCCGGTGGTGCGGACAACGCTGCCCTCGGGTGCGCCGATCAGCTCGTCGTGCGGGAAGGAACCCTTGTGGGTGTGGAAGTTCTTTCCGGCTTCGAGCGTGAACGTGTAGTGGCGGCCCTTGGGGTCGGTCAGCTGTACCTGGTCCCCGACCTTGAAGGGCCCGCGCCTGCGGGCGGCACCGGTCGGTTCGGACATGTGAACAGCCTACTGGTGTTGGCGGGGGCTGCCGACCATCGCGTCGGTGGATGAGTGGCCGGCTCCGGGTGCCTGGCCTGTGACGGGAATCATCTTCACAAAATCCACAATCGGCATGCATGGTTCCGCTTAGAGCTTCGGGGGTGTTCCGGGCCTTGGTGACGAGTCCGTCCTTCTGTACGCAAGTGGGTGATCATGGCCACCTCCGCCGACGGCATCGACGTCTTCCCGTCGCGCCGCACCGCGCGGATGGTGAGGCGTCAGGCGGTGTGGAAGCCGGGCTTCCTGCCGTTCCTGGTCACCGCGGGTCTCGCCTATGTCTTCTCCTCCGCGTTGTACTCCCCCAGGCCGACATTGATGGGCTGGGTGGTGACTGTCCTGTGGACGCTGCCCGTCGTCAGTTCGCTCGTCGGGATCACCGGTGCCGTGCTTACCCGTCGCCGTATCGCGCGTCAGCGGGGCTGGACCAGTGCCGCTCCGGCGCTGCACGACCGGCTCGTGGTGCTCGTGCCGACCATTGGACGGGACGACACGTATCCGGCGCTGGAGCGGTCGGTGCTGTCGTACTGCGCGTTCCTGCCGGGCTGGTTCCCCGCGCTGCGGATCGACGTCCTGACGGAGGAGGGCTGTGAGGCGGCCGAGCGCATCGACGCCCTGGCGGCCCGGAGCCCGTTGATTCGTGTGGTGACCGTGCCGAAGGTCTATCGCACGCCCAATGGCACCCGTTTCAAGGCCCGCGCCAATCACTACGCCCATGAGCTGCGCATCGCCGAGGGCGAGGCCCTGGACGACGTGTGGGTGCTGCACATGGACGACGACACGGGGGTCGGTCCCGACACGGCCGAGCAGGTCGCGCGGTTCATCAACGCCCAGCGGCGCGCGGGTCCCGACGGCAAGCATCTGGCGCAGGGCATGCTGACGTATCCGCGCGAGAACGCGGTCAACCGGCTGACGTGGCTGGCCGACGCGATACGTCCCGCCGACGACATCGCCCGTTTCGCGGTCCTCACCGGCGGCGGTACTCCGTTGGCCGGGCTGCACGGCGAGCTGCTGCTGCTCCGTGCGTCGATCGAGGCGACGATCGGCTGGGACTTCGGCCCGGACTCCATCTGCGAGGACGCTCATCTGGCCCTGGTCTTCGCCAGTCGCTACAAGGGGCGCAGCGACTGGTTCTCCGGCCGCAGTTACGGGGCGTCCCCCGCGACCATGCGGGACTTCCTGAAGCAGCGGGAGCGCTGGTCGTGGGGTCTGGTGGGGCTGGCCTTCAACCGCAGTCTGCCGCGCCGGTCGAGGGCGCTGCTCATGTACAGCGTGACGACGTGGGTGATGGGGCCGTTCCAGCATGTCGGGGTCGTCCTGGCGGTCGGTGCGCTGCTCGGCGATCTCAACACCTCGCCGGTGACGCCGTGGATTCTGCCGCTGTGGGCGGTGACCATGGGGTACGCGGTGTGGATGTACTGGGAGGGCCTGAAGATCAACGCCTCGGTGTCCGCCAATGGCCGTCGGCTGTGGTGGGAGCCGGTGGCGGTGGTCGCCCTGATGCCGTTCTTCGCGCTGTGGGAGGCGGCCGGGTCGTTCCGGGGGCTGTTGCGGTGTCTGCGGGGCGTGGAGAACCAGTTCGTCGTGATCGCGAAGCCGGCCTGAGGGATGCGTACACGTCTTCGGGGTCTGCGTGGCCTCGCTCTTCTCTCCCTCTCCGCCCTTCTGTTCACGAGTGGGTGCGTCTCCCTGGGAGCCGGAGCCCCGGCGGCGGCCACACCGTCCGCATCCGTATCCGTGTCGGCGGCCGAGAACCCGGCTCCGGCGCGGGTCGCCCGGCCCTGGCGGAGCGGGGATCCCCAGCTCGGTGCGCAGGTGCTCTGGTACACGTACCCGGGCGAGACGGACGCGTCCGTGCGGGCCAACTCGCTGCGGCTGGTGAACTACATGGTCGGCAAGGACATGAACGCGGTCTCGGTGACTTTTCCGTTCGCGACCGCCGGGCCGAGGGCGAGCCGGGTCGGTGCCTCGGCCGAGACGCCTTCGGTACGGCATCTGGGGATGCTCCTGGACACTGCGGCGGCGGCCGGGCTGCGGATCACCGTGCGTCCGCTTCTCGATGAGCGGAGCCTGGTGGCGCGGGATCCCCTGGCCTGGCGCGGCTCGCTGGCCCCGGCGGACCGGGCGGCCTGGTTCCGGTCGTACGAGGCCTTCCTGGCGCCGTATCTCAAGGTCGCGGCCCGGCATCACGCGAGCACCTTCGTGGTCGGGGCGGAGCTGACGTCGCTGGAGGACGATCCGCGCTGGCGTTCGCTGATCGCCACCGCGCGGAGGTCGTTCACCGGTGAGCTGTCCTACGACGCCAACTGGGACGACTACGTCTCCCGGCATGTCCCCGTCCCCGTCGAACACCTGGGCGTCGACGCCTACTTCCCCCTCCCCCGGCTCGGCGACGACGCCTCCGTCGCGGAGATCGCGGAGGGCTGGCAGCGCTGGCTGGACCGCAAGAGCACGGGGAAACTGCCCCGGATCGTGCTGAGCGAGGTCGGCATCATCGCCGAGGACGGCGCCTATCGTCATCCGGCCGTCTGGAACGGCGAGGGGAAGCTCAACCCGACGGTGCAGCAACGTTGGTTCGCGGCGGCCTGTCAGGTCGCCCGGGAGCGGGACATGGCGGGCCTGTACTGGTGGAACCTCGACTTCCACGCCGACCCCGCGGCGGGCGCCGACGCCGACTCCCGCGCGTCCTTCATCGGGCGTCCCGCCGAGGCCGTTGTCGCCTCCTGTTTCCGGACCTGGCCGCGATGAACGAGGAGCGCTTGTGGAACGAGTACGGTTCCCGTCCCCGCCCGTCGACGGGAGGGGCTCAAGACGACACGGTGCCTCTCCAGGCCGCCCGGATGCCCCGGAGCGTCGAGGTGGGACCGGTCGCGTTCGGGGGAGCATTCGGCGGTGCTCCCCCTGTGGCCGTGATTCGCTCCCCCTCACCGCCTGTGGCGCCGGATTCCGGGCAGGGGATCGGCGGAAGGCGGTTCTCCGCTGTGGACGGTCTGCGGGGAGTCGCTGTACTGGCCGTTCTGTTGCATGACACGGGCGTGGGCGGGTCGGACTTCTCCTGGGCCGGTGCGGGTGTCGATGTCCTGCTGGTGCTCTCGGGATTCCTCGTGCCCCTGCCCCTGCTCCGTCGGGCGACCGCCACCGGGAGGACCGGCGTGGTCGGCTTCCTGGGTCGTCGGGCGAAGCGGTTGGTGCCCGCGCTGCTGGTGTCGGTCGGGGTGACCCTCGGGGCGTACTGGGCGCTCGGACATGGCGGATGGGCCGAGTGGCTGCGGGGGCGACCGCTGGGTGCCGTCCCTACGCCGGACGCGCCGCTTGCCCCGCTGTGGTTGGTGGACGTAACCGCGCGTTCCGTGGTGGCGTGGTCGCTTCTGCTGGCGGGGCTGTGTCTCCTGGCCCGGCGGCGGCTTGCCCCGGTGGCGCTGGTCGTCGCCCTGCTCGGCGGGGCGGTGACCGTCGCTGCGGCATACGGGGCGCTGCCCGATCCGGGGGTCGTCTCCGGCGTACAGGCGGTCGCGCTGCCGGCCGGTGCTGTTGCCGCGTGCCTCGTTCATCTGGCTGAGCGCGGTGGCCGTGCGGTGTCCCGGCCGGGGGCCGTGCTGCTGGCGGTGACCGGTTTCGCCGCTGCGGGGGCCTTGGGGGTGGCGGCCGTCCTGCGGGGCGGAGGGTCGGGTGGCGGCTGGTCCATGGTCGCGGTCGTCCTGGGTGCTGCTGTGCTGACGGCGGTGCTGTGCGGTGGCCGGGGGCCGTTGGTGCGGCTGCTGTCGGGGGATCTGGTCACGGAGGTCGGCCGGATGTCGTACAGCCTGTTTCTGCTGCATCTGCCCGTGTACTGGCTGCTGCTGCGCGGTCAGCCGGGGCTCGGTCCGCTCGCTCTGTTCCTGGTGGGGGGTGTGGTGACCTGGTTCCTGTCGCTGCTCGTCCACTACCTGCTCGTCGAGCGTCTGGCCGCCCGCCGCTGGCGTCGGCTCTAGTTCGGGCGGGCCATCGCCTTGACGAAGGCGCGTTCCACGTCGGCCGCCGACAGGACTCCGTAGATCTCGCCGGACTCCTCCACGACCAGGTATTCGGTGGCGGGGGTCGCGCGCAGGGCGTCGAGGAGTTCCTCGCCGGAGAGTTCCGCCGAGACACGCATGCCGTCGGTGAGGTCCTGGGCGAGGCCGCTGACGGAGACCCAGGGGCGGCGGTGTTCGGGTACGCCGACGATCGCGGCCTCTCGGACGAGGGAGAGGGGTTCGCCGTCGGGGTCGACGACGACCAGGGCGCGGGCGCCGGCGTCGTTGGCGCGGCGCAGGGCCTCGGAGAGCGGGGTGTTGGTCTCGACGGGGACCGCGCGGCGGGTGAGGTTGCGGGCGCGGAGTTCCGGGAGGTGTTCGCGCAGGCGGGCCATGCGGAGGCTGTTGCCTGCGCCGGTCCAGATGATCGCGGCGAGGATGGCGGCGAGCAGGGCGTCGGTGACGGTGTCCATGCCGACGCTGTCCTCGGCGCTGGAGCCGAGGGCGCCGGACTGGGTGAGCAGCGGGAGTCCGATGAGGACGGAGACGGCGAGGGCGCGGCCGACCCAGGCGGCGGCGATCGTACCGCTCATGGGTTTGCCGGTGATCTTCCAGACGACGGCGCGAAGCATCCGGCCGCCGTCGAGGGGCAGGCCGGGCAGGAGGTTGAAGGCGGCGACGATGAGGTTGGAGATCATCAGGCCGGCCAGCAGGACGCCGGGGACGGTGCCGGATTCGACGGTCTGGAGGGCGAGGTAGAAGACGCCCGCGAGGATCAGGGAGAGCAGCGGGCCGACGAAGGCGAGGACGAACTCGCGGCCGGGGGTCTCGGACTCCTTCTCGATCTCGGAGACGCCGCCGAAGAACTGGAGCTGGATGCGGCGTACCGGGAGTTTGTAGCGGAGGGCGGCGACGGTGTGGGCGAGTTCGTGGACGAGGACGGAGGCGTAGAAGGCGACCGCGAAGAAGAGGGCGACGAGGTAGCGCAGGGCGCCGAGTTCGGGTAGTACGCGGTCGAGCTGGCCGCCGAAGACCCAGGTGATGAGGGCGGCGACGAGGAACCAGCTGGGGGCGACGTAGACGGGTACGCCGAAGGGGCGTCCCATGAGGAGTCCGCCGCCGGGTTCCTTCTTGGGCTTCTGGGGGGCGCGGGACTTGCCGAGGCGGGGGGTGGCGCGGTTGCGGCCGGTGGTGTCGGCGGGCGCGTCCGGCCCGGTGGGTTCCTCGGTCGGTTTCGCGGGTTCCGTGGGCTTGTCGTTCCGCTCGTCGTTCGGCTCGTTGTCCCGCTCGTTCAGGGCGGGCTCCGTCGTGGTGTCGGCGGTCGCGGGTTCGGGGTGTGCGGGGTCGGCGGTCGAGGCCGTCCGCCCGGTGTGGCGGTCGGTCGACTGGTCGTTGCCGGAGCGCGGCTGCCCGCTCCCGCCGCTCTCGTCCACTGTGTCCCCTTGTCGGATGCGTCTCCCTTTTCCGCTCCGGGGCGGAAGGGTCTCGGGTCGATGGTATGCGGCCGTCGCGATGTGTTCCGCCCCGGCACCCCCTGTGTTCGCCAGGCTGTGCCGGTGTGGTCGTGGCGGTGGGTGGGTCACTGTCAGTGGTGGGCCGTAAGGTCGTCGTCATGGAAATCAGCACTGAGGGCGCCGCCGAGTCCGTCTCGCCGGTCGTGCTGCCCTCCGCGCCGTCTTCGCTGTCGCCCTCGCGGGCCAGTGACTTCATGCAGTGTCCGTTGCTGTACCGGTTCCGGGTGATCGACCGGTTGCCGGAGAAGCCGAGTGAGGCGGCGACGAGAGGCACGCTGGTGCACGCCGTTCTCGAGCGGCTGTTCGACGCACCGGCGGCGGAGCGGACGGCACCCCGGGCGAAGTCGCTGATCCCGGGCCAGTGGGACCGGCTGCGGGAGTCGCGCCCTGAGGTGGTTGAGCTGTTCGCGGACGATCCGGACGGGGAGCGGCTGACGCGCTGGCTGGGCGAGGCGGAGCAGTTGGTGGAGCGCTGGTTCGGGCTGGAGGATCCGACGCGGCTGGAGCCCGCCGAGCGTGAGCTGTTCGTCGAGGCGGAGCTGGATTCGGGGCTGAAGCTGCGGGGGATCATCGACCGGGTCGATGTGGCGCCCACGGGTGAGGTGCGGATCGTCGACTACAAGACGGGGAAGGCGCCGCGTCCGGAGTATTCGGAGGGTGCGCTGTTCCAGATGAAGTTCTATGCGCTGGTCGTGTGGCGGTTGAAGAACGTGGTGCCTCGGCGGTTGCAGCTGGTGTATCTCGGCAGTGGGGATGTGGTGACGTACGACCCTGTGGTGGCCGATCTTGAGCGGGTGGAGCGGAAGCTGCATTCCTTGTGGGAGGCGATTCGGGAGGCGACGGAGTCCGGGGTCTGGCGGCCTCGGCCGACGAAGCTGTGCGGTTGGTGTGATCATCAGGCCGTGTGTCCGGAGTTTGGGGGGACTCCCCCGCCCTATCCGTTGCCTGTGCGGGTGGCTCCGCCGGTTGCGCCGTAGTTGTCTGCGGGCCCGGTGGGGGCTTGTCGCGCAGTTCCCCGCGCCCCTATCGGGGCGCGTCACACCACAGGGCAGAATAGGGATGGGCTAGCGAAGGAGAACTACGTGGCCGTCCGCGTTCTACTGGTCGACGACCAGCCGCTGCTGCGTACCGGGTTCCGGATGATTCTGGAGGCCGAGCAGGACATCGCGGTCGTCGGCGAGGCCGGAGACGGTCTTCAGGCGATCGACCAGGTGCGGGCCCTGCAGCCCGATGTGGTTCTGATGGACATTCGCATGCCGCGGATGGATGGGGTCGAGGCGACTCGGCAGATCACGGGTCCTGGGCGGGACGGGCCGGCGAAGGTGCTGGTGCTGACGACCTTCGATCTCGACGAGTACGTGGTGGAGGCGCTGCGGGCCGGTGCCAGTGGCTTCCTCCTGAAGGACGCGCCGGCGAACGAGCTGGTGCAGGCGATCCGCGTGGTGGCCGCGGGTGAGGCGATGCTCGCGCCGAGCATCACGCGCCGGCTGCTCGACAAGTACGCGGGGCATCTCCCGTCGGGTGACGAGCCCGTGCCGGACACCCTGCACACGCTGACCGAGCGTGAGGTCGAGGTGCTGAAGCTGGTGGCACGGGGACTGTCGAACGCGGAGATCGCCGCCGATCTCTTCGTCAGCGAGACGACCGTGAAGACGCATGTCGGGCATGTGCTGACCAAGCTGGGGCTGCGCGACCGGGTGCAGGCCGCGGTGTACGCGTACGAGAGCGGGCTGGTGCGTCCCGGCGCGCAGTAGCCGGACGGGTTTGTACGACGACGAGGGCGCCCCTTCCTGGAGTGGAAGGGGCGCCCTCGTCGTCGTATCGGCCGGGTCAGCCCTTGTTGATCTCCCAGAAGCGGAAGACGGTCGAGGCGTCGAGGCAGTACTCCAGGCCGTAGACGTTCTCGCGGGTGACGGCGTACTGCTTGGCCTGCCAGATCGGGATGACCGGGACCTGCTGGGCGACGATGTCCTGGAGTTCGGCGAAGTCGGCGTCGGTGGCGGAGCGGTCGCTCTCGGCTGCGGTGCCGGGGATGAGCGTGCCGGTGATGGTGCTGTTGGTGTAGTTGTTGCCGAGGACGTTGCCCTCGCCGAAGAAGGGGGCGGTGAAGTTGTCGGCGTCGGGGTAGTCCGGCACCCAGCCCTTCACGTACACGCCGTACTTGCCGGCCTCGATGTCCTTCTCGTACTGCGCGAAGGGGACGGACTGGACGGTCGCCTCGAAGAGGCCGCTGGCGTTGAGCTGCTTGGCGATGGCCTTGAACTCGTCGTCGGTGGCGGGGCCGTAGCGGGACGGGGTCGACCAGAGGGTCAGCTTGACCTTCTCGGTGATGCCGTCCTCCTGGAGGGCCGCCTGGGCCTTGGCCTTGGAGGGGCGGGCGCCGTAGGTGTCGAAGAAGGCGGTGTTGTGACCGGCTATGCCGGCCGGGATGATCGAGTAGAGCGGGGTCGCGGTGTCCTCGTAGACCTCGTCGACGAGGGCCTCGCGGTCGAGGAGGTAGGCGATGGCCTTGCGGACGCCGAGCTTTCCGGCGACCGGGTCGTTCATGTTGAAGACGAGGTGCTGGACCTCGGCGCTGGTGCCCTCGACGATGTCGATGCCCTCGTCGCCGCTGTCCTTCTCGATGTCGGCGATGTCGCCGGCCTTGAGGCCTCGGTAGGCGATGTCGACCTTGCCGTCGAGGAGGGCGTCCTTCAGCTTGGTCTGGTCGCCGTGGAAGAACTTGAGGGTGACGCCGGAGTTCTTGACCTCGGCGGTGCCCTTGTAGTTCGGGTTGACGGAGAAGACCGCGCTGTCGTCGCCGAACGAGTCGAGCTTGTAGGGGCCGGAGCCGACGGCCTCGCCGTCGGTGCGCAGGCCGTCCTCGTCGTACTGGGTGTGGTCGACGATCGAGCCGGCCCCGGAGGCGATCTTGCTGGGGAAGGTGGCGTCGGGCACCTTGAGGTTGAAGACGACGGTCTTCTCGTCGGGGGTGTCCACCGAGTCGAGCATCGGGAACATGATCGCCGGGCCGGCGTCGTCGTTGATCTTCAGCATGCGGTCGAAGGAGAACTTGACGTCCTCCGAGGTGAGCGAGTCACCGTTGCTGAACTTCAGGCCGTCGCGCAGGGTGCACTTGTACACCTTGGTCTGCGCGTCGCTGAAAGCGCACTCCTTGGCGGCCTCGGGCTGCGGCTCCGTGCCCCCGTTGGGGAAGCTGAGCAGCGACTGGAAGACGTTGTTGAACAACAGCCAGGAGCCCGGGTCGTAGCCGGAGGCGGGGTCGGTGGCCAGGACGTCGTCGGACATCCCCATCACCACGGTGGAGCCGTCGGCCCCCGAGTCGCCGTTCTCCGAGCCGCAGCCGGTGAGGAGGCCGGAGGCCAGCCCCGCCACGATGGGCAGGACCGGCCACTGGTTGCGCAGGTTCACGTGGATGTGCCTTGTCGTCGGGTCTTGGGTACCCGGGACCGTCCCAGCCCCGGGTCGGGATTCATGCGTCGGACGGGTGTGCTGGTCAGTTGCTCACACCGCTGCCGAGCTCCCACAGCTGAAGCGTCGAGGAGGAGTTGAGGGCCCACTCGGCGCCGGTGATGCCGTCGCGTGCGGCGATGTACTGGTTGCCCTGCCACAGCGGCAGTACGGGTACGTCGTCGGCGACGATGTCCTGGATGTCCGTGAGGCTCGTGGAGGCGGTGAGGCGGTCGGCCTCACGGCGGGACTCCGGGATCAGGGTGGTGCGGATCCTGCTGTTGGCGTACGGCAGGTTGAGGAAGTTGTCCTTGTCGAGGAACGGGGCGAGGTAGTTGTCCGCGTCGGGGAAGTCCGGGAACCAGCCCATGCCGTAGACGTCGTACTGGAGTTCCTTCTCGGCCGGGCGGAAGGTGGCCCAGGGGGCGCCCTTGATGCTGACCTTGAAGAGTCCGCTGGCGTTGAGCTGCTTCTGCAGTTCCTCGAACTCCTGCTTGGTGGCCGAGCCGTAGTGGTCGGTCGTGTAGTGCAGGGTCAGTTTCACCGGGGTGGTGATTCCGGCGTTCTCCATCAGGGTTTTCGCCTTGATGCCGCTCGGCTCGCCGTACTTGTTGAAGAAGGAGTTCGAGTGGCCGGTGATGGTGGCCGGGACCAGCGAGTAGAGCGGCTGGGCCTCGTCGCCGTACACCTTCGAGACGAGTTCGGCGCGGTTGATGATCTGCGCCATCGCCTGGCGGACGGCTTTGGTCTTCACCGTCGGCGCGTTGGTGTTGAAGGCGAGGTAGCGGATTTCGAGGCCGGGCATCTGGACGAGGTCGATGTCGCCGGTCGAGTCGTCGTCGAGCTTTCTGATCTGCTCGGGGGACATCGTGCGGGTCATCAGGTCGATGTCGCCCTTGGAGAGCGCGGTGCCCATCGCGGTGGCGTCGGCGAAGGAACGCAGTTCGACCTTGTCGTTCTTCGGCGTCAACTGGCCCTGGTAATTGGGGTTCTTGGTGAAGACGGCGCTGACGAGCTCGTCGTTCTTGACCTCGGAGTGGAGCGTGTACGGGCCGGAGCCGTCGACGTCGAAGCCGTCGCGCAGCTTGTCCTTGTCGTAGTCGTCCGGGTTGACGATGCCCGCGACCGGGGTGGACAGCTTGAACGGGAAGGTGGCGTCGGCGGTCTTGAGGTGGAAGATGACCTCGCGGTCGCCCTGGGTCTCGACGGTGTCGATCGTGGACAGCAGGGCGAACACACCGCTGTCGGCCTGGATCCGCATGGCCCGGTCGATCGAGAACTTCACGTCGGACGCGGTGACTTTGTCGCCGTTGGAGAACTTGAGGCCCTTGCGCAGGGTGCAGGCGTACCGCTCGTTGCCGGTGTCGGTGAACGCGCACTTCTCGGCGGCCTCGGGCACCGGTTCGCCGTCGCCGCGCGGCTGGACCATGAGGGTCTGCACGGTCTGGCGCAGGATGTTCCAGGTGCCGACGTCGTAGGCGTAGGCCGGGTCGATCGGTGCCGGGGCTGCCTTCGTGGCGGTGAACCGGTCCGTGGTGCCGACGACGATCGCGTCGCCGCCGCTGCCTCCGCCATTGGCCGCGCCGCAGGCGGCGAGCACCGGAGCCAGCAGGCCGATGACGGCCGGCAGCACCAAAGTCTTGCGGTTCATGCGCGGGTTTCTCCAGGCTGTCGATCCCAGGAGCCCGGCATGCGTGGGGTGGTGCGCGCGGGGTTCGGGATTACGGCGATGTTCTCGCAACGAGGTTAGTCCGGACCGTGGAGGGGCCCGCAGGCAGCCGGAGTTGGGGGCCGATCACGCTGTGGAGCCGGGTGTGGACGCACCGGAAAACCGGCGACGGAAGGATTCCGCGCAGGCTCCCCCCAATCGGGACACAAGGACTTCCCCTGAGCCCCGAAAAGGGGTACGTGTACACGACATGTGTGCACTGTCGAGCCCTTGTCGGGTGGCGAACCTCACACCCTTTTGCGCGATGGGCGCATAGACGAATTCCACCGCGTAATTCTCATGTGATGGCCTGCATGTTCATCCGGGCGCTTTCCCGCATTCGATCAGGCACGCTCGGTAAACAGGTCAGCGCATTTCCGTCATCAGGCCGTGCAGAAAGGGCAGGTCGACTTCTTCCAGGGACGTCACGATCGTGCGGCGCGCGCCCGGGGCGATGGGCGCGACGGACGGCACGGCCACGACATGGCAGCCGGCGGCCTCGGCGGCGGCGACCCCGGTCGCCGTGTCCTCGACGACGGCGCATCTCGCCGGTTCGGCGCCGAGTCCGGCGGCGGCGATCAGATAGGGGTCGGGGAACGGCTTCGTACGCTCCACCTCGTCCCCCGCGATGCTCAGGGCGAAGTGCTGGGGGCCCAGGGAGGCCAGGACGCGGTCGATGATGCGGCGGTGGGAGGCGGAGACGAGGGCGGTCGGGATCTCGTGCGCGGAGAGTTCGGCGAGGAGTCGGGCGGCGCCCGGCATCAGGGGCAGGGCGCGGCCGATACGGTCCTCGAAGCCGTCGTTGAGCAGGACGGACAGTTCGGGGAGGGTGATGTCGGCGCCGGTGGCCTCGATGAGGAAGCCGGCGCTGCGGGTCATCGGGCCGCCGACCACGACGTGCCGCCAGGAGTCGTCGAGGGTGTGGCCGAGGCCGGCGAAGATCTCGACCTCGACGTCCCACCAGAAGCCCTCGGTGTCCACCAGGGTGCCGTCCATGTCGAGGAGTACGGCCTGCAGTGCTGAGCCTTCGGCCGTACGGGTTCCGAGCGCGGGGACCGTGCTGGTCATCCTGGCGCACCTCCTTGAGGGACGATCAGGCCGGTTGCCCCTGAGTGCACAGAGGGCAACCGGCCTGCGATGGACCGACCAGTGTACGTCTTGTCCGATCAGCGCGCGTTAAAGAGCTTCAGCGTGCGTTGAAGTACTTCGCCTCGGGGTGGTGGATGACGATGGCGTCGGTGGACTGCTCGGGGTGGAGCTGGAACTCCTCGGAGAGCTGGACGCCGATGCGCTCGGGCTGGAGGAGGTCGGCGATCTTGGCGCGGTCCTCCAGGTCGGGGCAGGCGCCGTAGCCGAGGGAGAAGCGGGCGCCCCGGTACTTGAGGGCGAACATGTCCTCGACGTCGGCCGGGTCCTCGCCGGCGAAGCCGAGTTCGGAGCGGACGCGCGCGTGCCAGTACTCGGCGAGGGCCTCGGCCAGCTGGACGGAGAGGCCGTGCAGTTCGAGGTAGTCGCGGTAGGAGTTCGACTCGAAGAGCTTGGCGGTCTCCTCGCCGATCCGGGAGCCGACGGTGACGACCTGGAGGCCGACGACGTCGATCTCGCCGGACTCCTCCGGGCGGAAGAAGTCGGCCAGGCAGAGCCGGCGGCCACGGCGCTGGCGCGGGAACGTGAAGCGCGTACGTTCGTTGCCCCGGTCGTCGAGGATGATCAGGTCGTCGTCCTTGGAGACGCACGGGAAGTAGCCGTAGACGACGGCCGCCTCCAGCAGGGACTCCGTCTGGAGCTTGTCCAGGAGGCCGCGCAGCCGGGGGCGGCCCTCGGTCTCGGCCAGCTCCTCGTAGGTCGGCCCGTCGCCGGTGCGGGCCTGCTTGAGGCCCCACTGGCCCTTGAAGAGGGCGCCCTCGTCGAGCCAGCTCGCGTACTCCTTGAGCTGGATGCCCTTGATGACGCGGGTGCCCTGGAAGGGCGGGGTGGGGATCGGGTTGTCGATGGCCACGTCGGAGCGGACGTGGCCCTCCTCGGGGCGTTCCTCGGTCTGTACGGCGGCGGGGCGGACGCGGCGCTGCTTCAGCTCGGGCAGCTTGGCGCCGGGGACGCCCCGCTTGACGCCGATCAGGGCGTCCATGAGGCGCAGGCCCTCGAAGGCGTCGCGGGCGTAGCGGACCTCGCCCTCGTAGATCTCGTGGAGGTCCTGTTCGACGTACGCCCTGGTCAGGGCGGCGCCGCCGAGGATGACCGGGTAGTCGGCGGCCAGCTTGCGCTGGTTCAGCTCCTGGAGGTTCTCCTTCATGATCACGGTCGACTTCACGAGGAGCCCTGACATGCCGATGACGTCGGCCCGGTGTTCCTGCGCGGCTTCGAGGATCGCGGAGACCGGCTGCTTGATGCCGATGTTGACGACGGTGTAGCCGTTGTTGGTGAGGATGATGTCGACGAGGTTCTTGCCGATGTCGTGGACGTCGCCGCGGACGGTGGCGAGCACGATGGTGCCCTTGCCCTCGTCGTCGGTCTTCTCCATGTGGGGTTCGAGGTGGGCGACGGCCGTCTTCATGACCTCGGCGGACTGGAGGACGAACGGCAGCTGCATCTGGCCGGAGCCGAAGAGTTCACCGACGACCTTCATGCCCTCCAGGAGGGTGTCGTTGACGATGTCGAGGGCGGGGCGGGTCTCCAGGGCCTCGTCGAGGTCGGCCTCCAGGCCGTTCTTCTCGCCGTCGATGATGCGGCGCTGGAGCCGCTCGTCCAGGGGCAGGGCGGCGAGTTCCTCGGCCTTGCCCGCCTTGAGGGACTTGGTGGTGGCGCCCTCGAACAGGGCCATCAGCTTCTGGAGGGGGTCGTAGCCCTCGGCGCGCCGGTCGTAGACCAGGTCGAGGGCCGTCTGCACCTCCTCCTCGCTGAAGCGGGCGATGGGGAGGATCTTCGACGCGTGCACGATCGCCGAGTCAAGGCCCGCCTTGACGCATTCGTCGAGGAAGACCGAGTTCAGCAGCATGCGGGCGGCCGGGTTGAGGCCGAAGGAGATGTTGGACAGCCCGAGGGTGGTCTGGACGTCCGGGTGGCGGCGCTTCAGCTCGCGGATCGCCTCGATCGTCGCGATGCCGTCCTTGCGGGACTCCTCCTGGCCGGTACAGATCGTGAAGGTCAGGGTGTCGATGAGGATGTCCGACTCGTGGATGCCCCAGTTGCCGGTGAGGTCGTCGATCAGCCGTTCGGCGATGGCGACCTTGTGCTCCGGGGTGCGGGCCTGGCCCTCCTCGTCGATGGTCAGCGCGATCAGCGCGGCGCCGTGCTCCTGGGCCAGCTTGGTGACCTTGGCGAAGCGGGACTCGGGGCCGTCGCCGTCCTCGTAGTTGACCGAGTTGATGACCGCACGGCCGCCGAGCTTCTCCAGGCCCGCCTTGATGACGTCGACCTCGGTGGAGTCCAGGACGATCGGCAGGGTGGAGGCGGTGGCGAAGCGGCCGGCCAGTTCCTCCATGTCGGCGACGCCGTCGCGGCCCACGTAGTCCACACAGAGGTCGAGCATGTGCGCGCCCTCGCGGATCTGCTCGCGGGCCATCTCGACGCAGTCGTCCCAGCGGGCGTCCAGCATGGCCTCGCGGAACTTCTTCGACCCGTTGGCGTTGGTGCGCTCGCCGATCGCCATGTAGGCGGTGTCCTGGCGGAACGGGACGGTCTGGTAGAGGGAGGCGGCGCCGGGCTCGGGGCGCGGGTCGCGCGCGGTCGGCGTGATGTCGCGGACGCGCTCGACGACCTGGCGCAGATGCTCGGGGGTGGTGCCGCAGCAGCCGCCGATGAGGGAGAGGCCGTACTCGCGTACGAAGTTCTCCTGGGCGTCGGCCAGCTCCGGCGCGCTCAGCGGGTAGTGGGCGCCGTCCCTGGTCAGGACGGGCAGGCCGGCGTTGGGCATGCAGGACAGCTGGACGCGGGAGTGCCGGGCGAGATAGCGCAGGTGTTCGCTCATCTCGGCGGGGCCGGTCGCGCAGTTCAGGCCGATCATGTCGATGCCGAGGGGCTCCAGCGCGGTCAGCGCGGCGCCGATCTCGGAGCCGAGGAGCATCGTGCCGGTCGTCTCGACCGTCACCGAGACGATCAGCGGGACGTCGTACCCGGCGATCTCCATCGCGCGGCGGGCCGCGAGGACGGAGGCCTTGGTCTGCAGGAGGTCCTGGGTGGTCTCCACGAGCAGGGCGTCGGCGCCGCCGGCCAGGAGGCCCTCGGCGTTCTGCTGGTAGGCGTCGCGGATGGCCGTGAAGGTGGTGTGGCCGAGGGTCGGCAGCTTGGTGCCGGGGCCGATCGAGCCGAGGACCCAGCGCTGGCGGCCGTCGCGGGCGGCGAACTCGTCGGCCGTCTCGCGGGCGATGCGGGCGCCGGCCTCGGACAGCTCGGCGGTGCGTTCGGGGATGTCGTACTCGCCCAGCGCGGTGAGGTTCGCGCCGAAGGTGTTGGTCTCCACGCAGTCGACGCCCGCTTCGAAGTACGCGGTGTGCACCGAGCGGACGATGTCCGGGCGGGTGACGTTGAGGACCTCGTTGCAGCCTTCCAGTTGCTGGAAGTCCTCCAACGTCGGGTCCTGCGCCTGCAGCATGGTGCCCATCGCACCGTCGGCCACCACCACTCGGGTGGCGAGCGCGTCCCGGAGGGCGGACGCACGGGTCCTGCTGTCGGTGGAAGGGGTGGGCGACGAGGCGGCCATGTAAGGGCTCCCTGGAGTGCGACGGCTGTCGGCTTTGCGTCTTCCCCGGGAAGACGCACGCGGCCAGGGTAGCCCGGTGCGGGGCCGTATGGTCAGGGCGTCCACGGGACGGACGTACGTGGCGCGCGTGTCGTGGCCGGAACCAGCGGGCGCGTGCGGGCCGTATACGAGACATCCACCCGGATGTACGCGGATGTAACAGGTGACGACCAGCCATTGGCAGTCGGTCGACATGGACCGGTAGTGTTCGACATTGCCGAACGGCGGCAGCGAACGCCGGTGTGCCGGCGGTCGAAGGGGACGGAGGCAGGACGGCGATGGCACGGAACATCCAGTCGCTCGAACGGGCGGCGGCGATGCTGCGGCTCCTCGCGGGCGGCGAGCGTCGGCTCGGCCTCTCGGACATCGCCTCGTCCCTCGGCCTCGCCAAGGGCACCGCCCACGGCATCCTGCGCACCCTCCAGCAGGAGGGCTTCGTCGAGCAGGAGGCCGCGTCCGGGCGCTATCAGCTGGGCGCCGAGCTGCTGCGCCTGGGGACCACCTATCTGGACGTCCACGAGCTGCGCGCGCGTGCCCTGGTGTGGACCGACGACCTGGCCCGCTCCAGCGGCGAGAGCGTCCACCTGGGGGTTCTGCACCAGCACGGCGTGCTGGTCGTGCACCACGTCTTCCGCCCCGACGACAGCCGGCAGGTGCTGGAGGTCGGGGCCATGCAGCCGCTGCACTCCACGGCCCTGGGCAAGGTCCTGTCGGCCTTCGACCCGGTCGCGCACAGCGAGGTCCTGGAGTCCGAGCGCAAGTCGTTCACCGACCGGACGATCAGCGATCTGGAGGGCTTCGAGGGCGTCCTGGACCTCACCCGCGCGCGCGGGTACGCGGCCGACGTCGAGGAGACCTGGGAGGGCGTCGCGTCCATCGCCGCCCCCATCCACGACCGGCGGCGGATGCCCGTCGGCGCGGTCGGTGTCACCGGGGCCGTGGAACGGCTCTGCCGGGAGGGCGAGCTGCGCCCGGAACTGATCGCCGCGGTGCGGGACTGCGCCCGCGCGGTGTCCCGGGACCTGGGTGCCGGGCGGTTCTGAACCTTCGTACAAAAACTGAACTTTCCTACGAAAACGGCCGGGACATCTTGGATGTTCCGGCCGTTTTCGTCCTTCCGCGTGTGCGCGGAGTGTGCGGGCGGACGCAGGTCGCGACCGACTCAAGATCGATAGCTCACAGCAATCAATAACGATCGTGTTTTCGATAACAGAGCTCTTGACGCGCCCGTAACCCCGGAGCAAGACTCCCGTCCATCGGTCGACATTGTCGAACACCGACCGGCAATAGGCGTTAGAGTGTGACAACGCCAAGGGCCGGCAGTTCCCCCCTGGACGAAGGACAAAGGAGTCGCGGGTGTCCAGCTCCGACATCTTCATCGGCGAGACCATCGGTACCGCCGTACTCATCCTGCTCGGCGGCGGCGTCTGTGCCGCCGTCACGCTGAAGGCCTCCAAGGCCCGCAACGCCGGCTGGCTCGCCATCACCTTCGGGTGGGGTTTCGCCGTACTGACGGCCGTCTACACCTCGGCGCCCCTCTCCGGCGCCCACCTCAACCCGGCCGTGACTCTCGCGCTCGCGCTCAAGAAGAACGGCATCGCCTGGAGCGACGTCCCGATCTACTGGGGCGGGCAGCTGCTCGGCGCCATGATCGGCGCGGCTCTGGTCTGGGTCGCCTACTACGGCCAGTTCCACGCGCACCTCACCGACAGAGAGATCGTCGGCGGTCCGGGCGCTCAGTCCACGAGGACCAAGGCCGTCGAGGCGCAGGAGAAGGGCGCGGGCCCCGTGCTCGGCATCTTCTCCACCGGTCCCGAGATCCGTGTCGCCTGGCAGAACATCGCCACCGAGGTCATCGGCACCGTCGTGCTGGTGCTCGCCGTCCTCACGCAGGGTCTCAACGGCGACGGCAAGGGTCTCGGCACCCTCGGCGCCCTGATCACCGCCCTCGTCGTGGTCTCCATCGGTCTGTCCCTGGGTGGCCCGACCGGCTACGCGATCAACCCGGCCCGTGACCTCGGCCCGCGTATCGTGCACGCCCTCCTGCCCCTGCCCAACAAGGGCGGCTCCGACTGGTCCTACGCCTGGATCCCGGTGGCCGGTCCGCTGATCGGCGGCGCCATCGCTGCGGGCATCTACAACGTCGCTTTTGCTTAGAGCAGCCGACACAGCCTTGAGCAGCTAGAGCAGTCTTGAGCGGCAACGCCGTAAGACAGCCCCTCACCGACGGAACCCACGGACCTTTCAGGAGCACACAGTGACCGACGCGCACACCGCCGGACCCTTCATCGCAGCGATCGACCAGGGCACCACCTCCAGCCGCTGCATCGTCTTCGACCGGGACGGCCGGATCGTCTCCGTCGACCAGAAGGAGCACGAGCAGATCTTCCCGAAGCCGGGCTGGGTCGAGCACAACGCCAACGAGATCTGGACCAACGTCGAGGAGGTCGTCGCCGGAGCCATCTCGAAGGCCGGCATCACCCGCGACGACATCAAGGCCATCGGCATCACCAACCAGCGCGAGACGACGCTGCTGTGGGACAAGAACACCGGTGAGCCCGTCCACAACGCCATCGTCTGGCAGGACACCCGTACCGACGCGCTCTGCAAGGAGCTGGGCCGCAATGTCGGGCAGGATCGTTTCCGCCGTGAGACCGGTCTGCCGCTGGCCTCGTACTTCGCCGGCCCCAAGGCCCGCTGGCTGCTCGACAACGTCGAGGGTCTGCGTGAGCGCGCCGAGGCCGGGGACATCCTCTTCGGCACCATGGACTCCTGGGTCATCTGGAACCTGACGGGCGGTGTGAACGGCGGTCACCACGTCACCGACGTCACCAACGCCTCCCGCACCCTCCTGATGAACCTGCACACCCTGGAGTGGGACCCGAAGATCGCCGAGTCGATCGGCGTCCCGCTGTCGATGCTCCCGGAGATCCGCTCCTCCGCCGAGGTCTACGGCGAGGTCACCGGCGGCAAGCTGGGCGACCTGCTCGGCGGCATCCCGGTCGCCTCGGCGCTCGGCGACCAGCAGGCGGCCCTGTTCGGCCAGACCTGTTTCGCCGAGGGCGAGGCCAAGTCGACGTACGGCACCGGCACGTTCATGCTGATGAACACCGGCGACAAGATCATCAACTCGTACAGCGGCCTGCTGACCACCGTCGGCTACCGCATCGGCAACGACGCCCCGGTCTACGCCCTGGAGGGCTCGATCGCGGTCACCGGTTCGCTGGTGCAGTGGATGCGCGACCAGATGGGCCTGATCTCCACCGCCGCCGAGATCGAGACGCTCGCGTCGTCGGTCGAGGACAACGGCGGCGCCTACTTCGTACCGGCCTTCTCCGGCCTCTTCGCCCCGTACTGGCGCTCCGACGCCCGCGGTGTGATCGCCGGCCTGACCCGGTACGTCACCAAGGCGCACCTCGCGCGTGCCGTGCTGGAGGCCACCGCCTGGCAGACCCGTGAGATCACCGACGCCATGACCAAGGACTCCGGCGTCGAGCTGGCGGCCCTCAAGGTCGACGGCGGCATGACCTCCAACAACCTGCTGATGCAGACCCTCTCGGACTTCCTGGACGCCCCCGTGGTCCGTCCCATGGTCGCCGAGACGACCTGCCTCGGTGCCGCCTACGCCGCCGGCCTCGCCGTCGGCTTCTGGACCAGCACCGACGACCTGCGCGCCAACTGGCGCCGGGCCGCCGAGTGGACCCCCAACATGGACGCGGAGAAGCGCGACCGTGAGTACAAGAGCTGGCTCAAGGCCGTGGAGCGGTCCATGGGCTGGCTCGAAGACGACTCTGTCGAGGAGTAAGAACCCGAAATGACCAGTCAGTCCACCCTGCAGTCCGTGCCTGCCCTCGGTAAGCACCCGGCCTCCGGCTCGAACCCGAGCCGCGCCGAGACCCGGGAGCAGCTTTCCAAGGCGACGTACGACCTTCTCGTGATCGGCGGTGGCATCCTCGGCATCTCGACGGCCTGGCATGCCGCGCAGTCCGGGCTGCGGGTGGCCCTGGTCGACGCCGGCGACTTCGCCGGCGCCACCTCCTCCGCCTCCTCCAAGCTGCTCCACGGCGGTCTGCGCTACTTGCAGACCGGCGCGGTGAAGCTGGTGGCGGAGAACCACTTCGAGCGCCGTGCGGTGTCCAAGCAGGTGGCCCCCCACCTGGCGAACCCGCTCACGTTCTACCTCCCCGTGTACAAGGGCGGGCCGCACGGCGCGGCGAAGCTCGGGGCGGGCGTCTTCGCCTACTCCATGCTGTCGGCGTTCGGTGACGGCGTCGGGCACCTGCTGTCTCCGGCCAAGGCCGCGCAGGACGTGCCCGAGCTGCGCACCGAGAACCTCAAGGCCGTGGCCGTGTACGGCGACGGTCAGATGAACGACGCGCGCATGGCGCTGATGACGGTCCGCGCGGCCGTCGAGGCGGGCGCGGCCGTCCTCAACCACGCCGAGGTGTCCGGGCTGCGCTTCACCAACGGCCGGGTCACCGGCGCCGATCTGCGCGACCGGCTCTCCGGTGACGAGTTCGGCGTCAACGCCCGGCTCGTGCTCAACGCGACCGGCCCCTGGGTCGACCACCTGCGCAGGATGGAGGACGCCGGCGCGGCGCCCTCGATACGGCTGTCGAAGGGCGCGCACCTGGTCCTGAAGCGGACCTCTCCGTGGAAGGCCGCGCTGGCCACGCCGATCGACAAGTACCGCATCACGTTCGCCCTCCCCTGGGAGGACATGCTCCTGCTCGGTACGACCGACGAGGAGTTCGAGGGCGACCCGGCGGACGTCGCGGTCACCGAGAAGGACACGGCGCAGATCCTCGACGAGGCCGCGTTCTCCGTACGGGACCAGCAGCTGTCCCGTGACCTGATCACGTACTCCTTCGCGGGCCTGCGGGTGCTGCCTGGCGGCCCCGGTGACACGGCGAAGGCCAAGCGGGAGACGGTCGTCACCGAGGGCAAGGGCGGCATGCTGTCCGTCTCGGGCGGCAAGTGGACGACGTTCCGGCACATCGGCCGTACGGTCATGCAGAAGCTGGAGACCCTGCCGGGCGCTCCGCTGGGTGACGGGTTCGAGCCGATCTCGGAGCTGCCGAAGCGGATGCCGCTGCCGGGGGTCGCGAACCCTCGTGCGGTTGCGCACCGGCTGCTGGTGGACGGGCCTGCGCCCGGTCCGCGGATGGCTGCGGACACGGCTCGGCATCTTGCCACGCACTATGGGTCGTTGGCGTTCGACATCGCTCGTCTCGCCAATGAGAACCCCGAGTTGGGTGAGCGGGTGCATGCGGATGCGCCGGAGATCTGGGCTCAGGTTGTTTATGCGCGGGACAATGAGTGGGCCGAGACTGCGGATGACGTTCTGCGTCGTCGGACTACGCTGACTATTCGGGGCTTGGCTACGGATGAGGTGCGGGCCAAGGTGCAGGAACTGCTTGACAAGAAGTAGCGGTACGGCGTGAAAGGGGCGGCTCCTTGTTGACGGAGCCGCCCCTTTGCGTTTGTGGTTCGGCTGCGGGTGGGTGGGGGCTGGTCGCGCAGTTCCCCGCGCCCCTAAAAGCCTTCCGTCAGCGCCCTTATGGCGTTCGGGTTGGTCAACTCCTCGCGGCGTACGATCAGTTCGCGGCCGATCAGTAGTGCGCGGCGGGATGCCTCCACCGGGTCCGGCAATGTCGTGAGGTCCGTCAGGTGGGCGAAGCCGATGATTCTGCGGATGATTTCTGTGCCTGCGTAGCCCACTGACTCTGTCCAGATCCTGCGTAGGAAGCGGTCCAAGTAGGCGTCGTCGAAGAACGTGTCGACCCTTGTGGGCCACAGGCGGCGGAATTCCGCCTCGAACGCCGTCCAGGACAGGGCGAGTTGGTCGCCGTGGTCGGACAGTGTGCCGAGCGCCCGGGCCCGTTCCTCCGAGACCAGTACGTTGGCCCAGTACAGGCCCAGGTCGTAGCCGATCGGGCCTACGAAGGAGAACTCGGGATCGAAGACCCGTACCACCGGGGTGCCTTCGCGTTCGCCGACCATGACGCTGCCTGTGTGGAGGTCGCCGTGGAGGAGGGCCTGGGCGCTTGTCATGAAGGTGTGGCGGAGGTCGGCGACCTCGGTGCGGAGCGTCGTGTCCGCGCGGAACTCTGCCGCCAGGTCGGTCAAGTCCTCGTGCCAGTGGTTGTGTTCGTGCTCGATGTACGGCTCGGAGAGGACCACGTCCTCGGTGATCTTGCAGAGCTCCGGGCTCACCGAGGCGGCGAGGAGTGCCTTGCGGTCCGCCGATGCCATGCCGAAGTCGCTTGTCGCGAACGTCAGTTGGGCGACGAACTCGCCGATGCGGGCTGAGGTGTGGGGGCCGTAGGACGCGCCCTCGTTGAGGAGGGTGCGCAGGACCTCCAGGTCCGACATGTCCTCCATGACGAGGGCGTAGTTCTCGGGGTCGTAGCCGTGGATCGCCGGGATCTTGTCCGGCGCCACTTTCGCGACCTGTTCGTACGCTCTCGCCTCGGCGTCCGCTCGCTCCGGGCTCATCGGCCAGGACGGGCCCGCCACGCGGACCCAGGGCAGGGCCTGCTTGACGGCCAGGCTGCGGGTGCCGTCGGCGGACCTCGCGAGGAACACGCGGTTCATGTTGCCGTCGGAGACCTCACGGACCTGGATGTCCGCCGGGTCGGGCCAGTGGCCGCGCTCGTGCAGATACGCGGCGATGTCGGCCGGCTCCAGGATGCGGTAGCCCATCGTGAACTTCCTTATGCGGTGCGGCGCTTGGACAGGGTGAAGCTGAAGACCAGGGCGAGGATCAGGACGGCGCCCTCGACCACGTCCTGCGTGTAGTACGGCAGGCCCTTGATGGTCAGGCCCGTGGTGATGATGCCGATCAGGACCGCGCCCAGGGCGGTGCCCCACACGTTCGGGCGGCCACGGCCGAGGACGGACGTACCGACCAGGGCTACGGCCACCGCTTCGAGGAGCTGGGACGTACCGGCGGACACATCGCCCTGGCCGATGCGCGCCGCCAGGATCAGGCCGCCGATCGAGGCCAGGACGCCGGAAAGGACGTACGCCAGAGCCCGGTACGCGCCCACGCGGATGCCCGCCAGGCGGGACGCCTCGGGGTTGGCGCCGATCGCGTACAGCACGCGGCCCCAGCGGGTGCGGGCCAGGAAGACCCAGGCGATGACGGTGAGGGCGCCGAAGATCACCACGGAGACGGGGATGCCGAGGATCGTGCCCCGGTCGATGCGCAGGAAGCCCTCGGTGAACCTGCCGGGGGCCGTCGTACCGTCGGACTGGGTCATGCCCGGGGTGATCGACTGGCCGTCGACGAGGATGAGTTTGGTGCCCTGGATGACGAACATCGTGCCCAGCGTGGCCAGCATGTCGGGGATCTTCATCACCACGATGAGCAGGGCGTTGAGGAGACCGGCCAGGGCGCCCGCCACGATCACCGCGATGATCGCGACCACGCCCACCTGGTTGTACGTGACCATCGTCTTCGCGGCGACGGTCACACCGAGCCCGGCCACCGCGCCGACGGACATGTCCATTCCGCCGACGGCCATGGTGAGCGTGACCCCGAGGCCCAGAATCGCGGCCACGGAGACATAGCGGAGGGTGTCGAGGAGCGTCGCGGAGTCCCGGAACGACGGCTCGCTCAGCGCAAAGTACGTGAAGAGCGTGACGGTGACGAAGATGAAGCCGTACTTGATGACCGCGTTCTGGATACGGGGGCCTGCGGCGGCGAGCGTGGACGGGGTCGCCGTCTTTGCCGGGGCGGCGCTCTGGGTGGTGGTCATGGGGTGCTTCCTGGGGTGGCGGGGGCGGTAGGGCCGGCGTGGGGATGGGCGGCGGGTTGGGCGGTTGTTCGGCTGCGGGCCGGTGGGTGCTGGTCGCGCAGTTCCCCGCGCCCCTTTGGGGGCGCGATTCCGCGCCCGCCAGCCCCGCCGGGCAACGTCACTCCGCTACCCGTCACCCGCAGAGCGCCCCGCATCAGACCGACGCCGAGATGGTCTGGATGACTCGGTCGCGTTCCGCGTCCTCGCCATACGCGTCGAGATGGATCTCACCTGCCGCCAGGACGACGACCCGGTCGGCGACCTCCAGCACCTCGTCCACATCGGCGGACAGGACCAGGACCGCCGCCCCCTCCGCCGCCAACGCCCGGGCGCGCCGGCCGATGTCCCGCCGCGCCCCGATGTCCACCCCTCGGAACGGCTCGTCCAGGATGAGGACGCGAGGCCGTTCGGCCAGCCAGCGGCCGACGACGACCTTCTGCTGATTGCCGCCGGAGAGTTCCTCGACGGTGGAGTGCTCGTCCCGGGCGACGACACCCAGCGCCTCGATCGTGTCGCGGCCGAGTGCGTCCTCCTTCGAGCGGTTCACCAGCCCGGCCGTGGACAGGGACTTGAGGAACGGGAGGGAGATGTTCTGGGCCAGCGACCAGCCGGGGACCAGGGCGTCCGCGTGCCGGTCCTCGGGGACCAGGTGGACGCCGGCCCGGATCGCGTCGGCGGGGCGGCGCGGCTCGTACGCCTTGCCGTCGAGTTCCACGGCTCCCGTGGTGAAGGGTTCCGCGCCGAAGAGGCCGCGGGCCAGCTCCGTCTTGCCCGCGCCCAACAGGCCGACGACGCCGGTGACTTCGCCCGCTCGCAGGTCCAGGTCCTGGGGTGTACGTCCGTCCAGGAGCCGTACGCCACGCAGGGAGAGGAGGATCTCGCCCTGCTCTCCCGCCCGCTGCGGACGCGCGGTGGTCGCCTCCTGGGCCTGGGCGAGCATGGCGCGCAGGGCGCTGTCCCAGTCGAAGGGCTTGACCTGGTCCTCGGTGAGACGGCCGTCTCGCAGGACGACCAGTCGGTCGGCCAGGGCGTCGATCTCGCCGAGGCGGTGGGAGACGTACAGGACCGCGATGCCGTCGTCGCGCATCCTCTCGACCAGCGCGAAGAGGCGTTCCGCCTCGGCGGCGGAGAGTGCCGACGTCGGCTCGTCGAGGATGAGGAGTCTCGGGCGGGTGGCCAGGGCGCGGGCCAGGATCAGCAACTGGCGGTCGGAGATGCCGAGTTCGGTGACGTCCCGCTTGAGCAGGGCGTCGCTCCAGCCGAGGTCCAGGGCCGACTGGATCTCGCGGGCGCGGGCCAGCACGCGGCGCCCGTTCAGGAACGGGTTGCCGCGTGCCTGGGCCAGTTCCTCGAAGACCAGGTTCTCGGCGACCGTGAGGCCGGGCACGATGCCCTCGCCGATCCGCTGGTGCACCGTCTGGATGCCCAACTGCCGGGCGGCGAGCGGGGATTGGAGGGCGGCCGGGGAGCCGTTCACCGTCACCTCGCCGCCGTGGTCCGTATGGACCCCCGACAGGATCTTGATGAGCGTGGACTTGCCGGCCCCGTTCGCACCGAGCAGCGCGACGACGCTGCCCGGTGCGATGTCCAGCGAGACGGACTCCAGGACCGTCTTGCCGCCGAAGGCCATGCTCACGTCCCGCAGCACGACCGCGGGCGAAGCCTCCGAAGGGTCGGACGCCTCAGCGGGCGTCTCAGTGGGCGACATTGGCGATCCAGTCCGCCGTGCTGACCTGGGAGAGGTTCAGGGCGGGCAGCGCGGCGCGCAGCTGGTCCATGTTCTGGATGTTCTTGCTCTTCAGGAAGTCCTGGGTGATGGCGACGGCCGGGAACTCGACCGAGGCCTTGTTCAGCTGGCCGGCCAGCTCCAGCGCCGTCGTACGGACGACCGCGGCACCGACGGCGGACGGGTCGGTGCCCGCCGTGGCGACCCACGGGCTGTCGGCTGCGGTCATGTTCTGGATGTCGGCGTTGGAGACGTCCGCGCCGAACACCTTCACCTTGTCCTGGAGCTTCTTGTTCTGCACGGCGAGGACGGTGCCCTTGGCCAGCTCGTCGTAGGGGGCGAAGATGCCCGTCACGTCCGAGTGCTGGGTGAGGGCGGCGGAGACCAGGGGAACGTTGTCAGTGGCCGTGGAGTCCGTGACCTTGCCGACCTTGAAGGCCTGCTTCCAGCCGTTGGCGTCGACCGTCGACTTCCAGACACTGTCGCGCTTGTCGAGGGCCGCGTAGCCGGCGACGTTGACGTAGCCGACCTTGGCGTTCTTGCCGAGTTCCTTGCCCATCACGTCGAGGACGGCCTGGGCCATGCTCGCGTCGTCCTGCTTGGTGCTGATGACGCCCTTGGTGGCGGTCTCCACGTCGTAGACGACGACCTTGATGCCCTTCTTGACGGCCTTGTCGATCTCCGGCTGGATCGTCGAGGGGAAGCCGTGGTCGACGATGATCGCCTGCGCGCCGGAGTTGATCGCCGAGGACAGGTCGGTGGCCTGCTTGGCGTTGTCGGCCTGGGCGTCGTACACGGTCAGGTCGATGCCGAGGGCCTTGGCCTGCGCCTTCGCGCCGTTGCCCCACTGCTCGAAGTAGTCGCCGGCGCCGCTCTGGCGGACCAGCGCGACCTTGACGGTGCCCTTGTTGAAGGGGGCGGGCTTCGTGCCGGTGGCGGCGGACGCGGAGGCGGCGGTGTCGCCGGTGTCCTCGGAGGCGTTCGTCGACTGCGAGCAGCCCGCGAGGAACAGCGCCGAGACGGAGGCCAGCGAGAGCGCGGCGAGAGGCAGACGGGTGCGGGACATGCGGAACTCCAGGGGCAAGGGCAGTACGGGAGGGATCGAGCGAAAGGTGGCGATGGCCGGAGGGCGAAGGCACGGGAGTGTCCGGCCCCGAGCGCGACGGGGCCGCGTGGGGCGGGATGCGCGCCACGGCCGAGGGCGTCTCGGGTACTCCGGGTCAGGTCAGCGACAGCGGGCTGTGGTCGACCGGAGCAAGTCCACGTACAGCCGCCGCACGAGCAGCAGCGTCTTCATAGGGAGATCATGAGAACGTTTCCAGCCATCCGTCAAAGCCTTGGACACTGGATCTCAGCATGTGGAACGCCGGATTCGTCACACTCTGCCGACCCGCCGTCGGGAGTTACCATCACGGAACCGGCACCCGACCCGGGACAGTGAGGCTTCCGATGATGACGACACCTCGTGCGACAGCGGTACGACGCTGTACCGGCGCGCCGTGTCGCGGCTGTCGCGACTGACGACCGGCCCGGCCCCCTCCTGCTCTCCGGTCTCCGGCCGCTCCTCCTCCCCCCGCCTTCGTTCTCGTTCGCGTTCCACTCCCCCCTTCCAGCCACCTGGAGTTGCTCCCATGACCCTGCTGACGACCTGGCCCGAGTCCGGCCCGGAGACCGTCGTGCGCCGTACGTCCGACCCGGCCGAGATCGCCGCCGCGCTTGCCCCGATCGGTGTGCGCTACGAGCAGTGGCCGATCCGCGAGGACGTTCCCGCGGACGCCGACAGCGACACCGTGTTCGCCGCGTACGGCCCGGAGATCGACAAGCTGAACGCCGAGGAGGGCTTCACCACGGTCGACGTCCTCGGCCTGCACCCCAGTGACGACCCGGAGTTCCCGGCGAAGGCGAAGGCGGCCCGCGAGAAGTTCCTCCAGGAGCACACGCACGACGACGATGACGAGGTCCGTTTCTTCGTCTCCGGGTCCGGCATCTTCTATCTGCACGTGAACGGCGAAGTCCACGCCGTGTACTGCGAGAAGGGCGACCTGCTGGGCGTGCCGCGCGGCACCACGCACTGGTTCGACATGGGCACCAGCCCCGCGTTCACCGCGATCCGCTTCTTCCACGAGGAGGACGGCTGGATCGGCAGCTTCACCGGCTCGACCATCGCGTCCCGGTTCCCGGACTACGACACGATCGACGCCGGGTACCAGCAGGACAAGGCCGCCGCGTGACGTTGCGCTGCGCCGTGGACGACATAGACGCCGTGGTGCTCGACATCGAGGGCACCACGAGCGCCACGGGGTTCGTCGTCGACGTGCTGTATCCGTACTCACGCTCTCGTTTCGGAGCACTGCTCTCGGAGCGGAGCGGTGATCCGGAGGTGGCGCGGGCGGTCGCTCAGGTGCGCGAGCTGATCGGCGAACCGGACGCCGACGCCGTGCTCGTCGAGAAGACCCTCAACAGCTGGCTCGACGAGGACCGCAAGGCCACGCCCCTCAAGACCCTCCAGGGCGTCATCTGGTCCGAGGGCTTCGCGCGCGGCGACCTCGTCTCGCACTTCTACGACGACGTCCTCCCCGCGTTGCGCGCCTGGCACGCGGCGGGACTTCGGCTGTACGTCTACTCCTCGGGGTCGGTCGCCGCGCAGCGCGCGTGGTGCGCGTCCACCCCGGAGGGCGACCTGCTGCCGCTCGTCTCGGGCCTGTACGACACCGAGAACGCGGGGCCCAAGCAGGAGCCGGAGTCGTACCGCCGTATCGCGGAGGCGACCGGCACCGCCGACCCGAGCCGTCTCCTCTTCCTCTCCGACCGGCCGGGCGAGCTGGACGCGGCGCTCACCGCCGGGTGGCGGGCCGTCGGGATCCGGCGGCCTGGGGAGCCGTACTACGAGCAGGGCGTCGGCGACCACCCCGAGGCGGGGGCGTTCGACGAGATCAGCATCAGCACAAGGAGCACGTCGTGACCATTACCTCCCTCGACCTGGAGGAGGCCGGCGCGGTACTCGCCGCCGAGTCCGCCCGGTTCGCCTCCTTCGGCTGGATGCGGGGCACGTCCGGGAACCTGTCGGTGGTGCTGTCCCGTGACCCGCTGCTGCTAGCGGTGACCGCGAGCGGCCACGACAAGGGCGAACTGACGCCCGCGGACGTGGTGTTGGTGGACGGACAGGGTACGGCCGTGCAGGGCGGGAAGCCGTCTGCGGAGGCAGAGCTGCACGCGCGCGTGGCCGCGCTGACGGGCGCGGGGGCCGTCGTGCACGTCCACACGGTCGCGTCCGTGGCGATGGGCCGCCGCGAGCCGGGCGGGATCGTCTTCAAGGACGTCGAGATGCTCAAGGGTGTGGGCCAGCCCGCGCACGACGTCGAGGTGACCCTGCCGGTCATCACCAACAGCCAGGACATGAAGGTGCTCGGGGATCGCCTGGAGGCGGCTCGTGACCCTCGGATGCCGGCTGTCGTGGTCGCTGGTCACGGGCTGTACGTGTGGGGGGACAACGCCCGTCAGGCTCGGCACCACACCGAAGTCGTGGAGTGGCTGCTGGAGTTGGAGCTCAGCGCTCCGCGGGACGGGCGGTAGCCGGACCGCGGGCCGGTGGGGGCTGGTCGCGCAGTTCCCCGCGCCCCTTAGGGGCGCGGGGCTACTCGCTACTTCAAGAGGTCGCCCGGGAGTTCACCCGCCGAGACCTCCAACACGCCCCGCTCCGTGACCAGCCCCGCCACCAGCCGACCCGGTGTCACGTCGAACGCCGGGTTGTGGCCGCGCGACTCGGCGGGAGCCGTCCGTACGCCCGCCCACTCCAACACCTCGGCCTCGCCCCGGAGTTCGATGTGGATGTCGTCGCCGGTGACCGTGGCCAGGTCGACCGTGGTCGTGGGGGCCGCCACCAGGAACGGGATTCCGGCGTCGGCGCAGGCCAGTGCGACCCCGACCGTGCCGACCTTGTTGGCGGTGTCGCCGTTGGCCGCGATCCGGTCGGCGCCGACGATCGCCGCGTCGACCTCGCCACGCAGGATGGTGCCGGCGGCGGCCCCGTCCGCCTGGACGTAGTGCGGGATGCCCTCCTGGACCAGCTCCCAGGCGGTCAGGCGCGAGCCCTGGAGCAGCGGGCGCGTCTCGTCGGCGTACACGACCTCCAACCGGCCGCGTGCGTGCAGTTCGCGGATGACGCCAAGTGCCGTGCCCCATCCGGCCGTTGCGAGCGCGCCGGTGTTGCAGTGGGTGAGGATGCGCAGCGGGCGGTCCCCGACGCTCGCGGCGAGACGCTTGAGGAGCCAGTCGGCGCCGTGCGCGCCCATCGCCCGGTTGGCCTCGACGTCCTCGCGCTGGACGGCGGCGGCCTCTTCGAGCACCGCCTCCAGGCCCTCGTCGAAGCGGGTCATGACCCGGTCCACGCACACCATGAGGTTGACGGCGGTCGGCCGCGCCTCGCGGATCCGGGCCACGGCCGCCCGGACCTGCTCCTCGGTCCAGCCCTCGCGCTCGCCCTCGATCAGCGCCAGCGCGACCCCGTACGCGCCCGCCGCGCCGATCGCGGGGGCGCCGCGTACGACGAGCCGCTGGATCGCGTCCACCAGGGTGTCCACATCGCGGACGTCCATCGTCTCGTTGCGGTGCGGGAGCAGGGTCTGGTCGATGAGCGCGAGGCTGTTTCCGGTCCAGCCGACGGCGCGCAGTTCCTGGGACATGGCGGGACGCTCCTGAGGTTCCGATCGGTGCGCGACACCGTACATGACCTTGGAGAACCACAGTTCGAGACAGCTGGGCGGGTGGCCGAATTCCGGTGTTACAGTCCAGCACCCGCACCCGTAAGGCCCATGTGAAGGAGGACACGTGCTGCTCACCACGCGCCGTTTCCTCGACCACGGCCGGTGCGCGAGCGACGGCTGTCGACGCTGACCCGTCCCCCTCGGCGTCCCCCGTTCCGTCCCTCCTCCCCCACGCTCCCTCCCCGTGCTCAGCGCAGAGCGCGGGCTGTGCCGTACGTCCCTCCGGAAGGTCCCCGATGACTCGCAGATCCCGTCGTCCGCTCCCGCTCGTCGCCATGACCGCGCTGCTCGTCGCCGGTGCCACCGCCTGCAACGCCGCCGCGAAGGACGACGCGTCCTCCGACAGCAGCGCCGCGGACGCCAAGTCGTTCACGCTCGTCACACCGGACGCCGTCGGGCAGAACGAGTTCCTGAAGCTGGCCGTGACCGGGGTCAAGGCCGCCGCGAAGGCGCACAACGGGACCGAGAAGGTGTTCGAGTCGACGGACACGGCCTCCCAGCAGCAGAACGTGCAGGCGGCCGTGGACGCGGCGCCGGACGTCGTCGTGCTGGTCGGCTTCGAGTTCGCGGACCTGGTCGCGCAGCAGGCCGAGGCGCACCCCAAGCAGCAGTTCCTGATGATCGACGCGTGCACGACGAAGGCGTTCGACAACGTCAGCTGCGGTGTCTTCCGTGAGCACGAGGGAGTCTTCCTCGCGGGCGCCGAGGCGGGGCTGCTGACCAAGAGCGGCAAGGTCGGCGCGGTGGACGTGCTGGACACGCCCGTGTTCCGCCGCTTCAGCGACCCGTTCGCGGCCGGTGCCCAGCATGTGGCGCCGAAGACCAAGACCGGTACGCGCTTCGTAGGCGGCCAGTCCCCGTTCGACGACTCGGCGCGCGCCAAGGAGCAGGCGAACGATCTGCTGTCCGACGGCTACGACCAGCTGATGGCGGCTGCGGCGGCCGGCAACTACGGCGTGTTCGAGGCGGCCAAGGCGAAGGGCGCGTTCGCGTACGGCGTCGACGTCAACCAGTGCCCCTCGGCGCCCGGGACGGTCGTCGACAATGTGATCAAGCGCACGGACGTCGCCGTGGAGAAGGGCGTCGAGCAGGTCCTCGCCGGTCAGACGGGCACGACCACCTCGTACGGCCTGAAGGAGGGCGGCATCAGCCTCACGGGTCTGGAGAAGGGCGTCGACTCGTCCCAGTGCGTGATCGCGAAGCACCCCGACGTCCTGAAGAAGGTCACGGCGCTGCGCGACCAGATCGTGTCCGGAGAGCTGACGGTCGATGACCCCGCCGCCGCCAGCTGACGTGCGGGAGGTGGCGGTCGAGCTCCGGGGAATCACCAAGCGGTTCCCCGGCACGCTCGCCAACGACGCCGTCGACCTGACCGTCCGGCGCGGCGAGATCCATGCCCTGATGGGCGAGAACGGCGCCGGCAAGTCGACGCTGATGTCGGTCCTGTACGGGATGGAGCGCCCGGACGCCGGTTCGGTGCACGTCGACGGGCGCGAGGTCTCCTTCTCCGATCCCGGTGACGCGATGGCCGCCGGGCTCGGCATGGTCCACCAGAGCTTCAAGCTGTTCGACTCGCTGACGGTCGCCGAGAACGTGGTGTACGCCGCCGAGCCGCGCCGTTTCGGCCTGGTGGACCGGGCGGCAGCGCGCCGCCGCGTGTGTGAACTGGCCGAGGAGCACGGGCTCGCGGTCGATCCGGACGCCCGGGTCGGCGAGCTGCCCGTGGGGCTGCGCCAGCGCGTGGAGATCCTGAAGCTGCTGCACCGGGGCGCCCGGACGCTCATCCTCGACGAGCCGACCGCCGTCCTGACGCCGGCCGAGGCGGACGCCCTGTTCGCGGTCCTCAAGTCCCTTGCCGCACAGGGCCGTACGGTCATCCTGGTCACGCACAAGCTGCGCGAGGTCCTCGAAGGCAGCGACAACGTCACGGTGTTGCGGGACGGCCGGGTCGTCGCCCGACTGATCACCGCCGAGACGTCCGCCGACGAGATCGCCGCCGCGATGACCGGCCGCGCCGTCGAACTCGACCGCGTTCACGCTTCCGGTACCCCGGGAGACGTGGTCCTGGACGTCACCGGCTTCGCCACGGACGGCGTACGGGACGTCCAACTCGCCGTCCGCGCAGGGGAGATCGTCGGAATCGCGGGCGTCGCGGGCAACGGCCAGAGCGAGTTGGTGGAGGCACTGGCCGGACTACGGCCGGTGACCGCAGGGCGGGTCTCGCTGCTCGGCGACGACATCACCCACGCCTCGGCGACCGAACGCCGCGCCAAGGGCCTCGCGTACGTCCCCGAGGACCGCCACGCCGTCGGTACGGCACCTGCCGCGTCGGTCGCGGACAACCTGGCGATGGGCCACCACCGTACGTCGTTGTCCTCGCGCGGACTGCTGCCGCCAGCGGTCGTACGGGGCCACGCGCGGCGCCTGATCGAGCGCTTCGGCATCAAGGCGTCCTCGCCGGAGGTGCCCGCGTCCTCGCTCTCCGGCGGCAACCTGCAGAAGCTGCTCATCGGACGTGAACTCGCCCACGACGCCCCGCTGTTGCTCGTCGAGCAGCCCACGCGCGGGGTCGACATCGGCGCCGTCCAGAACATCCACGACCAGTTGATCGCCTACCGCGACGCCGGCCACGCCGTCCTGCTCGTCTCGGCCGAGCTGAGCGAGATCCGGGGCCTCGCGGACCGGGTCCTGGTGATGTACGAGGGCCGCGTGACGGCGTCGTACGACAAGGCCGAGGCGGACGAGCGGACGCTGGGCCTCGCGATGGCCGGCGGCGCCGATCACTCGGCCCCGGTGGCCGCGGTGGAGGTCGGAGACTGACATGGAACAGACACCCCGAATATCGCCAACACCCCATATAGCGCGAGTACTTCGCTCCCCCGTCGCCTTCTCGGTGCTCGCCGGGGTCGTCATCGGCGCCCTGTTCCTCGTCGGGACGGGCGCCGATCCGGTCGCCGCGTACGGCGCGGTGCTCAGCGGTTCGCTCGGCGCCGACGGCATCGGGTCGACGCTCACGACACTCACGAGCGTGCTGGGCCTTGCACTCGCGCTGGCCGTGCCGTTGCGCGCCGGGCTCATCAACCTGGGCGGGGACGGGCAGTTGGTGCTCGGCGGGATGGCGGCGGCCGTGACGGGACTGTACTCACCGCTGCCCGCGCCGCTCACCGTCGTCCTCGCGCTGCTCGCGGGCATGGCCGCCGGCGCCGGATACGCGGCCCTGGCCGCCCTGTGCGAGAACCGGTTCGGCGTACCGCTGCTGGTGAGCAGTCTGCTGCTCAGCTACCCGGCGGCGTCCTTCGCCTCCTACCTGGCCCGCTACCCGCTCAAGGAACCCGGCTCCAGCCTCCCCCAGACCCGGCAACTCCCGGACGGGGTCGCGCTGGCCACGTTCGGTTCGTCGACCGTGACGGTCGGGCTGCTGCTGGTCGTCCTGGCCGCCGCCGCGTACTGGTTCACCGACCAACGCACCGCGTTCGGCTACGAGATGCGGATGACCGGCCTCAACTCCCGTTTCTCCGCGTACGCGGGCGTCGAGCGCAAGGGCCTGACGCTCAGGCTGATGGCGGTGTCGGGCGCGCTGGCCGGACTCGTGGGAGCCATAGGGGTGTTGAGCTTCCCGTACCGCTTCCTGGACGGCTCGCTCACCGCGCCCGGCTACACCTGGACGGGTCTGACGGCGGCCCTGCTGGCTGCCGCCGCTCCCGTCGGCACGGTCCTCGCGTCCTTCTTCTTCGCCATGCTGCAAGTGGGCGGCCTGTCGATGGAGCGGACCACCGAGGTGCCGCGCGAGCTGACCCAGGTGCTCCAGGCGATCGTGATCGTGTTCCTGGCGGCCCGGCTGCGTTTCCCGCGCCTGTTCCGGAAAGGCGACAACAAGCCGACCGACAAACCCGTACAGCAAAGCCCGCAAGGGGAGTTGGTCTGATGTTCTTCGACTCCGATCTCCTCATGTCGGCGCTCCGCGCGCTGACGCCCATCCTGCTGGCCGCGCTCGGCGGGGCCATCTGCGAACGGGCGGGCGTCTTCAACATCGGCCTCGAAGGCATGATGCTGATGGGCTGCTTCACCGCCGTGGCCACGAGCTGGTTCACCGGCAGCCCCTGGCTCGGCGTCCTGGCGGCGGCCCTCGCCTCCGCCGCGTACTCCCTGATCCTGGCGGTGGGCGCGGTAAACCTGCGCGGGGATGCGGTTGTTCTGGGAATCGCCCTGAATCTCCTGGCAGTTGGCCTGACCAGCTTCCTCCTCCGTACCGTCTTCGGTGTGCAGGGCACCTTTGACGATCCGTCACTGGCCGGGCTGCCGTTGGTCGGTGGCTTCTCGCCGCTCGCGTATCTGGCGTGGGCGGCGGTCGGCGTGGCCGCGCTGATGCTGTCCCGGCATGTGTGGGGGCTCAGGCTGCGCGGGGTCGGCGAGGCACCGGACGCGGCGGCCACGCTCGGCGTGAGCCCGGTCAAGTACCAGTACGCGGCCGTGCTCGTGTCCGGTGTACTGTGCGGGCTCGCGGGGGCCCAACTCGCCCTGGGCAACGTCACGTTGTTCTCCGAGAACATGACGGCGGGGCGCGGCTGGATCGCCGTGGTCGCGGTGATGCTCGGCCGTGCGCTGCCGCTCGGTGTGCTGCTGGCGGCGCTGCTGTTCGGCCTCGCGGAGGCGGCCGGCTTCCGGCTCCAGGGCCTCGGCCTGCCGCAGCAGGCGACCGATGCCGCGCCGTACGTCGTCACACTCGGCGCCCTGTTCCTGACGACGGCCCGCCGCCGTCGCCGTACGCCTTCCACGTCCCCCTCCACCGCCACTTCTCCCGGAGCCGTTTCATGACGCAGGACCTGTTGCCCGTCACCCGAATACCCCGCACGGGGCTGCCGCCGCGCGCTCTGGTCGTCGGCGACCCGCTGCGCGCCGCTCTCGTCGGCGCCAAGCTGGAGGGCGCGCAGGAGGTGTCGTACCACCGCGAATACCGTGTGTTCAGCGGGAGTTGGAAGGGCGTGCCGGTGCTGGTCGCCTCGCACGGGGTGGGCGCCCCGGGTGCGATCCTGCTGTTCCAGGAGCTGGCGGACGCCGGTGTTCGGACCTTCCTGCGGTTCGGTACGGCCGGTGCGATGCGGCCGGGGATCGGCGACGGCGACCTCGTCATCGCCGAGGCGGCCGTCCGGGACGACGGTGTCACCCAGCAGTTGCTGCCCCCGGAGTACCCGGCGGTGTCCTCCCCCGAGGCGGTGCTCGCGCTCCAGCGGGCGGCGCGCGAGGCGGGCGCCCCGCATCACCGGGGCATCGTGTGGACGCGGGCCGCCTTCCAGCCCGGTCTGCTCCCCCTCTTCTCCTACGAGGGCGCCGGACTCGCCGCCATCGAGATGGAGTTGAGCGCACTCCTGGTGACCGCCTCGCTGCGCGGACTGGTCGCGGGCGGAGTGGTCGTCATCGACGGGGCGAACGCCGACGAACTCGTCGACGAGACCGTCACCGGCGGCTACAACCCGCACCGCGAGGTCGTGGCGGAGGGCGTCGAACGCGGCGCGGTCGTGTCGCTGGAGGCGCTGCGCCTGCTGGCGGAGGACGAGGCCGAGAACGAGGACAAGGAGCCCCTCGCATGAGCGAGTCGATCGACCTGCTGGTGCACGGCGGCGATGTCCTGACCGTGGACGAGGCCGGGACCGTCGTACCGGCCGGGGCTGTGGCCGTCCGGGACGGCGAGATAGTCGCCGTCGGTCCGGCCGAGGAGCTGACAACCCGGTTCACAGCCGACGAGTCCCTTGACGCCTCGAACTGCCTGGTCCTCCCCGGCCTGGTCAACACGCACACCCACCTCGCCATGACGTTCCTGCGCGGCCGGGCCGACGACGTCACCCTCCAGGGGTTCCTGGAGCGCGTGCTGAAGTGGGAGGCCCAGCTGCTCTCGCCGAAGAACGTGGCGGCGGCGGTCAGGGTCGCGGTCGCCGAGAGCGTGCGCGCCGGAGTGACCTCCGCGCTCGACATGTACTGGTTCCACGAGGCGGCCGAGCAGGCGGCCCGCGAGGCGGGCTGGCGGCTGCACACCGGCCCCACCTTCATGGACGTACCGCAGCCGCCCGACGGCATCGCCTACGAGGACCGGCTGGCCTGGGCCCGCCAGGACCTGGAGGCACGCGGAACACCGCGCCCCGGCAACCGCCCGATCCTCTTCGCCCACTCCACCTACACCCTCGCCCCCGACCAGCTCGTCGAGATCGCCGCCCTGGCAAGGGAGTTCGGCGCGCTGCTGCACATCCACGCCGCCGAGAACGCGACCGAGGTCGCCACGGTCGAGGTGAAGTACGGCAAGCGCCCGGTGGAGCTGCTCGACTCGCTCGGGCTGCTCGGCCCCGACCTGCTGCTGGCCCACGCCGTGGACCTGACCGGCCCGGAGATCGCGGCACTGGCCCGCACCGGCACGTCCGTCGCCCACTGTCCCGTCTCGAACCTCAAGCTCGGCTGCGGTATCGCGCCCGTGCCCCGGCTGCTCAGCGCAGGCGTGACGGTCGGCCTCGGCACGGACGGGGCCGTCAGCTCGAACACCCTGGACGTGCTCGGCGCGGTCCGGCAGGCGGCCCTCGTGCACAAGGCGGACGGCGACCCCACGGCCGTCGGTGCCGAACAGGCCGTACGCATGGCGACCGTCGAGGGCGCGAAGGCGCTGGGCCTGGGCGACCGGCTGGGCTCTCTGGAGGCGGGCAAGCGGGCCGACCTGATCGTGCTCGACCTGAACGCCCCGCATCTGCGGCCCCGGCACGACCCCTGGTCGACGCTCGCCTACGCGGCGCACTCGGCGGACGTCCGGGACACCGTCGTGGACGGCAGGGTGCTGATGCGGAACCGGACGCTGACCACGCTCGACGAGGCCGCGGCCCTCGCCGACCTGGAAGCACTGGCCTGACACCCGACCCGGCAGCCCGCAGGTACGGTTCCGGCCACCCTTGGGGGATCCTCGTACGGGCTGACATCGCATTTTGTGTCCCGTTCAGCCCACTGAACCCCCATAATGACCTGAGACATCGGATGTCTGAACAGGTCTGAACGGCAGGGAGGCCCGCCATGGCAGTCACCGACGAGGCGATCGAGAAGATCAAGGGAATGATCGTCTCCGGGTCGCTGCGCCCCGGCGACCGACTGCCCAAGGAGAGCGAGCTGGCCGCCGAACTCGGCCTGTCCCGCAACTCCCTGCGCGAGGCGGTGCGCGCCCTGTCGCTCATCCGGATTCTCGATGTACGGCAGGGCGACGGCACCTATGTCACCAGCCTCGACCCCCAACTCCTCCTCGAAGCACTGAGCTTCGTCGTCGACTTCCACCGCGACGACACGGTCCTGGAGTTCCTCGCCGTGCGCCGCATCCTGGAGCCGGCCGCGACCGCGATGGCGGCGCAGCGCATCAGCGAGCAGCAACTGGACGCGCTCTCCGCCCAGCTGGACCGGCTGGGCGGTGCGCCGTCGGTGGAGGAACTGGTCGCCGCCGACCTGGAGTTCCACCGGGGGATCGTGCAGAGTTCCGGCAACTCGGTGCTCTGTTCCCTCCTCGACGGTCTGTCCGGGCCCACCACCCGGGCCCGGATCTGGCGCGGGCTGACCCAGGAGGACGCGGTCAGCCGTACGCTGCACGAGCACCGGGCGATCCTGGGCGCCCTGCGCGACCGGGACGCGGAGGCGGCGCGGTCGTGGGCGACGGTGCACATCGCGAGCGTGGAGCAGTGGCTGAGGTCGACCCTTTAGAGGTACCTCCAGGCGTACCCCTGAACGCACCCCGAACGCTCGGATGAATGTGAGGGGTGGTGCGGGGTGGCTCAGGGGTGGTGTTTCCGGGCGTCCATCGGGGCAGTGATCCGTTCACTCCCCCGTGCAAGGGGGCTGCGGGCGCCCCCGCCACACGCCGTAAGGTTGGGTGGTCAAACGAGGGCACGTCGGAAGGAGGCGCTGGGTGATCGAGCTGGAGGGGGTTCCCGAGCTGATCGACCCAGTCATGGTGGCCGCGTTCGAGGGTTGGAACGACGCCGGCGACGCCGCTTCCAGTGCGGTCGCGCATCTGGACCGGGAGTGGAAGGGCGAGGTGTTCGCGGCACTCGACGCCGAGGACTACTACGACTTCCAGGTCAACCGCCCCACCGTGTGGCTGGACAACGGCGTCCGCAAGATCACCTGGCCGACGACCAGGCTGTCCGTGGTCAGGGTCGGCGGCGACAAGCCCCGTGACCTGGTCCTGGTCCGGGGCATCGAGCCGTCGATGCGCTGGCGCTCGTTCTGCAACGAGCTGCTGGGCTTCGCGCACGAGCTGGGTGTGGAGCTGGTGGTGATCCTGGGCGCACTGCTCGGCGACACCCCGCACACGCGTCCGGTTCCGGTCAGCGGGGTCACGTCCGACGCGGATCTGGCCCAGCGGATGGACCTGGAGGAGACCAAGTACGAGGGCCCCACGGGGATCGTCGGCATCCTCCAGGAGGCGTGCACACACGCGGGCGTCCCGGCGGTCTCACTCTGGGCAGCGGTCCCGCACTACGTCTCCCAGCCGCCCAACCCGAAGGCGACGCTGGCCCTCCTGAACCGCCTGGAGGACCTGATCGACGTCCGCATCCCGCTGGGCGAGCTGCCCGAGGACGCGCGCGCCTGGCAGGTGGGCGTGGACCAGCTGGCCGCCGAGGACAGCGAGGTCGCGGAGTACGTGCAGACGCTGGAGGAGGCCCGGGACACCGCCGAGCTGCCCGAGGCGACGGGCGAGGCGATCGCGCGCGAGTTCGAACGCTATCTGCGCCGCCGCGACGGCACCGGCCCCGGCCCGGCCCCCGGCGGCCACGCCACGGCGGACGGCACCGACAGCGCGTCGTACCTCCGCGACAACCCGGGCCCCCGCCCGAAACCGCAGCCGCCGAAACCGCCCCAGCTGCCGAGCACGGACGACGAGGACCCCCCGGAGGAGTGATCTTCCCGGACGAGAAGGGCCGGTGCGCACCACGCGCACCGGCCCTTCTGTCATGCACGGGAGCCCGTCAGCGGTCGACGGCGACCACGGCGTACGTCGTCTCGGGCGTCGGCGTCGTCGAGAACCGGGCGTTGGGCAGATACAGCCGGTTCCGGTACGCGGCCACGGTGGTCGGCACATCGAAGTCCGGGTCGGTGATGCGCCGTTGGAAGACCCCGCTGCTCCCGTCCGGGGCGAGCGTGAACACGTCGATCGCGTTCTGCCGGTTCTGTACGACGTACAGCGTGCGCCCGATCAGCAGCAGACCGTCGCCGTTGGTGAGCGGGGCCGCGTCGCCGAGCGCGACAAGCTTGGTGACCCCGGTGCGCGGGTCCACCCGGTGCAGCCCGCCGACCCCCGACTGGACGACGAGCAGCGCCTTTCCGTCGGGCGTGGCGGTGATCCCGTTGGCGTTGACGACCTCGCCGGGCACCTGGCTCCAGGCACCGCTCAGGGTGATCCGTACGACGTCGTCGGCGCCCGGCAGAGCGCCGCCCCGGCCGAGCGGAAGGACGTACAGAGCCGGCTGGAAGGAGTCGGTGAAGATCGCCGCACGCTTGGTCAGGAACACGTCGTTGGCGAAGGTGGGCGTCGCCGTGGTGAGGGTGTACGAGGCGAGGACGGCGCCGGTACGGGTGTCCACGACCCGGGCGCCCTGGCCGCGGGCGGAGACGAACAGCCGTCCCTGGCCGTCGAGTTTGAGCCCGACGGACGGGGTGCCGGGCCCGGCCGAGATGATCTCGCCGGCCCCGGTGCGCAGATCGGCCCGGTAGATCGAGCCGTCGCCGAGCGAGCCGAGATAGGCGTAGGGGCCCGCGCCGGTGGCTATGCCTTCCGGGCGGAAACCGTTCGGCAGGGGTATCAGGGTCGGCAGGGTCTTCGGGGAGGCGGCGGCCGGTGAGGCGACCAGGGCGGCGGAGACGGTGGCGGCTCCCGCGACGAGGAGTCCGCGGCGGCTGACTTGGCGTGCGAAGGAACCGTGTGTGGGTGCCACGGGGTTTCCTTCCAGGAAGGGACCGGCAGTTGGCCGGTCCTGCGGGTCAACTGACTCCGCCACCACATCACATGTCGACTCGCGCCACAGCCTGTCACAGTGGGTCGACAGCACCTCGACAGCAAGGAACCACTGAACCACCCCTGTTTGGCACCCGCATGGACCGAAGGGAGCGGTTTGCGATGACCGACCAGGTACAGCCGGGATTCTTCTGTCGGGGGACCGAGCGGGAGCTGATCGTCGTCGCCCGCCCCGAGGCCCGGCTGCGCGCCCGGCCGGACGGCGTACGTTCGGCCGCCGACGTCGATGTGTCGGCCCTCGGCAGGTTCCTCGACGCCGAACAGCTCGTCCTGGAGCCGCTGTTCGGCAGCGAGGAGCGCCTCCGACAGGCGGACCTCGCGTTGTTCTACCGGGTGCGGGGCGGTGAGCGGCGCGTTCGTGAACTGCGGGCCGGGATCGCCGAGTTGCCGGGTGTCGACACGGCGTATGTGAAACCGGGCGCCTTGCCGGCCGCGTCACGGGCGACCGGAGCGAGCGCGGCGGAGGGCGCGACCGTGACCCCCGACCTCACCGGGCGTCAGGGCTACCTCAAGCCCTCGCCCGAGGGTGTGGACGCCCACTGGGCCTGGGAGCGGCCCGGCGGCACGGGCCGGGGCGTCACGGTGATCGACGTGGGAGGCGCCTGGCAGCTCGGTCACGAGGGGCTCGCCGCCAAGCTGGCGGGCGTGGTCGCCGGGACCCCGTTGGCCGACCTGGCCTGGCGCAACCACGGCACGTCCGTGATCGGCGTACTCGGTGCCGACCGCGACGGACACGGCATCACCGGGATCGTCCCGGAGGCGGTGACGGCCGCCGCGTCCGTCCAGGGGCTCGGCACCGCCGCCGCGATCCACGCCGCCGCCGAACGGCTCGGCCCCGGGGACCTCGTCCTGGTCGGACTGCACCGGCCGGGACCACGGTTCGGCTTCGAGCCCCGCGACGACCAGCGGGGCTGTATCGCCCTCGAATGGTGGCCGGACGACCACGCCGCCGTCCGCCACGCCACCGCCCGGGGCGTCCTCGTCGTGGCCGCCGCGGGCAACGGCGCCGAGTCGCTGGACGACGGTGTGTACGAGCGCCGCCCGGACGGGTTCCCGGAGTGGTGGCGCAACCCGTTCAACGTGCCCAACCCGTGCTCCGGCGCGGTCCTGGTCGGCGCCGGAGCCCCGCCGCCCGGCACCCACGGCCGCGATCACGGCCCCGACCGGTCCCGGCTGGCGTTCTCCAACCACGGGGCCCGCGTGGACGCACAGGGCTGGGGAGCCGAGGTCACGACCGCCGGCGGCTTACGGGACCTGCCGGGCGACCTCCGGGGCGGCCCCGAGGAGATCGCCTGGTACACGGACAGGTTCTGCGGGACCTCCGCCGCCGCCGCGACGGTGGCCGGCGCCCTGGCCGCGCTCCAGGGCATGCTCAAAGCTGCGGCCCGGCCCCCGATGACCCCCGAGGCCGCGCGTACGGTGCTGCGGGCCACGGGTTCCCCGCAGCAGGACGCTCCGGGCCGGCCTGTGTCGGAGCGGATCGGCAGCCGGCCGGACATCAGGGCGGCGGTCACGCGTCTGCTGCCGGAGGCGGTCGGCTCGGGCCGCGCCGAGCGCTACTGGGACGAGCTGCTCCCCTACCCGCGCGAACTCCCGCCCAGACTGCGGCTGTTCGTGGCGGGTGCGTGGCGCAGCCTCGACCGTCCGTCCCCCGAGATCCGCCAGGCGGTGCACAGCGCGTTCGCGGGCGGGCGTCCGGACGTACGGGTGTGGTTCTCGGACGAGGAGATCGTCGGCCTGGTGATCACGGGCTGAACCACTGGAGTGAAGGTGGGGCGCCAGGCGCGCCCCACCTTGTACTCGAACTCGGCTACAGCGCGACGCCCAGCAGGGCGTCCACGGCGCGGGAGACGACGCCGGGGGCGCCCTCGTCCGTACCGCCGCGCTCCGCCTGGAGGGCCGCCCAGCGGTCCACGGCGGCCAGGGCGGCCGGGGCGTCCAGGTCGTTCGCGAGAGCCTCGCGCAGCTCCTCGACGAGCGCGTCGCCGGACGGCCCGTCGGGCCGGGACACGGCGGCCCGCCAGCGGCCGAGCCGCGCGACGGCGTCCGCCAGCACCTGGTCGGTCCACTCCCAGTTGTCCCGGTAGTGGTGGGCGAGCAGGGCGAGCCGTATCGCGGCCGGGTCGACGCCGTCGCGGCGCAGCGCGGACACGAAGACGAGGTTGCCCCTGGACTTGGACATCTTCTCGCCGTCGAGCGCGACCATGCCGGCGTGGACGTACGCCTTGGCCATCGGGAACTCGCCGGTCAGCACCTGGGCGTGGGATGCGCCCATCTCGTGGTGCGGGAAGGCGAGATCGGATCCCCCGCCTTGCACATCGAAGCCCATCCCGAGGTGGTCGAGGGCGATGGCGACGCACTCGATGTGCCATCCGGGGCGACCGCGGCCGAGCGAACCGCCGTCCCAGCTCGGCTCGCCCTCGCGGGCGGCGAGCCACAGCATCGGGTCGAGCGGGTTCTTCTTGCCGGGGCGGTCGGGGTCGCCGCCGCGCTCGGCGGACAGCAGCCGCATCGCGGCGGAGTCCAGGTTGGACACCTTGCCGAAGTCGGGGTCGGACTCGACGGAGAAGTAGACGTCCCCTTCGAGTTCGTAGGCGGCGCCCGCGTCCCGGAGCCGCTCGACGAGCGGGACGATGCCGGGTATCGCCTCGACGGCGCCGATGTAGTGCTTCGGGGGCAGCATCCGCAGGGCGGTCATGTCCTCCCGGAAGAGCGCGGTCTCCTTCTCGGCGAGCCCCACCCAGTCGATCCCGTCGCGCACGGCCCGCTCAAGGAGGGGGTCGTCGACGTCGGTGACGTTCTGGACGTAGTGAACCTGCCGCTTGGTGTCGAGCCACACGCGTTGGACGAGGTCGAACGCGTTGTAGGTCGCCGCGTGACCCATGTGGGTCGCGTCGTACGGGGTGATGCCGCAGACGTAGATACGGGCGACGGGACCGGGGGCGAGGGTGACGAGACCGCCGGTCGCGGTGTCGTGGATCCTCAGGTCGCGGCCCTGACCAGTCAGGGCGGGGACCTCGGAAGCGGGCCAGGCATGCATGTCATGAGCCTAACCGGACGGATGTTCCGTATACGAGCCGGACGGGGTCCAGATGGCCGGGAAGGGGGTCTTGCGAGATTCGTCTCATTGCCGTAGGTGCGGGCTGGTGGGGGTTGAGCGCGCAGTTCCCCGCGCCCCTGAAAGACCCGCCCGTCCCGATCCGTTCGGCCGCGGGCCGGTGGGGGTTGAGCGCGCAGTTCCCCGCGCCCCTGAAAGACCCGCCCGTCCCGATCCGTTCGGCCGCGGGCCGGTGGGGGCTGGTCGCGCAGTTCCCCGCGCCCCTAAAGGCGCCCCGCCCAGCCTGCGGGCATGCGTGCCGCTAGGGGCGGCACGGGTGGGCGCAGGCGGCACCCCGTTGACGCCGGGCTGCGTGACCCACCCCAACCCGCACCCTCACACCGGCGGCCATGGGATTGACGGCCAGTCGCCGCTCGGTTCCGGGTGCTTGCCGGACGTCAGCAAGGCCTCCACCCGTCCACGCGTCGCGGTCAGCTCGTCGGCCGTGATCAGTTCCTCCAGGCGGGTGCTCAGTGGGGCGCCCGGTGTCAGGGCGTCCCGTAGGGATGTGAGTACCGACACCGCCTCCGGCGGCAACGGCTCCCCCGCCCAGCCCCACAGCAGCGTCCGCAGCTTGTTCTCGGCGTTGAAGGTGACCCCGTGGTCGATCCCGTACAGCCGCCCTTCCTCGCCCGGCAGCAGATGCCCACCCTTGCGGTCCGCGTTGTTGATCACCGCGTCCAACACCGCCAGCCGCCGCAGACGTTCGTCGTCGGCGTGTACCAGTAGTGCCGTCCTGCCCTCGCCCACCTCGGCGAAGGCGATCGCCTTCCACCCAGGACCGGGCTCCTCGGCGTCGACCAGGGCGAGCAACCCCGCCCCCGCGTCCGCCTCCGCGTCGATCCACAGCTGGCACATGCCCTCGCCGTACGGCCCCTCGCGCAGCACCGTCGGGGGGACCAGACCCCAGCCGGTCGCCTCGGACACCTCGTACGCCGCCAGCTCCCGCTCGGCGAGGGTGCCGTCCGGGAAGTCCCACAGGGGGCGTTCACCGGCCACCGGCTTGTAGATGCAGGCGGCTTCCTGGCCGTCGTACGAGACCGTGCAGTACAGCGCCGCGTTCGACGCCTCGCTGATGCGCCCGCGTACGGTCAGCTCACCCTTGGCGAGCAGTTCCGTGGGCGTACGGGTGGCCGTCACGCTCCGCGGCGGTATCCGTTCTGGCGCGGACATACATGTCCTTCCGGGTCGAGCGGGAGGCTGCACAGGGGGCACGGCGGCCGACCGGCGTTGACGACGTCGAGGGCGCGCTTGGCAAAGGCGCGGGCCTGCGCGCCGGTGAGGCGGACGCGCAGCATCGGGGGGCCGTTCTCCTCGTCCTGGAGGAGTCGCTCCTCGGCCTCGGCGAGGTCCTCCTCGGAGTCGGCGTCCAGCTCCACCAGGGCCTGCGCCTCGACGATCATGCGCTGCTCGTCGCCGTCCCAGGCGAGCGCCATGGTGCCGACCCGGAACTCCTCCTCGACGGGAGTGTCGAGGGGCCGGGTGTCGGACACCTCGGTGGGGGCCACGGCCGGGACGGCGGCGTTGCCCCCGCTACGGCGTACGACCTCGTCGAGCAGTTCGTCCATGCGTTCGGCGAGCGCGGCGACCTGGGTCTTCTCCAGGGCCACGCTGGTCACCCGGGGGCCTGCGGTGGCCTGGAGGAAGAACGTACGGCGCCCGGGCAGTCCGACCGTACCGGCCACGAAGCGGTCCGGGGGGTCGTAGAGGAACACCTGACGGGACACGTCCTGTCTCCATTGAATCGAATGAGTCTGGATCTGATGAATCTGGGTCTGAGTGATTTTCGGCAGCCGCGGCGCTGCCGCGACCGCTTCACCCTACTGCTGCCGACGATCACGGTGCGCCCGCACCACCCCCCACCGCCGCCTCGTCGCCAGGAGGGTCCTCGCGCGGCACCAGGGAGGCGAAATCGCCGGTGTCGCCGAGGCGAACGAGAAATGGCCTGAGACGGGTGTAACGGATCGCGGTGATGGAACACGGGTCTACGGACACCCGCTGGAAGAGGTCGAGATGGAGCCCGAGAGCGTCGGCGACGAGGGACTTGATGATGTCGCCGTGGGAGCACATGAGGTACACGGCGTCGGAGCCGTGATCGGCCTCCACGCGCGCGTTCCACTCGCGTACCGCTTCGGCGGCACGGGTCTGCATGGCCCGCATGGACTCGCCGCCGGGGAACGCGGCGGCGGTCGGGTGGGCCTGGACGACCTGCATCAGGGGCTCGTCCATCAGTTCGGCGAGCTTGCGCCCGGACCAGTCCCCGTAGTCGCACTCGGAGATCCGCTCCTCGGTGTGCGCGCGCAGCTCCGGCCGGGCGTCGAGCAGGGGCCGGACCGTCTCCTGGCAGCGCTGCAGCGGGCTGGTGACGACCTCCGCGATGGGCAGTTCGGCGAGCCTCCCGGGCAGCGCGGCGGCCTGCGCGGCACCCCGTTCGTCGAGGGCGACGCCGGGCGTACGGCCGGCGAGCACCCCGGAGGTGTTGGCGGTGGAACGTCCGTGCCGGACGAGGATCAGCGTGGGCATGCGGACCAGCGTAGGCGTACGACTTCCAGTGGTACGCGGGAGTGCGTTTCCGGCCGGACGGCGGGAGAATTCGCACCGTGATCGTGGACTGCGCCATCTACCGCGACGGGCGCCGGACCGAGGGTCCCGAGGACCTCTCCGACGCCCTCGACACATGCCGCACGCACCGGTCCGGGGACGCGTTCGTGTGGATCGGGCTGTACGAGCCCACGGAGAAGGAGTTCGACCGGGTCACGCAGGAGTTCGGACTGCACCCCCTGGCCGTCGAGGACGCCCTCAACGCGCATCAGCGGCCGAAGCTGGAGGTGTACGACGACTCGCTGTTCGTGGTGCTCAAGCCGGTCGGGTACGAGCCGAAGGCCGACATCGTCTCCTCCGGCGAGATCATGGTCTTCATCGGCGATTCCTTCGTGGTGACCGTGCGGCACGGCCTGGAGGCGCCCCTGGCCGCCGTACGGCACCGGTTGGAGGCGGAGCCCGAGATGCTGCGGCACGGCCCCACGGCGGTGCTGTACTCGATCGCCGACGCCGTCGTCGACCACTACGTGGAGGTCGCGGACGAGCTGGGCACCGACCTGGAGGAGCTGGAGGCGGAGGTGTTCTCGCCGTCCGGCGGGGGCTCACGTCACACGGCGTCCAGGATCTACACCTTCAAGCGGCAGATCCTGGAGTTCCGCCGCGCCACCGGCCCCCTGGCGGCGCCGCTCGGCAGGCTCTCGGGCACGGGCCTGTTCGGCGCACGCGTGCCCTTCGTCCACGAGAAGGCCGAGCCCTTCTTCCGGGACGTGAGCGACCACCTCACGCGCGTGAACGAGTCCGTGGAGGGCCTGGACCGCCTGGTCTCCGACGTGCTGTCGGCCCATCTCGCGCAGATGAGCGTCCGGCAGAACGACGACATGCGGAAGATCTCCGCGTTCGCCGCCATGGCCGCGATCCCCACGATGGTCGCGGGAATCTACGGCATGAACTTCGACCACATGCCGGAGCTGCGCTGGGCGTGGTCGTATCCGGCGCTGATCGTGGCGATGGCGGTGGTGGAGGTCCTGCTGTACCGGATGTTCAAGCGGAGGGGCTGGCTGTAGGTCCGTAACCCTGTTGCTCAGGCGAACTCGGGGGCCGTGGTCGCCGGGCCGCCCAGCGCGTTCCGGCGTTCGGGCATCCGCAGGGAGACCATGCGGCGCCAGCCGACGGCGCGCTCGTAGGCGTACACCGCGCGGATGCCCGCCGCGAGGACGGCCGCCTTGGGACGCGGCCAGCCGAGGACGCGCCCCATGTGGGACATCACCGCGAGACTGACGTCCCGGTAGACGCGGATCTCGGCGAGCGCGCACGCGCGCAGCGTCCGCTGGATGGCGCGGCCGTGCCCGGCGGCGGTGAAGCGCAGGAGTTCCTCGTGGCAGTAGGCGAGGTGGTTGTCCTCGTCGTTCGAGATCATCCGTACCGCGCGGCCGAGGTCGGGGTGGTCTCCGAAGTACTTGCGCAGCAGCTCCATCTCCTCGGAGGCACGCTGCTCGGTGACACGGCTGTGGGCGAGGTAGGTGACGATGTCCTGCACGGTCAGCGGCTCGTCGCCCTTGAGCTTCTCGTGCGCGAGACCGATGCCCCGCCGTTCCAGCAGCATCGTGTAGTCGGTGTCGGCCGGGACGTCGACGGGCTGGAGGCCGCGCTTCTTCATGAGGGCGTTGAAGATCCGCCCGTGCTTGTCCTCGTCCGCGCCATGGCGGGTGATCTTGGGAGCGAGGGCGCGTTCGTCCGCCGGGACGAGCGCGGCGATACGGGCGTTCTCCCAGCCGCCCTGTGACTCACCGCTGGCCGCGATGGAGCAGAAGAGACGGAAGGAATCGTCGTTGTCGAGGATCTCCTGGAACAGACTCCTGGCCGAAAGCATCAGAGGCACCTCTCGCAGTTCCGCGTTCTGCAGGGTTCCGCAAAGAACCAGTCAAAGAAACCAGTCGAAGTACGAGTCAAATGCGGTGCCAGGGACGCTGCAACAGCTGTGTCGGACAACTCCGCCAAAAGGAGGACCAGGAGGGGCGCGTCGGGACGTAAGTACGAGGGCGTGGAGGGCGTGCGGGGCGTAACCGCGGGGGCGCCGACGCGTTGTGCTGCGTGACGGCCGTGGCGGGGAAGACCCCCGAGCCCCCACCACGGCCGCGGAACTTCATTGCTCCTGTTGGTCCTGCCTACGCCAGTCCGGCACGCTCCAGGGCGTCGGTGCCCGCCCGGAGCGAGGCGATCCGCTCGTCGAGCGTGAAGCCGGCCGGGGCGAGGGTGAGCGTGGTGACACCGGCCGCCGCGTAGGCGCGCATCCGGTCGGCGATGCGGTCCACCGAGCCGAGCAGTGTCGTCTGGTCGATCAGGTCGTGCGGAATGGCGGCCGCGGCGCCCGTCTTGTCGCCGGACAGGTACTTGTCCTGGATCTCGGCGGCTTCCTTCTCGTACCCCATGCGCTGGGCGAGCTGGTTGTAGAAGTTCTGCTTACGGCTGCCCATGCCGCCCACGTACAGGGCGGTGTAGGGCCGGAAGGTGTCGGCGAGCGTGGCCACGTCCTTGTCGTCGCCGACGGCGAGCGGGAGGGTGGGACAGATGTCGAACCCCTCCAGAGTCTTCCCGGCCTTCTCGCGCCCCGCGCGCAGGTACTGGATGGCGGTGTCCTCGATGTGCGCGGCGGACGGGAAGATCAGCAGCGCGCCGTCGGCGATCTCGCCGGTCTGTTCGAGGTTCTTGGGGCCGATCGCGGCGATGTAGAGCGGGATGTGCTCGCGCTCGGGGTGCACGGTGAGCTTGATGGGCTTGCCCGGGCCGCCGGGCAGCGGCAGCGTCCAGTGCTCGCCGTCGTGGGAGAGCCGCTCACGGCTCATGGCCTTGCGTACGATCTCCACGTACTCGCGGGTGCGGGAGAGCGGCTTGTCGAACTTGACGCCGTACCAGCCCTCGGAGACCTGCGGGCCGGAGACGCCGAGGCCGAGGCGGAAGCGGCCGCCGGAGAGCGAGTCCAGGGTCGCGGCGGTCATCGCGGTCATCGCGGGCTGGCGGGCCGGGATCTGGAAGATGGCCGAGCCGACGTCGATGCGTTCGGTCTGGGCGGCGACCCAGGTGAGTACGGTGGCGGCGTCCGAGCCGTAGGCCTCGGCGGCCCAGCAGACGGCGTATCCGAGCCGGTCGGCCTCCTGGGCGACGGCCAGATTGTCCGCGTCCATTCCGGCGCCCCAGTAGCCGAGGTTGATCCCGAGCTGCATGGCCGATTCCCCTTACCGATCAGTAACGTCCCTTGTGCGACCGACACTAGCGTGTGGACGCGGGGATGTCGGTGGGGCATGCATCTCGCTGACTGGGAGTTCGGGGGGCCGTGGAGTTTCTTCGCCCCCGCCGCCCCTACCCATACCCATCCCTGGGGGCTGCGCCCCCAGACCCCCCTGTCGCGCTGAACGCGCTCGTCCTCAAACGCCGGACGGGCTGGAGGGTGACGGCCGGTACTGAAGTGCGGCGGGGGCGGGTGGGCGGGAAAAAGCTGGGCGGAGCGCGCTTGTCCTCGAACGCAGACCTCAGGCACCCCCAGCCCGTCCGGCGTTTGAGGACAAGGCCCCTTCAGGGCCGGAGCGGGGGTCTGGGGGCGCAGCCCTCAGGGACGGGAACGGGTAGGGGCGGCGGGGGCGAGGAAAACCGTTGTCCACAGGCAACCCACTCGGCCAGTTCTGGCCAGTAATCTCGGCGTTCATGGAGCAGAGGCATCTCGGCCGTACCGGCCTGCGTGTGTCCCGGATCGGACTCGGCACCCTGACCTGGGGTCGGGACACGGACGAGCACGACGCCGCGGACCTGTTGAAAGCGTTCTGGGAAGCGGGCGGAACCCTCGTCGACACCGCGGACGTGTACGGCGACGGAGAGGCCGAGTACCTGCTCGGACAGCTCATGGAAGGGCTCGTACCGCGTCGCGACCTGGTCATCTCGACCAAGGCCGGCAGCGTGCCCGACCCCGAGCGCCGCGTGGACGGCTCCCGCGGCCACCTCCTCGCCGCCCTGGACGCCTCCCTCACCCGCCTCGGCACGGACTACGTCGACGTCTGGCACATCCACGCCTACGACCCCGACACCCCCCTGGAGGAGACCCTCCAGGCCCTCGACCTCGCCGTCAGCAGCGGCCGCGCCCGATACGCCGGCGTCTCCAACTTCTGCGGCTGGCAGCTCGCCAAGGCAGCCACCTGGCAGCTCGCGGCACCAGGCATACGTACCCGGCTGTCCAGCACGCAACTGGAGTACTCCCTGCTCCAGCGCGGCGTCGAGCGCGAGGTGCTCCCCGCCGCGATCGACCTGGGCATCGGGCTGCTGCCCTCCTCGCCGCTCGGGCGCGGCGTCCTCACCGCCAAGTACCGCAACGCCACCCCCATGGACTCCCGGGGCGCCTCGGAACACCTGGCGCCCTTTGTCGCGCCGTACCTCGACGACACGGCCAGCCGCATCGTGGACGCGGTGCAGACCGCGGCGGACGGGCTCGCGGTGACGCCGTTGCAGGTGGCGCTCGCCTGGATCCGCGACCGGCCCGGCGTGGCCGCCCCCATCGTCGGCGCGCGCAACGCGCAGCAGCTCACGGCGGCATTGTCAGTGGAGACCCTTAGTCTTCCTGACGAGATCTGCCGGGCGCTCGACGATGTGTCAGCGCCCGTGCACCGCTATCCCGATCACGACTGGAGCACGCTGTGACCACGGAGCCCGACACCACGGAGGAAGCCGAGCCGGGGGCCCCGGACGCCGCCGCGGAGGCCGCCCAGGACGCGGCAGCGGACGACTCGTCGGCCGAGCAGGCAGACCAGGCCGACCAGGCCGGGGACACCTCAAAGGGTGCCGACGGCGACTCCGCGCAACCCTCCGAGGCCGAGGCCGAACTGGCCGCGCAGCGGGAGCTTCGGGAGCGGATCGAGCGGCGCAAGGCCGAGAAGCAGGGGCCGATCGCCAGCGGCACCAAGCTGAGCGGTACGGCCGCCGAGCTGATGGCCGCCGTACGGGCAGTGGAGAGCGGGGAGAAGCCCGCGGCCGCCATCGCCTTCCGCGCCCCGGAAGCCATCAGGCCCACCCCTGCTCCTGCCACTCGGCCTCCGGCTTCGCCCACCCCCGTACCGCGCCCCACCAGCCCCGTCGCCGGCGACCCCGCGCCCGCGCCCGAAGCCGTCGAGGCCGTGCTGGGCGTCCTGGCCGAAGGAGGCGCGCCGGACACGCTCGCGCCGCAGGTCGTCTCGGCGCTGGGCGAGGGAGCCGATGGACAACTGCGCGCCGATCCCTGGCAGTTGCTCCGGGTCACCGGGGTGCGGCCCGAGCAGGCCGACGGGTTCGCGCGGGCGCTGCTCGGCGCCGAGTGCGGTCCGGACGACGAGCGGCGGGGCCGGGCGGTCACCGTGTGGCTGCTGGAGCAGGCCGCCCTCGCCGGACACACCGTCCTGGACGCCGCCGCGCTCACCGCCGCCCTCGCCCAGCGCAGCGTGCCCGACCCTGAGACCGCCGTACAGGGCACGGTCGCCGAGGGCGAGGCCCTGGAGTTCCAGGACGCGGTCGAGGAAGTCGCCCAGCGCGCCACGGACGAGGAGAGCGATGAGGACGAGGAGCGGCCCGTCCGCGTCCTCATCGGGCTGGAGCGGTACGCGCTCGCCGAGGAGAGCCTCGCCGACGGGCTGGCCCGGATCGTCAACTCGCTGCCAAAGGAAGCTTCCGAGGACTGGGAGTCGGCGGCCGGGGCTTCGGGGGCCGGTTCGGCGGCCGAGTTGGTCCGGGCCGTCGCCGGGCACGGGCTCGTGCTGCACACCGGCGGTGACGCGGCACGCGCCGAACCGGCCGCCCTCGTCGCCGCGGCCCGTTCCCTGGGCCTGCGGGTCTGCGCGGCAACGCACACGACCGACGGTCGCCGCCGTTTCGCGGCACTGGTCTCGTCCGATGACGACGACTCGGGCTCTGTCGTCACCGTCGCCGGGCTGCTCGGCGGTGGCGAAGGGCCCGGGCGGGACGCCGACGGGGCGTTCCAGCTCGATCTGCTGGTCGTGCTGGACGCGCCGCAGCTCGACGTGGAGAGCGCGGCGATGGTCGTGGAGTCGCTGCCCGACGGGGCCAGGCTGGTGCTGAGCGGTGATCCGACGGTGCTGTGGTCGGCCGGTCCCGGACGGGTCTTCGCCGATCTGCTCGCCGCACGCTCGTGCCCGCACATCGTCTCGCGCACGCCCGATCCCGGCCCGATCGGCGAACTCGTCTCGGGTGTCTCCGTCGGAGAACTCACCCAGGTCGAGGCGCCCGGCAAGGAGGTCGTGATCGTCCCCGTGCGGGACGCGGGCGAGGCGGTGCACCGGACCGTGCAGCTCGTCGCGGACTCGGTGCCCAGGGCGCTGGGCGTACCGGCCGAGCAGACCCAGGTGATCACGCCGGGGCACGGCGGCGCGGCCGGCACGCGCGCGCTGAACGCCGCGCTCAAGGAGCGGCTGAACCCGGGTCCGGGCCGCTTCGGCGGCTTCGACCCCGGTGACCGGATCGCGTACTCGCCCGCGCCGGGGCGGTCGGTGCCCGGGCAGGTCGTCAAGGCCGACGCGGAGGGGCTGCACCTGGAGTGCGGCGGCGCCCCCGTCGTCGTACCGAAGGAGCGGGTCGAGCAGAGTGTGCGGCACGGGTGGGCGCTCACCGCGCATCAGGCGGTCGGGCTGCACTGGCCGGCCGCTGTCGTGGTGCTGCCCGGGGACGCGGCCGCGGCGCTGACCCGGCCCTGGGTCTACACGGCCTTCGGCCGCGCGGAACGGCACCTCTCCGTGGTGCACGGCGTGGACCAGGCACTCCCCCGCGCGGTCGCGGAGGTCCCGGCGAAGGCCCGTACGACACGGCTGCCCGGCCTGCTCAGAGCGCAGGTCCCGCCGGCCGGCTGAGCGGACGAACGACGACGGCGGTCGCCGGAGGCAGTACCTCCCGCGACCGCCGCGCCCTCGGGACGACCGGACCGCCGACTAGCGATCGGCGTCCAGTGGTTCCAGATCCTCGTCCTCGTCGAGGCTCACCGCCACCAGCTCCGGATCGAGTTCGTCCTCCAGGAGGTCGTCCTCGTCGATGATGTCGTCGCCCTCGTCGTCGAAGACCGCGCTGACGTCGAAGCGGCAGACCACCCGCTCCGCGTCGACCTGGTCGAAGGGGGCCTCCAGCCACTCGCCGGGGTCGGTCGCCTCGTCCGCGGCCGTCACCCACAGCGTGGAGTCCGCCTCCTCCAGGCCGAACTCCTTGTGCCGGGAGGCGATCTCGTCCGGCTCGAACTCGCCGAACAGAATGCCCAGCGCCCCGTGCACCGTGCCGGCGGCCTCGGCGCCCGTGCCGTCGTCGTCCACGGCCTCCACCCGCTGTGCCTGCGCCAGCAGCCGCTGCGGCTCCACCACCGCGTAGTCGCGGCGGATGAGCACACTCAGCGCGTTCGGCTCCTCGGGCCCCGCGTACGGCGGCAGCGCGTCGTCCGATCCGGGGATCTCGAAAGGCGTGACCTCGTCATAACGGTCGTAGAGCAGCTCGTCGTACACCTCGGCGGCCGCGGCCAGCTGGTTGAACGCCTCATAGACATCGGGGTCGTCCTCCCCCGACCGGCGTTCGACCGCCGCCAGGTGGCGGTCGAGCGCGGTCTTGACCGCCTCGGCGGCGGCGCGTACCTCGGCAGCGGTGGGCTGCGCAGCATCAGACATAGTGCAGACGCTATCCGTACCGGGCCTCTGCCCGCACAATAGATGCGATGCCGGAATACGAATTTGTCGACGTGTACGTACCGCGCGGGGTCACCCGCAAGGAAGCCACACGCCTGCTGACGGACCATGCCGAGTACGGACACTGGGAGTTGGACCGACTGAGCCTGCTGCGCGACGGCAGCCGCAGGGTGCGGTTGCGTCGTCGGATCATTCGCCAGGTGCGCGCCACATGGTGAGCTGACACAGCCGAAACGGAGCGGGCCCCGCGTCTGCGGGGCCCGCTCCGTTCAGTGCGCCGCCGGGTGCCCGTGCGACGGTTTCCTCCCGTTCGTACGGAGTTTCCGTACGGGTCTACGCCTGGGGGCGTGCCTTGCGGTAGAGGACGGTGCCCGCGAGCAGCATGCCCGCGCCCACCGGCAGGGCGACACCCAGCGGCAGGTCACCGCCGGTGTGCGCGAGCTGCGCGGCCCGGGGCTGCGGAACGGTCCGCGCACCGCTCTGGTCGACGTAGGAGGAGCCGGTCGGAGGTGTCACAGCGCGCGGGGAACCGGGCGGCGTGAGCGGCGACCCGGGCCTGGAGGGTCCGTTCGGCTGCGCCGGGGTTCCCGGGTGCTGCGGAGTGGCCGGGTAGTGCGGGGTGACCGGCTGCTCCGGGGTGGTGGGCTGCTGGGGGTTTCCGGGGGTCTGCGGACCGCCCGGCTGCTCGGGCCCACCCGGCTGCTGAGGGGTTTCCGGCTGGTGCGGCTGCTCGGGGCCGGCCGGGGGCGGGGTCTCCTCGCCGTAGCCCGGGGGCGGGGCCTCCTCACCGTAACCGGGGGGTGTGCCCGGGTGGCCGGTCTCAGGAGGGGGCGACGGGTGGCCGCCGCCCGAGTCGTCCCCGGTGTTCGAGCAGTCGTTGCCCAGCGCCGGGTTCAGCAGACCGACGACGTCGATGGTGTTGCCGCAGAGGTTGACCGGTGCGCTGACCGGCGCCTCCACGTGGTTGCCGGATCCGACGCCCGGCGAGTCGGTGGCGTATCCGCCGGCGTACGAGCCCTCCCAGTTGCTCCACTCCGCCCAGTCGCCGGAGCCACCCGGGTAGCCAGGACCGCCCGGGTACCCGAAGCCACCCGGGGCGCCCGAGTCGCCGTACCCGGCCTGGCCGCCGTAGCCTCCGTGCCCGCCATGGCCGTCGTACCCGCCATGGCCGTCGTACCCGCCGTAGCCGCCGTAGCCGCCCGGCGAGCCGTGGCCGCCGTACCCTCCGCCCTCGCCGTACCCGCCGGACGAGTCGTGGCCTCCCTGGCCGCCATGACCACCGTGGTGGCCCTGGTCACCGTGACCGCCCTGGTTGCCGTGGTTGCCGTGTCCGCCCGGTGAGCCGTTCCCGCCGCCCTTGCCGCCACCGCCGCCGTTGGCACACTTGTTGCCCATCGCCGGGTTGAGCAGACCGACGACGCTCACGGTGTTGCCGCAGGCGTTGACCGGCACGCTCACCGGTGCGCTCACCGTGTTGCCGGACAGCACACCGGGTGAGTTGGAGGTGGCGCCGTGCGCACCCGAGTCGGCATGCGCCTGGGCGCCGCCGGCGGCGGCCATCACGCCTGTCGCGGCCGCCACGGTCATCAGGCCCTTGCGCGTGACCTCTCGCATTCCTGCATCCCTGCCTTCAAATGATGTGTCGTGAACCTTCCGAAACGACCTGTCGGCCCCGGAACGCATGAGGCGTTCCGGGGCCGACAGGCTCAGACTCACTGGGAGTCAGAACCTCACAGTGCGAGGCGCAGCATCAGTTGTTGACGCAGGTGTTGCCGAAGGCGGGGTTCAGCAGCCCGATCACGGAGATCGTGTTGCCGCAGACGTTCACCGGGACGTGAACGGGAACCTGAACAACGTTGCCGGACAGGACACCCGGGGAGTGCACGGCAGCACCCTGGGCACCCGCGTCGGCGACGGCCAGGCCCGCACCCGCGAGAACCAGACCACCAGTGGCAGCCGCAGCGGCGACGACCTTCTTGATCATTATTCCTCCTTGTTGGCAATGCGATCCCGAGTAGCGGACCGCATCACCAGTAACGAGGAGGAGGCATTAGGGCTACGACCGTATGAGCGCCTTCACTCTTCTCAGTCAGTTACGTACATGCGGACGATTATTGGAGCGTTCAGGATGCCTCGATGAAGCGGTCGAGGACCCGCACCCCGAACTTGAGCGCGTCGACCGGCACGCGTTCGTCGACACCGTGGAACATGCCCGCGAAGTCCAGCTCCGGCGGCAGCTTCAGCGGTGCGAAACCGAAGCAGCGGATGCCGAGGTCCGCGAAGGACTTGGCGTCGGTGCCGGCCGAGAGCATGTAGGGCACAGCGCGGGCGATCGGGTCCTCGGCGACCAGCGCGGTCTGCATGGCGTCCACGAGCGCCCCGTCGAAGGAGGTCTCCAGGGCCTTGTCGGCGTGCACGTCCTCGCGCTTCACGTTCGGGCCGAGGATGCGGTCCAGGTCGGCGAGGAACTCCTCCTCGTAGCCCGGCAGATAGCGGGCGTCGACGTGCGCGGTGGCCTGGCCCGGAATGACGTTGACCTTGTAACCGGCGCCCAGCTGGGTCGGGTTGGCGGTGTTCTGCAGCGAGGCGCCGATCAGCTTGGCGATACCGCCGAGCTTGGCGAGCGTCGCGTCCATGTTCTCGGGGTCCAGCTCGGTGCCCAGCGCGTCGCCGAGTTCGTCGAGGAAGTGGCGGAGCGTCTTGGTGACCCGGACCGGGAACTTGTGCCGGCCGAGGCGTCCGACGGCCTCCGACAGTTCGGTGATCGCGTTGTCCTTGTGGATCATCGAGCCGTGTCCGGCGGTGCCGTCGACGGTCAGCTTCATCCAGTGCATGCCCTTCTGGGCCGTCTCGACGAGATACAGCCGCAGCTTCTCGTTGACGGTGAAGGAGAACCCGCCGACCTCGCCGATCGCCTCGGTCACGCCCTCGAAGAGATCCGGGTGCTTGTCGACGAGGTGCCGCGCGCCCCAGGTACCGCCCGCCTCCTCGTCCGCGAGGAAGGCGAGGACGATGTCCCGCGGGGGCTTGCGGCCGGTGCGCAGCCGGTCACGGACGACCGCGAGGGTCATCGCGTCCATGTCCTTCATGTCGACGGCCCCACGGCCCCACACACAGCCGTCCGCGATCTCCCCGGAGAACGGGTGGTGGGTCCAGTCCGCCGCGTTGGCCGGTACGACATCGGTGTGGCCGTGGATGAGCAGCGCCGGCCGGGACCGGTCCTCCCCCTCGATGCGCGCCACGGTGGAGGCACGCCCCTTGTGCGACTCGAAGATCTGCGGCTCCAGCCCGACCTCCGCGAGCTTCTCGGCGACGTACTCGGCGGCCTTGCGTTCGCCGGGTCCCGAGTGGTCGCCGAAGTTGCTGGTGTCGATCTGGATGAGTTCGCGGCAGAGGTCCACGACCTCGTCCTCGCCGGTGACGCCCCTGGTCGTGTCCGTCCCGCTCACGGTGCTACCTCCCACTGTTCCTGCTGGTGGTCCTCCCCCATCCTCTCCTCCCACCCGGCGCGCCCCAAGACCGGCCGAGGTCCGTCACACACCGTTCACGCGGCGACAGGGGGTGATCGGCCACCCCCGAAAGCCTGGTAATGTTTCCCTCGTCGCCACGGGGGGAACCCCGCGCGACAGACACCTTGTCCGGGTGGCGGAATGGCAGACGCGCTAGCTTGAGGTGCTAGTGCCCTTTATCGGGCGTGGGGGTTCAAGTCCCCCCTCGGACACTCATACGGTAAGCCGCTGAAACCCCACTTCACGTGGGGTTTTCTGCTTTTCCCGGACTCGCCGACGGCGCGCGCCGGCGGCCGGGATATCGTGATCGCCGATCCGGCCCAGACCGAACACCGATACGGTTCCGTACCCGTTGATCCACTGCCCCAGTGCTCGGCGCTCCAGTACCCGGTGGGCCCCACACCCCACCTCCACCCCCCACCGCCGCTCCGCCAGGAGGACGTCATGACCGCCGCACAGAACGCCCCCCACGGGCAGTCCGCAGCCGGCGAGCCGGTCTCCGGTGCCGCCGCTCCGGCGCCGGACCCGACCGCAACCGCGCCCGCCCCCACGGCCGTTGCCCCGCTCGCGGCCGAACCGGCCGCGGGACCGGTGTCCGCGCCGGAGCCGGAATCCGAGGCACAGCCGGATCCGGAGTCGCAGCCGGAGTCGCGGCCCGAATCCGCCCCCGAGGCGCAGTCGGAGGGCGAGAGCCCGGACGGCATCGCTGCGGCAAGTGCCGTCGCCGTGCCGCAGATCGCCACCGCCGGTGACGGCTCCGACGGCGGCGCCGCCACCGCGCAGAACAGCCACCCCGGCCGCCCGCCCCGGGCCATGCTGGCCGCCGCGGCCATCGCGGGCGCGCTCCTGCTGTCGGTGCCGTTCCTGGTCAGCAACCGCAGCGACGACGACACCAGGGTCCGTACCGCATCCGGAGGCAGTACGACGGACACCCTGCTGGGCGACACACTGGACGGGGCGACTCCGAGCGCCTTCGGGACGGCCGAGCCGACGCCGGTCACGAAGAAGGCGACACCCTCGAAGAAGGCTGCGCCGAGCCCGACACCCACCGGCGGCAAGGGCACGGCAGGCGGCACGGCCGAGAAGAACAGCAGCACCAGCAAGAGGCAGAGCACTGGCTCCAACTCGTCGAAGAACTCCTCGGGTTCGAAGAGCAGCACGGGATCCGGCTCCAAGAGCAAGACCAGCGGCAGCAGTTCGAGCAACAGCGGCACTACCAGCACCAAGACGACGGCCCCGGCAGTCGTCCCCGGCGCCATCATCTTCAGCCACGCGTCCGGCAAGTGCATCGATGTCGTCGGCGACAAGGGCAAGGACGGTGCCCCGCTGGAGATCTGGTCGTGCAACGGCAAGGCCCAGCAGAAGTGGATATTCCACTCCGACGGCACCGTGCGCGCCTTCGGCCTGTGCATGGACGTCGCCTGGGGCTCCACGGCAGACGGCGCGGTCATCCAACTGGCGAGGTGCAGCGGCAATCCGGCCCAGCAGTTCATCCTCGCCGCGCCCAACGACCTGGTGAATCCACAGGCCAACAAGTGCGTCGACGTCAAGGACCAGAAGACCGGCAACGGCACCAGGCTCCAACTGTGGACGTGCAACGGCCAGGACAACCAGAAATGGACCGCCCGCTGACCGATTTGCCGTGTTTCACTGGGTGTGTGGGCGATATCTCGTCCGTCCGGGTGACCGTTGAAGATCACCAGGTCAGGGCATCGGCCACGGCTCCGGCGCACCCGGCGCGCCCCCCTTGCGGCGCTCCCACGTGGCATGCGGACTGGCGCGAGCCTAGGCTCGTACTAAAATTTCCGGCTTGTTACGGAACGGAGCTGGAGCAGGACAACCCCAGGCAGACCTGCGGGCCCCCGCCAGCGACCCGGATGTCTCCGGGAACGAGACGCGAGGACTGATGGCAGCCATCCACGAGAGCAGTGCTCTCGGTCTGCTCGACGAAGAGATCCGCGAACGGTTCGGCGACACCGCACGTTTCTCCGCGGGACCCGCTGCCTCGCCGCGCACGCTCGTCGACGTTTTCGACGCCACCGTACGTTCGTACCCGAACGAGCCGGCGCTGGACGACGGCACCACCTCGCTCACCTACCGGGCGCTCGCCGCCGAGGTGGAGAGCGTACGACGTCGGCTGAGCGCCGCGGGTGTCGGGCTCGGGGACCGCGTCGGGGTCCGGGTGCCGTCCGGGACCAATGAGCTGTACGTCGCCATCCTGGCCGTCCTGGCCGCCGGTGCCGCCTACGTTCCCGTGGACGCCGAGGACCCGGACGAGCGCGCCGAGCTGGTGTTCGGCGAAGCCGAGGTCCGGGCCGTCGTCGGGGCGGGGTACGAGATCACCGTCCCCGGTGCCCGCAGCGAGCTGCCCGCGCGCCGTCCCGGGGTCGAGCACGACGCCTGGATCATCTTCACCTCCGGCTCCACCGGCAAGCCCAAGGGCGTCGCCGTCAGCCATCGCAGCGCCGCCGCCTTCGTGGACGCCGAGGCCGCCCTGTTCCTCACCGACGATCCCGTGGGGCCCGGCGACCGGGTCATGGCGGGGCTCTCCGTGGCCTTCGACGCCTCCTGCGAGGAGATGTGGCTGGCCTGGCGCTACGGGGCCTGCCTGGTGCCCGTACCGCGCTCCCAGGTCCGCAGCGGGGCCGACCTGGGCCCCTGGCTGGTCGAGCAGGAGATCTCCGTCGTCTCCACGGTGCCCACGCTGGCCGCGCTGTGGGAGCCCGAGACCCTCAACGACGTACGCCTGCTGATCTTCGGCGGGGAGGCCTGCCCGCCCGAGCTGGTGCAGCGGCTGGTCACGGAGGGGCGCGAGGTGTGGAACACCTACGGGCCCACCGAGGCCACCGTCGTCGCCTGTGCCTCCCTGATGACCGGCGAGGAGCCCATTCGGATCGGGCTGCCGCTCAACGGGTGGGAGCTGGCCGTCGTCGACGAGGCCGGGGAGCCCGTCGCCATGGGCGCCAGTGGGCAGCTCGTGATCGGTGGGGTCGGGCTCGCCCGGTACCTCGATGCCGAGAAGGACGCCGAGAAGTACGCGCCGCTCGAATCCCTCGGCTGGGAGCGGGCCTATCGCAGCGGTGACCTCGTCAAGGCCGAGCCCGAGGGGCTGATCTTCCTCGGCCGTGCCGACGAGCAGATCAAGCTCGGCGGACGCCGGATCGAGCTGGGCGAGGTCGACTCGGCGCTCCAGGCGCTGCCCGGTGTCGCCGGTGCCGCAGCCGCCGTACGGACCGCCCGCAGCGGCAACCAGCTGCTGGTCGGCTATGTCGTCACACAGGACGGCTGGGACCAGGCCGCCGCCGTCGAGCGGCTGCGGGCCGAGCTGCCCGCCGCCCTGGTGCCGCTGCTCGCGCCGGTCGACGACCTGCCGACGCGTACGTCCGGCAAGGTCGACCGCAACGCCCTGCCGTGGCCGCTGGAGGGGTTCGAGACCGGGCCCGCCGCCGAGCTGTACGGCACCGAGGCGTGGCTCGCCGAGCAGTGGGGCGAGGTTCTCGGCATCCCGGTCGGCGGCGCGGACGACGACTTCTTCGCGATCGGCGGCAGCAGTCTCGCCGCCGCCCTGCTGACCACGAAACTGCGCACGCGCTACCCGAGCGCGGCCGTCCTCGACATCTACCAGCAGCCCGTGCTGCGCGCGCTCGCCCGGCACCTGGAGGAGTCCGCGCAGGACGACACCAGCGGGCGGATCATCGCACCGGTGCCGCTGCGCGCCAAGGCCCTCCAGCTTCTCCTGCTGGTTCCGCTCTTCTCGCTGCTCGGACTCCGGTGGGCGGTCGCGCTGGCCGCCGCCGCGAACGTACTGCACTGGTTCGGTGCCTATCCGTGGGCGCCGAGCACGTCGTGGTGGGCGGTGGCCGCCGGGGCCGCCGTGTTCTTCTCCCCGCCCGGGCGGCTCGCGCTCGCGGCCGGTGGGGCGCGACTGCTGCTGCGGGGCGTCAAGCCGGGACGCTATCCGCGCGGTGGCAGCGTGCACCTTCGGCTCTGGACGGCCGAGCGGCTCGCCGAGTTCAGCGGGGCGACCTCGCTGACCGGGGCCTGGCTGGAGCGGTACGCCCGTGCGCTGGGCGGCAAGGTCGGGGCGGACGTCGATCTGCACTCGCTGCCGCCGGTCACCGGCATGCTCAAGCTGGGGCGTGGGGCGGCCGTCGAGTCCGAGGTGGACCTCTCCGGTCACTGGCTGGACGGGGACCGCCTGGAGATCGGGCAGGTCAAGGTGGGTGCCGGCGCTGTCGTCGGGACCCGCAGTCTGCTCTTCCCTGGGGCGCGGGTCGGCAAGCGGGCCGAGGTGGCGCCGGGTTCGGCGGTCGCCGGGACCGTGCCGACCGGGCAGCGCTGGGCCGGGGCACCGGCCGTCAAGCTGGGCAAGGCCAAGCGGAACTGGCCGAAGGAGCGTCCGCAGCGCGGGCGCGCCTGGCGGGCCATGTACGGCATCACCGGGTTCACGCTGAGTGCCCTGCCCGTGCTGGCGGGCGCGGTCGCGCTGCTGGTCACGAGCCTGTTCGTCGACCCGAGCGCCGGGCTCGGTGCCGCCCTGCGGGGCGTCGCGCTCGCGCTGGTACCGGCCACACTGGCCTTCGGTCTGGCGTACGCGCTGGTGCTGCTGATCGCCGTACGACTGCTGAGTCTGGGCCTGCGCGAGGGTACGCATCCCACGCACAGCCGGATCGGCTGGCAGGCCTGGACGGTCACGCAGCTGATGGACCGCTCCCGCGAGACGCTCTTCCCGCTGTACGCCGGGCTGATCACTCCGGTGTGGCTGCGGCTGCTCGGGATGCGGATCGGGCGCGGCGCCGAGGTGTCGACCGTGCTGGCGCTGCCGAGCCTGACGACGGTCGGCGAGGGCGCCTTCCTGGCCGACGACACGCTGACCGCGCCGTACGAGCTGGGTGGCGGCTGGCTGCGGATCGGGCGGGCCGAGATCGGGCGGCGGGCCTTCCTGGGCAACTCCGGGATGACCGCGCCGGGTCGGTCGGTACCGGACGGCGGGCTGGTCGGGGTCCTGTCGGCCACGCCGAAGAAGGCGAAGAAGGGCAGCTCGTACCTGGGTCTGCCCCCGATGAAGCTGCCCCGGGCGGCGAGCGGCGGCGATCAGAGCCGTACGTACGACCCGCCCGCGCATCTGCTGTGGGCGCGGGCCCTGGTCGAGCTGTTCCGGATCGTGCCGGTGTTCTGCTCGGCCGGGCTGGCCGTGCTGACGGTCGCCGCGTTCAGTGTGCTGGGCGCGTGGTTCTGGCTGCTGGGCGGCCTGGTGCTGCTCGGGGTCGGCGCGCTCGCCTGTGTCATGTCCATCGTCGCCAAGTGGACGCTCGTGGGGCGCCACCGTGCCGGTGAGCACCCGCTGTGGAGCGGTTTCGTGTGGCGGAACGAGCTGGCGGACACCTTCGTCGAGGTCGTCGCCGTGCCGTGGCTCGCGGGTTCCGTGCCGGGTACGCCGGTGATGTCGGCGTGGCTGCGCGGGCTCGGCGCGCACATCGGCAAGGGGGTCTGGGTGGAGAGCTACTGGCTGCCCGAGACCGACCTGGTGACCATCGAGGACGCGGCCACCGTGAACCGGGGATGCGTGCTCCAGACGCACCTCTTCCACGACCGGATCTTGCGGACGGATACTGTGGTCCTCCGTGAGGGCGCAACGCTGGGTCCTGGCGGGATCGTCCTGCCCGGTTCCACGGTCGGCGCCCGGTCCACTCTGGGTCCCGCGTCGCTGGTCATGGCGGCGGAGTCCGTTCCCGACGACACCCGCTGGCTGGGCAACCCGATCGAGTCATGGCGTTCCTGAAGGCGGTGGGCGCGGCTCGTCCGGGTACCGGGGCAGAGGACGGTGTATCTCCGGCACCACGTACGAGCACAGCGCAGGGAGCAGACTCAGCAGTGAGCGTTCAGCAGACAGTGGGTTCGGACCCGTACTTCCCGGCAAACGGTGACGCCCGTTACCGGGTGCACCGGTACGAGCTCGCGCTGGACTACCGCCCCGGCCCGAACCGGCTGGCGGGCACGGCCCGTATCAACGCCATAGCGGGCCGGTCCCCGCTCGCCGAATTCCAGCTGAACCTGGGCGACTTCAAGATCGGCCGGGTACGGGTGGACGGCAAGGCCGCGCACTACACGCACCGCGGCGGCCGGCTGCGCATCCGTCCCGCGAAGCCTCTGCGCGTCGGTGCTGCGTTCACCGTCGAGGTGCACTGGGCGGGCAATCCCAAGCCGGTGAGCAGCCCGTGGGGCGGGCTCGGCTGGGAGGAGCTGGAGGACGGGGCGCTGGTGGCGAGCCAGCCGATCGGGGCGCCGTCCTGGTACCCGTGCAACGACCGGCCCGCCGACAAGGCGTCCTACCAGATCTCGATCACTACGCCGTCGGCGTACTCGGTCGTCGCCGGTGGGCGGTTGTTGACTCGAACGACCAAGGCTTCCACGACCACGTGGGTGTACGAGCAGTCCGCGCCGACGTCGAGTTACTTGGTGGGTCTGTCGATCGGGAAGTACCAGACCGTGCTGCTCGGTGACCCGGGGCTCGGTGGCGTGCCCCAACACGGGCATATTCCGGCCGAGTTGCTGCCCGAGTTCTCCCGGGACTTCGCTCGCCAGCCCGCCATGATGGAGCTGTTCCAGGAGCTGTTCGGGCCGTATCCGTTCGGTGAGTACGCGGTCGTGGTGACCGAGGAGGAACTCGATGTGCCCGTCGAGGCACAGGGGTTGTCGCTGTTCGGCGCCAACCATGTGGACGGGGCGCGGAGTTCGGAACGGCTCGTCGCGCACGAGCTGGCCCACCAGTGGTTCGGGAACAGTGTGTCCATCGCGGACTGGCGGCACATCTGGCTGAACGAGGGGTTCGCGAAGTACGCGGAGTGGCTGTGGTCGGAGCGGTCGGGTGGGCGTAGTGCGCAGCAACATGCCGCGGTCGCGCATCGGTTGCTGGCCGGGCGGCCGCAGGATCTTCGACTCGCGGATCCTGGGCGGAAGTTGATGTTCGACGACCGGTTGTACCAGCGGGGTGGGCTTACCGTGCACGCGGTGCGGTGTGCTCTGGGGGACGAGGCGTTCTTCCGGATGCTGCGGGGGTGGGCTGGGTTGCATCGGGGTGGGTCGGTGAGTACGGGGACCTTCACTGCTTATGTGGCTCGGTTCGCCTCGGAGCCGTTGGACGAGTTGTTCACCGCGTGGCTGTTCCAGGGGGCGTTGCCGGCGTTGCCGACTCCGCCGGCGCCGGCATCTTCGCCGGTGGTGGAAGGGCCGCGGGTGCCTGCGCGGCCCTCTTATCCGCCGTCTACCGCTTAGTGGTTGCCTGCGGGTGCGTGGGGGCTGGTCGCGCAGTTCCCCGCACCCCTGTGGGGCGCTTCTCCCCGCCGGACAGATCGTGATGCAGGAGAATGGGGGCCATGTCCCGACGCACCTCGCATCCCCGGCGGCAACGCCCTTCCGCCCCTGCCCAGAGCTCCACATGCCCGTGCGGTCCTGCGGAGACGTACGAGCAGTGCTGTGGCCGATTCCACCGGGGTGAGGCGGCGGCACCCACCGCCGAGGCGCTCATGCGTTCGCGTTACAGCGCTTTCGTGAAGCGGGACGAGCCGTACCTGCTGCGCACCTGGCACCCGCGTACCCGCCCCGCCCGCGTCGAGTTCGACGCGGGGATGCGGTGGACGGGCCTGGAGATCCTCGGAACGGGCGACGGTACGGCGTTCCACACCACCGGGACCGTGACGTTCCGGGCCTCCTACCAGGGCGGTTCGCTGCACGAGCGAAGCAGGTTCGAGCGAGTGGACGGAGCCTGGGTGTACGTCGACGGAGACATCGACCAGGACGTCTAGCCGGTACTAGGGCGCGAGAATGTCCAGTTCCTGGAGGGCCCCGACCGCGATCTCCCGGGTGAGCCGCTCCGCGCGTTCACCGTCGCCTTCGCGAACCGCCTCAGCAACCTGGACGTGCAGGGTGACGGCGGCCGGGTCGGGGTCCTCGAACATGACCTCGTGATGCGTACGGCCGGCCAGGACCTCCGCGACGACATCCCCGAGCCGGGCGAACATCTCGTTGCCGGAGGCCTCCAGGATCACCCGGTGGAAGGCCACGTCATGGACGAGGTAGCCCTCCAGCTGGTGGCCGCGCGAGTTGGCCACCATGCCCAGCGCGCACTCGGTGAGCTGCGCGCACTGCTCGGCGGTGGCGAACTTGGCGGCGAGGCCCGCCGCGACCGGCTCGATCGCGGAGCGCAGCACGGTCAGGGAGCGCAGTTGCCCGGGGCGGTCGGCGCCCGCGAGACGCCAGCGGATGACCTGAGGGTCGTACACATTCCACTCGGCCTTGGGGCGGACCGTGACGCCGACCCGGCGGCGGGACTCGACCAGGTGCATCGATTCGAGGACCCGGACCGCCTCCCGCATCACCGAACGTGACACGTCGAAGCGCTGGGCCAGCTCGTCCGTGCGCAGAACGCTGCCCGGCGGGTACTCGCCCGCGGTGATCGCGGGTCCGAGGGTTTCCAGTACATGGCCGTGCAGCCCTCGACCCGGTGTGCTCATGCACTCAGAGTACGGGGCGCGTCACACTCTTAAAAAGTCAGACTTATTCATTGCAGGGTCTTGAATTTGTCGTACCTAATGCGTTTCATTGCGTCCATGCAGCAGACGCTTACCCCCCACGTCGTCGTGGTCATGGGCGTCGCGGGCACCGGGAAGACCACGATCGGTCCCCTGCTCGCGGCGCGGCTGGGCGTTCCGTACGCCGAGGGCGACGACTTCCACCCCGCGGCCAACATCCACAAGATGACCGCCGGGACCCCGCTCACCGACGAGGACCGCTGGCCGTGGCTGGACGCCATCGGCAAGTGGGCGCACGGGCGGGCCGGGCTCGGCGGGGTGGTGAGCAGCTCGGCGCTGAAGCGGTCGTACCGCGACCGGCTGCGGGCCGCCGCGCCCGGCGTGGTCTTCGTGCACCTCACCGGCGACCGGGCGCTGATCGAGGACCGGATGGCGCACCGCCAGGGTCACTTCATGCCGACGGCGCTGCTCGACTCCCAGTTCGCCACCCTCCAGCCGCTCGAAGCGGACGAGGTGGGTGTCGCCGTGAACGTCTCCGGCACCCCCGAGGAGATCACCGCCCGGGCGGTGGCCGCGCTCTCCTCGCTCCAGAGCGCCTGACTTCCTGAACTCCTGACTTCCCGAACTCCCGAAACACTCCAAAACGCCCCGAAACACTTCAATTACAAGGGAACCCCCGTGACCAGACTCAGCGTCGAGATGCTGGCAGCGGACACCGTCGAGCCGATCACCTCGGCCGGCCATGCCCAGCTGGGTGTCGCCGTGCTGGCGGGCATCGCGCTCATCGTCCTGCTGATCACCAAGTTCAAGCTGCACGCCTTCCTGGCCCTGACCATCGGCTCGCTCGCGCTGGGCGCCTTCGCGGGCGCGCCGCTCGACAAGGCCATAGCCAGCTTCACCACCGGGCTCGGCGCGACGGTGGCCGGTGTGGGCGTCCTGATCGCCCTGGGCGCGATCCTCGGCAAGCTGCTCGCCGACTCCGGCGGCGCCGACCAGATCGTCGACACGATCCTGGCGAAGGCGTCGGGCCGGACGATGCCGTGGGCGATGGTGCTGATCGCCTCGGTGATCGGCCTGCCCCTGTTCTTCGAGGTCGGCGTCGTCCTGCTGATCCCGGTCGTCCTGATGGTCGCCAAGCGCGGCAACTACTCCCTGATGCGCATCGGCATCCCGGCCCTCGCGGGCCTGTCCGTGATGCACGGCCTGGTCCCGCCGCACCCCGGCCCGCTGGTCGCGATCGACGCGGTCGGCGCCAACCTCGGCGTGACGCTGGCGCTCGGCGTCCTGATCGCCATACCCACGGTGATCATCGCGGGCCCGCTGTTCTCGCGGTACGCGGCCCGCTGGGTGGACGTCCCGGCCCCCGACCGCATGATCCCGCAGCGCCCCTCCGAGGACCTGGCGAAGCGCCCCGGCTTCGGCGCGACCCTGGCCACCATCCTCCTCCCCGTCGTCCTGATGCTGTCCAAGGCGCTGGTCGACATCATCGTCGACGACCCGACGCACATGGTGCAGCGCGTCTTCGACGTGGCCGGCTCCCCGCTGATCGCCCTGCTCGCCGCCGTCCTCGTGGGCATCTTCACGCTGGGCCGCCCGGCGGAGTTCAGCAAGGAGCGGATCTCCCGGATCGTCGAGACGGGTCTCGCGCCCATCGCGGGCATCCTGCTGATCGTCGGCGCGGGCGGCGGCTTCAAGCAGACGCTGATCGACTCCGGCGTGGGCAAGATGATCCTGGAGATCTCCGAGGACTGGTCGATCCCGGCCCTGCTGCTGGCCTGGCTGATCGCGGTGGCGATCCGGCTGGCGACGGGTTCGGCGACGGTCGCCACAGTCTCGGCGGCGGGCCTCGTGGCCCCGCTGGCCGCCAACATGTCGACGACCCACGCGGCCCTGCTCGTCCTGGCCATCGGCGCCGGCTCGCTCTTCTTCAGCCATGTCAACGACGCCGGATTCTGGCTGGTCAAGGAGTACTTCGGCCTGACCGTCCCGCAGACCCTCAAGACCTGGTCGGTCATGGAGACGATCATCTCCGTGGTCGCGGGCGCGCTGGTCCTGCTGCTGTCACTGGTGATCTAGGGCTACGAGACAACTCAGGGGTACGAGAATGAGTCATCCTCTTTTCGACATCAGCGGCCGTACGGCCCTGGTCACCGGGTCCAGCCGGGGCATCGGGTTCACCCTGGCCCGGGGGCTGGCCGAGGCAGGCTGCACGGTCGTCCTGAACGGGCGGGACGTCGACCGCCTCACCAAGGCCGCGGCCGAGCTGCCCGGTGACATCCACACCGCCTCCTTCGACGTCACCGACGGCCCCTCGGTCGCCGCCGGTATCGCGGATATCGAGGAGCGGGTCGGCCCGCTCGACATCCTGGTGAACAACGCGGGCATGCAACTGCGGGCCCCGCTGCTGGAGTTCACGGACAGCGACTGGCATCGCATCCTGAACACCAACCTCACCAGCGCGTTCCTGGTGGGCCGTGAGGCCGCCCGCCGGATGACGGAACGCGGCCACGGCAAGATCATCAACATCTGTTCGGTACAGAGCGAGGTGGCCCGTCCGGGCATCGCGCCCTACACCGCCACCAAGGGCGCGCTGAAGATGCTCACCAAGGGCATGTGCGCGGACTGGGGCCCGCACGGCGTCCAGGTCAACGGCCTCGGCCCCGGCTACATCGAGACGGAACTGACCCAACCCCTGGTCGACGACCCGGAGTTCAGCGCGTGGGTGCGCCGGCGGACCCCGGCGGGCCGCTGGGGCCGTACGGAGGATCTGATCGGCGGGGTGCTGTTCCTGGCCTCGCCTGCGGCGGACTTCGTCGGCGGACAGGTGCTGTACGTCGACGGTGGCATGACCAGCGTTCTCTGACCCTCTGGCATGGAAGGGATGCTCCCGATGCTCGGTTGTGTGATCCACGGTGAGGGCGACCTGCGGGTCGACGAACTGCCGGTGCCGTCCCCCGGCCCCGGCGAGGCGCTGGTGGCCGTCCGGTACGGCGGGGTCTGCGGGTCCGACCTGCACTACTGGCGGCACGGCGGGGTCGGTGACTTCCGCCTCAAGGAGCCGATGGTGCTGGGCCACGAGGTCGTGGGGACGGTCGTCTCGTACGGTGACGGTACGTCAGGGCCGGTGGTCGGTACGGAGGTTGCCGTGCACCCGGCCACCCCGTGCGGGGCGTGTCCGGAGTGCGTGTCCGGGCGGCGGAACATCTGCCGGGACACGCGCTATCTCGGCAGCGCGGCCCGTACGCCGCATGTCCAGGGCGGGTTCGCGGCGCAAGTGGTCGTGCCGGTTGATCAGTTGAGGTCGGTGCCGGCGGGTCTGCCGTTGCGCCGGGCGGCGCTCGCCGAGCCGTTCTCGGTCGCCCTGCACGCGGTCCGGCGGGCCGGGGACGTGTCGGGGCGGCATGTCCTTGTCACTGGCGCCGGGCCCATCGGGTGTCTGGTCGTCGCGGCGGCGAAGGCGGCGGGGGCGGCGCGTGTGACGGTCACGGATCTGCTTCCGCAGGCGCTGCGGTACGCGACTGTCGCGGGGGCCGACGCGGTCGTACGGGCGGATGATGCCGGGGATCCCGGGTGGCCGGGGGAGGTTGATGTGGCCGTCGAGGCGTCGGGGGTGGCTGCGGGGTTGGAGACCTGTCTGGGGCTGGTGCGGCGGGGTGGGGTCGTTGTGCAGCTGGGGCTGCTGCCGCCCGGGCCCAGCCCGTTCGCGGGGAACCTGGTGGTCACGCGCGAGATTGAGCTGCGCGGGGCGTTTCGGTTCGACGCGGAGTTCGATGAGGCGTTGGCTCTGTTGGCGGTGGAGTCGGGGCTGGACGGGCTGGTAAGTGCGGTGGTTCCCGTGGGGGAGGCGGAGTCGGCGTTCACGCTGGCGGCGGATCGGGGGAGGTCGTGCAAGGTGTTGCTCGATTTCGGGGGTGAGTAGGTGGTTCGTCGTCTGCGGGCGCGTTGGGGCTAGTCGCGCAGTTCCCCGCGCCCCTAGGTGGGGGGTGAGCAGGTCGCTCGTCGACTGCCGGCACGCTGTGGCTGGTCGCGCAGTTCCCCGCGCCCCTAGGTGGGACCTCGCGCCCCTCGTTCTGAGGCGGACCCGTGGCTCTTGGCAGGGGGTCCGGGGCCCTACCTAGGGGCGCGGGGAACTGCGCGACCAGCCACGACGGCGCCGCAGACAAACGGAAGGGGGCCCGGAGTCCCACCCAGGGGCGCGGGGAACTGCGCGACCAGCCACCACGGCGCCGCAGACAACGCACCACCCCCTCCCTGGCCCCTGGAAGGGGGCGCGGGGAACTGCGCGACCAGTCGCCACGGCGGTGCAGACAACGCACCCCCTTGTCCTGAGGCGGGGTGCCTCCGGTGTCTCTTCTCTCCCCTCCGTATCTGGGTCATCGCCGCAGGTGAACGATCCGATGACGTGCCTTCCCCCAAGCCCCGTGCGGACCGATGATGTGAGGAACCCCGGCCGTTGTCGCAGCGGTCGGGGCGACCACGTCGGGGGGCGGCGGTATGGCGGTTTCGCTTGGGGTGCGGGTCTCGGGGCTGTTTGTGATCGGGGCGGTGGCCGTCGCCGCGGCCGCCTTCGGCACGCACGGGGACGACACGGCGCGCGGCAACGGCAGCGGAGCCAGAAGCGTCTCGCCCGCGTCGCCGTCCAGCAGCCCCGGTGACGGCGGGGAGATCGGCACAGCCACCTCCGCCGCTCCCCCACGCATCCCCGCCTCCGGAAACGTCGCCTCACCCAAGGGCGCCGGCGAGAGCGAGGTCCCCGGCGGTACCGGGACCCCTGTCCCCTCCCGCACGCCCGTCTCCTCGCCCACCCCCAGCCGTACGACTCCGGGCGGCCCCACCATGCTCACCGCGCCCAACTGGCTGCCGCCCGGCCCGGTCTCGCCCGATTCCGACGGCGCCCCCGACCCCGCCGCCGTCTACGACGACCTCCGCTCCCCCGACCGCTGCGCGGACGCCCGGAACCTGATCCCGGCGGCCCCGGGAAACTCCGCGTCGGCCGACGAGTGGGGGGTACTGCGCGGGCTCGCCGCCGCCTGTCTCGCCGTGCAGGGAAAAGGCGGCGACTGGGGCGTGGCCGTCGCGGGCTGGTCCGGAGCCGCCGACGACGCGCTCAGCTGCAAGGGGCGCGCCGCCCGGCAGATCCTGGGCGGGCTCCTGGACTTCCACCGGCGGCATCCGACCGCCACCGTCCGGCTGGAGGCGTCCTCGGGAGGCAAGCCCGCCTGTGCGTACGGGATCGGCGCCGTGGATGTCGGCGGCGACGGCGAGGCCGCACCCGGCGACACGATCTCGGTCGAGCTGCGCGACGCCTACTTCGACCCCGCCGAACTGCTGGGGGGCGGGGAGGTGTTCGTCGGCGGGCAGGAGGTTGTCCAACCGCCGGTGCTCGTCTCGGCGTCGGGTGATCGGCTCGTTCTCTCCGTTGTCGTGCCGGGCATGGCAACGGGGGCGGGAGCGGGCTCAAGTCCCTCTCTCAGCGCCCACCCTGTCGACCTCCTCGTCCGCTACGGCACCGCCGAAGCCGTCAAGAAGGACGCTTTTCTCCTCGTACCCCCGGAGCAGCAGGAACCGGTCGGGCCCTCGCCCGGCGACGGGACCGGCAGCCCGACACCGCAGCGGCAGCCGGGCCCGGGGCGGCCTCATCGCTGACTCAGGGGCGCCACAGCGGGTGCTCGCGGTCCGCCCACTCCTTGCTCACCGAGCCGGTCCGCAGGCCTCTGCGGGCCTCGGGGTCGCCCAGGGCCATGCCGATGTGGCCGGCCAGGACGATACCGATGGTGAGCGCCAGCCAGTCGTGGACGAAGGTCGCGCTGGTGCGCCACATCAGCGGGGTGAGGTGGGTGAACCACATGAGCAGGCCCGTGCCGAGCATGACCAGGGTCGCGCCCGCGATCCAGGCCGCGTAGACCTTCTGGCCCGCGTTGAACTTGGCCGCCGGGCGCACGGCACGGCGCTTGTCGCGTCGTAGGGCCGCGCGCAGCCAGATCCTGTCGTGGGGGCCGAAGCGGTTCAGGAAGCCCAGGTCGGCGCGGAAACCTCGGGAGAACAGTCCGAACAGGACGGGTACCGGCAGCGCCAGGCCCGCCCACTCGTGGGCGCGGACCACCAGTTCGCGGCGCCCCACCAGTTCGGCGAACTGGGGGATGTAGAGGCACGCCGCCGTCACCACGCACACGCCCATCAGCGCGGCCGTCGCGCGGTGCACCCACTTCTGGGAGCGGCCGAAGCGGCGTACGTCCGAGGAGGACGTGGAGGTGGCGGCGGAGAGTGCCGGGGTGTCAGCTCGTTGGCTCATCGTCGCGTCCGTTCGATTTGCCGACCCAGGCGTCGATGTCGTAGCCGCGGTTCTCCCAGTAGCCGGGCTGCACGTCCTCGGTGACCGTGATGCCGGAGAGCCACTTGGCGGACTTGTAGAAGTACATGGGGGCCACGTAGAGGCGGACCGGGCCGCCGTGGCTGTGGCCCAGGTTCTTGTCCTGCATGCGCAGCGCGACCAGAACGTCGGCGCGGCGGGCCTGGTCGAGGGTGAGGCTCTCGGTGTAGGCGCCGTCGAAGCAGGTGAAGCGCACGGCGCCGGCGGAGGAGCGTACGCCCGCCGCGTCCAGGAGCTTGGACAGCCGTACGCCCTCGAAGGGTGTGCCGGGCACCCGCCAGCCGGTGACGCACTGCACGTCCTTGACCATTCTGGTCTGGGGCATCGCGCGCAGGTCGGCGAGGGTGTAGGTGGCCGGTCTGTCGACGAGGCCGTCGATCTTCAGCCGGTAGTTCTCCGCGTTCTTGCGGGGTGTGGAGGACGTCACCGAGTAGTAGCGGAAACCGCCGCCGTTCGGGAGGAGGCCGGTCAGGCCTGTCGGGTCGTTCTCCGCCGCGCCGGCGAGGAAGGACTCCATGCCGCGCTGGAGGGTCGGGGCGGCGACCACGCCGAGGGCGCCCAGCCCGAGGGTGCCGAGCAGGACCCGGCGGCCGATGGGCGTACCCCGCTCCTGCCCCTCGGACGCGGCGGGCTCGGCGGGTTGTTCCGGTCGTTCGGAGTTCACCTGTCCATTCGAACACCCGCGACCCCTGTCGAGCCAGGAATCGCGGGTGCTCGTCGGACTTCCGTACCGCTTCTCACCCTCTTCTCAGGCGGCGGCCCCGGAAAAAGTGCTCGTCAGGAGGCCGATTCCGCCGACTCCGCCGCCTTGTCCAGCTGGAACGCCTCGTTGCCGAGCCCGATCCGTGCGTGCGCCTCGGGATTGCGGGCCTTCAGGACCAGGCCCTGGACCAGGCCGAGGACGACGGCGGCGCCGATGATGCCGGGCAGCACCCAGTTGAGGGAGGAGTCCGGGCCGGTGCCGACCAGGACGTCGAAGTCCTTGATCGTGTAGAAGGCGATGACGAGCAGGGCGATGCCGGCCAGCGCCGAGGTCACCAGCCGCCAGGCCTGGGAGCCCGCGGCGCCGCGCCGGACGAAGAAGACGATGACGGAGAGGGAGGCCGTCGCCATCAGCAGGATCACGCCGAGGGCGCCGATGTTGCCGAGCCAGGTGAACAGCTTCAGCACGGGAGTGGTCGGGTCGCCGACCGGCCCGTCGTCGGCGACGGCGAAGGCGCCGACGACGACCACGGACACGACGGTCTGCAGGAGCGAGCCGGTGCCGGGGGCACCGCTCGCGCCGGTGGTGCGGCCGAAGGCGGCGGGCAGCAGACCCTCGCGGCCCATGGCGAAGGCGTACCGGGCGACGACGTTGTGGAAGCTGAGGAGCGCCGCGAACATACCGGTCACGAACAGGACGTGCAGAACGTCCGTGAAGGTGCCGCCGAGCCGGGACTCGGTCAGGGAGAACAGCAGTCCTGCGCTCTCCTTCTGCGCGGTGCCGATGATCGCGGAGGGGCCGGTGGCGACGGTGAACGCCCAGGAGCTGATCGCGAAGAACACGGCGACGAAGCTGACAGCGAGGAACATCACGCGCGGGACCAGGACGTGCGGACGGCTGGTCTCCTCGGCGTACACGGGGGCCTGCTCGAAGCCGGTGAAGGCGGCGATGCAGAAGCAGAGGGCGGTGCCGACGCCCGCGCCGGTCAGGGTGTCCGGGTTGAAGGCGTGCAGCGACAGGCCCTCCTTCGCCGGGTCGGCGACGGCGGCGATGTCGAAGATGACGACGAGGACGACCTCGACGACGAGCAGGACGCCGAGCACCTTCGCGTTGACGTCGATCTTCAGCCAGCCGAGCGCGCCGACGGCCAGCGCGGCCAGCAACGCCGGTATCCACCAGGCTATTTCGGTGTCCAGGTAGGTGGCGAACAGCCCGGACACCTCGAACCCGAAGATGCCGTAGATGCCGATCTGGAGGGCGCTGTAGGCGACCAGCGCGAGCAGCGCGGCGCCCGCTCCGGTGGTGCCGCCGAGGCCGCGCGAGATGTACGCGTAGAAGGCGCCGGCGTTGTGGACGTGGCGGCTCATCTCGGCGTACCCGACGCTGAAGAGGACGAGGACGACGCCGAGAATGACGAAGAGGAGGGGCTGGCCGACGATGCCCATCACCGCGAATGTGGTGGGCATGACACCCGCGATCACCATGAGGGGGGCGGTCGCGGCGAGCACCGAGAGCAGCAGCCCTCCGGTGCCGAGGCGGTCGGCGCGCAGTGCGCGGTCCTGCCCCTTGAACGTACTGATGCCGCTGCTGCTGTCGGCGGTGGGTCTGCTCGTGCTCGAACTGCCCGTCGTCATCGCGGGGTTGTCCTTTCGGGCGTACGGAAATTTCTGTGGTGCTGCGTTGCGTGGTGCTGCGTTACGCCGTGCCGAGCGCACTGTCGCGGGCGGCACGGAAGGCGGTGTACGGGTCGCGGTCCGGGTAGGACCAGGGGATCGGGGTCTGGTGCGCGCCGATCCGGTGGAACAGGGCGGCGGCCTCGGCGGCCCGGCCCTCGCAGAACTTGGCGTGGGCAAGGAAGTTGAGGTCGATCAGACGGCGTGGATGGTCGTCGCGCTCCCACTCCAGCCACCAGTCGAAGGCGGCCTTCATGACCTGGCGGGCCCGGCGGCCGACCCAGTGCCCGGAGGACGCCGGGTCGGCGGACTCCAGCCCGGCGGCGGCGAGAACGCGGTAGCGCTCGGCGTGCGCGATGACCGGGAGTATCGCCAACGGCGAGTCGGCGGGCGCCTGTTCGACGGCCCAGCTGGCGAAGTCGTACACCTCGTGCAGGGGGTCCTGCCCGGCGGCCGTACGGCGTTCGGCGAGGCGCGCGACCATCAGATGGTGGGCGTGGTGGTGGTCGGGGTAGCGGTGCCGGACCTCGTCGAAGAGCTGGACGACGGTCTCCTCGGCGCCCACGTTCCGCTCCAGCTGCAGCAGCCCGAGCCAGGGCGTGGGGTCGGCGGGGGCGAGCGCGGCCGCGGTGTGGCAGGCGTCGCGGGCCTTGACGGGCTTGTCCTTGCCCGCGAGGGCGCGCTGGACGGTGGCCGCGGCGAGCAGGACGGCGGCGTCGGCGGAGTCCGGTTCGGCCAGGAGCCAGTCGCGGGCCCAGGCGGCGGTGCCGGACTCCAGGGCGAGGACGGTGACCCGGTGCCCCCGGCGGTCCCAGTCGTCGCCGGTGGTGGTGAGCAGCGTACGGACGGCCTGCCAGCGCCCCTGGGCCAACGCCGAGCGCGCGACGACGAGCTCGGCGTCGTCCAGCGCGGCGTCGAAGGCCTGGGCAGCACGCCTACGGCCCCGGCCCAGGGGTGGTGGAGGTGGAGACACCGCGGGGAACTTCCTCACACGACGCGGTCCGCTGACGGCGATCGATCGACTGCCATCGGTTGATCACGGACAGCAAACCCTCCACGAACGCTTCACGTCAAGGCCGGATATGTGCGCGACACGTGTCAATTACCCATGTGTATAGGACAGTTGACCTGACGGTCGACAGAACCGGGCACACTCCACCGCGTCACAGCACCGCAAAGATGACGTTAAGTCGCGACAAGACCACCGTCCGGCACCCGACGTGACCCTCGCTACCGCACGATTCCGTCACATCCCCGGGGCAGGACCGCGCGCGGGCGGCTACAGTCGGCCTTTACCACACCCCGCCGTCCGCCCCGTCATCGAGGTACCCCGCGTGTCCGTCCTGGTTCTGATTCTCGCCGTGAGCGCCGCGTGCTGCCTGGGCCTCGGATTCGTGCTCCAGCAGAACGTGGCCCGGCAGGCGCCGCTGAGCGACTTCCTCTCCCCTCGGCTGCTCCTGGACCTGATGCGGGTGCCGCGCTGGCTCGGCGGCATCGGTCTGATGGTGGCGGGCATGGTGTTGGGCGCGATCGCGCTGAGCCAGGGCGAGGTGTCCCTGGTGGAGCCGCTGCTCGCGACGAACCTGCTCTTCGCGCTCGCCCTCTCCCGCAAGCAGACGAAGCAGCCACTGGGCCGTCAGGGCTGGGCGGGCCTGCTGCTCCTCGCGGGCGGTGTGACGGCGTTCATCGTGGCGGGCGAGCCGCGCGGCGGCACCGCGATCACGGACCCGTTCCGGCACTGGCTGATCATCGGCGCGATGCTGGGCGCCGCCCTGCTCCTCACGACGTACGCGAAACGCTCCCGCCTCAGCGCGGGCCCGGTCCTGCTGGCCCTGGCCGCGGGCCTGCTGTACGGCGTCCAGGACGCCCTGACGCGGGTCAGTGGCCAGCGCTTCTCGGAGGGCGGCCTGACCCACCTCCTGGCCGGCTGGCAGCCGTACGGCGTGCTGCTCCTCGGCCTCACCGGCCTGATCCTGGTCCAGAGCGCCTTCGAGACCGCCCCCCTGCGCATGTCGCTGCCCGCCCTCACGGCGGCCCAGCCGCTGGCCGGCATCATCTGCGGCGTCGGCTTCCTCGGCGACCAGCTGCGCACCGACCCCGGGGCACTGGCGTGGGAGGCGGCGGGCCTCGCGGCGGTGGTCGTGGGCATCGTGCTGCTCGGCCTGCACCCGGCGATGCCGAGCGGCTGCGCGCAGGAGGCGATGGGCTTGGATGGCAGACATGAGCACTCCCCCCGAGAAGAGCAGTCACTCAGCCGAGAGCACTCCCGCTGACGGGACCACCCCGGCTGACGGGAACACTCCCGCCGACGAGATCCTCGACATCGTCGACGAGAACGACGAGGTCGTCGGCCAGTACCCCCGAGGCGAGGCGTACGCGCGCGGCCTGCGTCACCGCTGCGTGTTCATCCAGGCCAGGGACGCCACGGGCCGGATCTTCGTCCACCGCCGCACCCCCACCAAGCTGGTCTTTCCCTCCCTGTACGACATGTTCGTCGGCGGGGTCGTGGGCGCGGGCGAGTCGTACGACGGCGCGGCCCTGAGGGAGGCCGAGGAGGAGCTCGGCGTCACGGGCCTGCCCCGCCCCGAGCCCCTCTTCAAGTTCCTGTACGACAACGGCGCCGGCCAGAGCTGGTGGTCGGCGGTCTACGAGGTGCGCTGCGACCTGCCCGTCCACCCGCAGGTGGAGGAGGTCGCCTGGCACGCCTTCCTGCCGGAGGACGAGGTGGAACGGCGGCTGGGCGAGGGCCGGTGGGAGTGGGTGCCGGACGGTCTGGCGGCGTACGAACGCCTCAAGGCGTTCCGGTCACCGGACAGCCCGTAGAGTCGTGCACGTGATCGATTTCGCACGGAACGTCCGCCTGTGGTTCGCCCCCCAGGAGATCGCCGAGGAGGGCCGCACCCCCGACTACCGCTTCTCCCTGGCCAACGAGCGCACCTTCCTCGCCTGGCTGCGCACCGCGCTCGCCCTGATCGGCGGCGGCTTCGCCGTGGACCAGTTCCTGCCCGACCTGCGCTGGGCCTGGCGCGTGGGGCTGGCGCTCGCCCTGCTGGCGGCGGGTGTGGTGTGCTCGCTGCGGGCCGTCAACCACTGGGTGCGCTGCGAGCGGGCCATGCGGCGCGGGGACGACCTCCCGGTGTCCCGCTTCCCGGCACTCCTGAGCCTCGCGGTCGCCGTGGTCGCGCTCGCCATGGTCGTCGTGGTGCTGGTCAGGGGCGACGGGTGAGCGAGGCAGCGGCAAGCGGGGTACGGGATCCCGGGCTGCAACCGGAGCGGACCCGGCTGGCCTGGCGGCGTACGACCCTGTCGAGCACCGTCGCGGCCGTACTGGCCGGAAAGACGGCACTGCACGGCGGCCCGTCGGCGGCCGGGATCGCCGTGTGCACGGTGTGCGGGGTGCTGTGGCTGGGCTTCCTGGCGGTGGCCCACCGCCGCATCCAGTCGCTCTCGACGACGGACCCCGCCGGTCCACCCCTGCTCGCCGCCCGCCACGCGACAGCCGCGACGCTGTGCGCGATCGCCTTGGCGGTATGCGGAGCAGCCCTGCTCCTATAACTGAGGGTCACTACCGCGCGCCCCCTAGGGGCGCGGGGAACTGCGCGACCAGCCCTCACCGGGCCCGCACCCAAAGAACTACCCCCAGTCCACAGTCACCACAATCTTGCCCCGAGTCCTCCCCTCCGCGTTCAACCGATGCGCCTCCGCAGCCCGCTCCAACGGAAACGTCTCGGACACATGCAGCGAAAACACATGGTTTTCAGCCAGTTCGGACAGATGCCGAAGGTCCACCGCATCCGGGCGTACGAAGTAATACGTACCGCCGAGCCCGACGACCTCCGGGTCCGCGATCGACACCAGCCGCCCCCCGGGCACCAGCAGCTCCACCGAGTCCCGCAACGTGTCCCCGCCGACGGTGTCGAACACCGCGTCGACACCCCCAGGAGCCAGTTTCCGCACCCGGTCGGCCATACCGGCCCCGTAGGTCACCGGATCGCCGCCCAGCTCCCGTACGAAGTCGTGGTTGTGCACGCTCGCCGTGCCGATGACATGCGCCGCGCCCAGATGGCGCCGGGCCAGCTGGACGGCGACGGAGCCGACCCCGCCCGCCGCCGCGTGCACGAGGACGGTCTCGCCGGTGCGGACGTGGAGCGCCTTGGAGAGCACCTGATAGGCGGTGAGCCCGACCAGCGGCAGCCCGGCCGCCTCCTCGAAGGAGAGGTTGCGGGGCTTGCGGGCGAGGGTGCGCACCGGCGCGGCGACGTACTCGGCGAAGGTGCCGCGCGAGAGGAAGTCCTCGCGCACGTAGCCGATGACCTCGTCACCGACGGCGAACTCGGAGACGGAGACACCCGGACGGACCACTACGCCGGAGACGTCCCAGCCCGGAACCACGGGGAAGACCGCGTCCAGGAGGCCGTCGAGGTAGCCCTCGCGGCACTTCCAGTCCACGGGGTTGACCGACGCCGCCCGCACCTTGATCAGCACGGAGTCCGGCCCGACCTTGGGGTCCGGGGCGTCCTCCGTGTACTCCAGGACGTCGGGACCGCCGTACCGGCTGTAGGTAATGGCTCTCATATGTCTGACCCTCCGGTTTCCTAATCTTCGACACTCCGGCGTGCGCGGACGCGCCGCAAGTCGAATGGCCGGATATATATGGATTCCATGAGCACTCCCACGCTGCACCAGGAACACCAGGCCCACGAGCACCTCCACGGCCCCGACTGCGGCCACACCGAGGTGCCGCACGGCGACCACGTCGACTACGCGCACGACGGTCATCTGCACCGCGCGCACAGCGGCCACTGGGACGAGTGCGAGCCCGGCGGACACGTGGCGCACGACGCCCACCACCATGTGCACGGAGACGGCTGCGGGCACCCGACCGTCCAGCACGGCGACCACATCGACTACCTGCACGACGGCCACCGGCACGCGGCGCACCAGGACCACTGGGACGATCACTGACGGTTTCCGGCCACGCGCGCCCGACCCCCGCCCTACCCGGCCGGCGTCTCCTTCCCCACACTGGAAGCGAGACGCCGGTCACTTTTCGTCCACCCACTGGACGACATACCGACCGGTCGGCATCATGATTCAGGTCCCGTTCCCGTACGCGTAGGAGCAATGATGCCCTCGGACGACCTGCCAGGTCTCGATCTCGGCCGGCTGCGCGGCCTGCTCGACAGCGAGCGCCCCGGACTCGTGCACGGCCCCCTGACCGGCCGGCTGATCGAGGGCGGCCGTTCGAACCTCACCTACGCGGTCACCGACGGCACCTCCCGATGGGTCGTACGACGGCCCCCGCTGGGCCATGTGCTGGCCACCGCGCACGACATGCGGCGCGAGCACCGGGTGATCAGCGCCCTGTATCCGACCGCCGTGCCGGTGCCACGTCCGGTGCTGCTGTGCGAGGACCCCGAGAACGGGGCGGCGCCCGGAGCGCCGTTCTACGTCATGGAGTTCGTGCCGGGCACGCCGTACCGTACGGCCGAGCAGCTCGTCCCGATCGGCCCCGAGCGGACCCGGGACGTGGTGCTGTCGCTGGTGGACACGCTCGTCGAGCTGCACGCGGTGGACCCCGCCGAGGTGGGCCTCGCCGACTTCGGCCGCCCCGAGGGCTTCCTCGACCGCCAACTGCGGCGCTGGGGCAAGCAGTTGGACGCGTCCCGCAACCGTGAGCTGGCCGGCATCGACGAGTTGCAGGCGGCGCTGGGCCGGGCCCTGCCCCGCTCCCCCGCCCCGACGATCGTGCACGGCGACTACCGCCTGGACAACGTCCTCATCGACGGGGACGACACCATCACGGCGATCCTCGACTGGGAGATGTCGACGCTCGGCGACCCGCTCACCGACCTGGGCCTGCTGGTGATGTACAGCATCCCGCTGGGCACGCCCGACTCCCCCGTCTCCACGACCGCCGAGGCCGCCGGGCACCCGTCCCCGGCCGAGCTGGTCGAACGGTACGCGGCACGCTCGGGCCGGGACGTCTCGCAGGTGGCCTGGTACACGGCGTTCGCCTGGTTCAAGCTCGCCGTGATCCTGGAGGGCATCCACTACCGCTACAAGATGGGCCAGACGGTCGGCGCGGGCTTCGACCGCATCGGCGATCTGGTCCCCGTATTCATCTCGCACGGCCTGACCACCCTTCAGGAAGGCTGATCCGCCATGGACTTCGCGTTCGACGCACGCACCGAGGAACTGCGTGCCAAGCTGCTCGCCTTCATGGACGAGTACGTGTATCCGGCGGAGGCGGAGGCCGAGGAGCAGCGGGCCGCGCTGGCCTCGCCGTGGGACACCCCGGCCGTGGTCGAGGAGTTGAAGGCGGAGGCGCGCCGTCAGGGCCTGTGGAACCTCTTCCTGCCCGACTCCGCGTACGGTGCCGGGCTGACCAACCTCCAGTACGCCCCGCTCGCCGAGATCACCGGCCGCTCCCCGCACCTGGCGCCGACCGCGCTGAACTGCGCGGCGCCGGACACCGGCAACATGGAGGTGCTGGCGCAGTTCGCCGACGAGCAGCAGAAGAAGCAGTGGCTGGAGCCGCTCCTCGCGGGCGAGATCCGCTCGGCGTTCGCGATGACCGAGCCCGAGGTGGCTTCGTCCGACGCGACGAACATCGAGACGCGGATCCGCCGGGACGGCGACGAGTACGTCGTCACGGGCCGCAAGTGGTACATCTCCGGGGCGATGAACCCGGACTGCAGGATCTTCATCGTGATGGGCAAGACGGACCCGGACGGCGCCGACATCCGCCGCCAGCAGTCGATGATCCTGGTGCCCCGGGACACTCCCGGTGTCACGGTCAAGCGGGCGATGCAGGTCTTCGGTTACGAGGACCACTCCCACGGCGGCCATGCCGAGGTGCTCTTCGACGAGGCGCGGGTGCCGGCGTCGAACCTGATCGGCGAGGAGGGCAGCGGCTTCGCCATCGCCCAGGCCCGGCTCGGGCCCGGGCGGATCCACCACTGCATGCGGCTGATCGGCATGGCGGAACGGGCGATCGAACTGATGTGCCGTCGGGCGGTCTCGCGTACGGCGTTCGGCAAGTCCCTTGCCCAGCAGGGGGTGGTCCACAACTGGATCGCGGATGCGCGGGTGACGGTGGAGCAGTTGCGGCTGCTGGTGCTGAAGACGGCGTGGATGATGGACACGGTGGGCAACAAGGGGGCCCACACGGAGATCCAGGCGATCAAGATCGCGACGCCGCGGGCGGTGGTGGACATCATCGACAAGGCGATCCAGCTGCACGGAGCAGGCGGAGTAAGCCAGGACTTCCCCCTGGCGGAACTCTGGGCAAGCGCCCGAACCCTGAAACTGGCGGACGGCCCGGACGAGGTGCACCAGCGCTCATTGGCGCGCCGGGAGCTGAAGAAGTACACGTAGTTTCCTCGCCCCCGCCGCCCCTACCCGTCCCATCCCTGGGGGCTGCGCCCCCAGACCCCCCTTTGTCGGCCTGAACGGCCTCGTCCTCAAACGCCGGACGGGCTGAAAGATCAAGCCCCGGCCGGGGCTGAACAGGCACCGCCTGTGCTGCGGAAGCGGCGGAGAAAGGGGTGGGCTGAGTCCGGTTGTCCTCGAACGCAGGGCCCCACCCAGCCCGTCCGGCGTTTGAGGACGAGCGCGTTCAGCGCGAAAGGGGGGTCTGGGGGCGCAGCCCCCAGAAGGATGGGAACGGGTAGGGGCGGCGGGGGCGAAGAAAACCCCTACGGGCGCAGCGCGCGCAGCAGCAGGTCCGCCAGCTGCTCCGCTACCTCCGTCGGCGTCATGGGGCCCTCCGGGCGGTACCACGTCGACAAGTGGTGGACCGAGCCGAAGTGGTAGTCGACCACCAGGTCCGCCGAGGTCGCCTTCGAGAAGACGCCCGCCTCCTGACCCTCCTCGATCAGCGCACGGAAGCGTTCGTGGTAGCGACGCCGCTCCGCCCGCACCTGCTTGTTCTTCTCCGGGCTCAAGTGGTGCATCGACCGGAAGAAGATCATCGCGTCGTCGAGGTTCTCGATCGTCGTGACCACGACATCCGCCGCCGCCCGCCGCAACCGCTCCTCCACCGGCGCATCCGCATCCGCGAACGCGTCCAACCGCTCCTGCTGAACCCGCAGCACCCGCGCGTACACCTCGTGCAGCAGATCGTCCTTGGACCCGAAGTAGTGGTACAGCGCCCCCTTGGTGACCCCGGCCGCCTCGACGATCTCCTGCACGGACGTACGGTCGTACCCCTGTTCCGCGAAGAGCCGGGTGGCGGCGGCCAGCAGCCGCTGCGGGACGGGCGTACCGTCGCCGTCCGTCGTCCTGGGCACTACCGCCACCTGCCTTCCAAACCGTTCCACCGAATACCGACCAGCGAATGAGTTGCCTACTGAGAGTCCCCGGACCGGGTACGCAGTTCCCGACGGAGAATCTTTCCAGTCGCCGTCTTCGGCAGGTCGGGCAGGATCTCCACCTGCCGCGGGTACTTGTAGGCGGCCAGTCTCTCCTTGCAGTACGCGGCCAGCGCGTCCGGGTCCCCCTCGGTGCCCGGACGAAGGCTGATGTATGCCTTCACGGTCTCCCCGCGGTACCCGTCGGGCACCCCGACGACAGCCGCTTCGCGTACCGCCGGATGGGTGTACAGCACGTCCTCGACCTCCCGCGGCCACACCTTGAAGCCGGACGCGTTGATCATGTCCTTCTTCCGGTCGACGACGTACAGCCACCCGTCGGCGTCCATGAAGCCGATGTCGCCGGTCCGCAGCTCCCCGTCCGGGAAGGTCTCCGCGGTGGCCTCCGGGAGCCGCCAGTAGCCGGGGACGACCTGCGGCCCGCTTACGAGGATCTCGCCCTGTTCGCCGAAGGGAACCTCCGCGCCCCGGTCGTCGACGATGCGTACGACGGTGTCGGGGCCCGGCACGCCCACGGCGAGCGTGCCGGAGACCGGGTCGACGGGGGCCTCGTGGGCGGGCGGTACGGAGGCGCAGGGCGCGGTGCACTCGGTGAGGCCGTAGCCGTTGCGGATGTACGGGCCGAAGCCGGCCCGGAACTTCTCCACGAGGGCGGGCGGCAGCGGGGCGCCGCCGGAGGAGATGTTCCGGAAGGAGGAGAAGTGGTCGGGGGTGACGTCCGGGTGCGCGGCCAGCGCCATGAAGGCCGTCGAGGGGCCGACCGTGTAGTGGGGACGGTGTTCGGCGAACGCGTCCAGCACCACGCCCGGTTCGAAGCGGTAGGCGAGCACGAGCGTGCCCGCGCTGTTCAGACTCGCGCCGAGCTGGCAGACCATGCCGGTGATGTGGAACAGGGGCGCCATCGCGAAGTAGACGGGCGCCTCGGGCAGCGCGAGGCCCGTCCGCTGCCGTTCCGCGTTGTACATGATGTTCGCGTGCGTGTTGGTGGCCCCCTTGGGGGTGCCGCTTGTGCCGGAGGTGTAGCTGATCAGCGCGATGTCGGCGGGGCGCGGATCACGGTCGGCGGGGGCCTGGTGGCCGTACCGGGCTACGGCCGTCAGGTCCTCCGCGTCCGGGGCCTGCGGCAGCCGCTCGAACTCGAGCACGCGCGCGTCACCGCGGCTCTGGAAGTCCAGTTCGCACCCCGTGAGCACGATCCGCACCGGAGAGTCCGCGGCCGTCTCCCGCAGATACGACTCCCAGGCCCGGTCGGAGCAGATCAGCGCGGCCACGTCACCGTCCCGCAGGACATGCGTCACCTCCCCCGACTTGTACATCGGGTTGACGGGCACGACGGTCGCGCCCGCCTTCCAGGCCCCCAGCACGGCGAGCACGAACAACGGCGAGTTCTGCAGCAGAACGGCGACCCGGTCACCGCGCTCCAGCCCCCGGGTGACGAGATACCCGGCGACGGAGTCGCTCAGCTCGTCGACCTCACGGTGGCTGAGCCGCCCGTCGAAGTAGGCGAGGAGGGTGCGGTCCGGGACCTCGGCGGCGGTCCGGCGCAGGGCGTGGACGAGGGAGTCGTCGGGGGCAATGGGCCCGCGCTGGACGTCGTCGAGGAGGCCCAGCCAGGGCTGAGCGCCGTAACGGGAGCCGGAGTCGGAGTCGGTCACCGGGTGGCCTCCCACTTCTGCTGGATGTGGTTCATGTTCGTCAGCCAGCGGTCGGGATCGGCGGCCCGTGCCTGGTAGTACTCGGCGACCTCGGGGTGCGGCAGGATCAGGAACCGGTCCTCGTCGATCCCCTTGAACAGCGCGTCCGCGACCGCCTCGGGCTCGATCGCGGTCGGCGCGAGCACCAGATCGCCCGCGCTGCCGGTCCCGGCCAGCATGTCCGTACGGACGCCCTGGGGGCAGATGGCGTGCACCTTGAGCCCACGGTGGCGGTACGTCAGGGACAGCCACTCGGCGAAGGCGTACGCACCGTGCTTGGTCACGCTGTAGGGCGCCGCGCCGATCATGGTGAGCAGCCCGGCGGCGGACACGGTGGACACGAACCGCCCGCTCCCTCGCTCCAGCCACTCCGGCAGCAGTTCGTGGGCGGCCCTTACATGCGCCATCACGTTCACGTCCCAGGCGAGCGCCCAGACCTTCTCGTCGGCCGCCTCGGACCCACCCGAGGCAAGCCCGGCGTTGGCACAGTAGACGTCCACGGTTCCGCCGAGAGCGGCTCGCGCCTCGGCGACGATCCCGGAGGCGTCCCCGGGAACCGCGATCCCACCTATCTCGTCGGCGACGGCTCCCGCCTTGTCGGCGTCCAGGTCATTGACGACAACCCGGGCCCCTTCGGCGGCGAACCGCCGGGCAAGGGCGGCCCCGATCCCGCCTCCGGCCCCGGTGACAACCACTCCGGCACCCTGAACGACACCCACAATCGGTCTCCTTCGACACGACACGGCTCCAAGCACGCCCAGACTAACCGGTCGGTATGTAGCAAGGAAGGGCAAGAGAAGCCGACCTAGGGGCGCGGGGAACTGCGCGACAAGCCACAACGGACCGGCACCCTACGAACGACAGGCGGAAGCACTTACGGTGCCACTACCACCCGTACCGCCTCACGAAGGGAACCCCCATGCCCCTGTCAAGACGCGGCCTCCTGACTACAGCCACCGCCACATCCCTGGCAGCATGCGCCGCCGCACCCCCCAAACACCGCCCCCAAAAACTCCACACCGGCTTCGAGAACCTCGCCGCGAACGACTACGCCCCCCTCAAAGGCAAAAAGGTCGGCCTAGTCACCAACCCCACCGGCGTAACCAGAGACGTCCGCCACATCGTCGACGTGATGCACACGGACGACCGCGTCAACCTGACCGCCGTCTTCGGCCCCGAACACGGCTTCCGAGGCACCGCCCAGGCCGGCGGCTCCGAGGGCCGCTACGACGACCCGGCAACCGGCCTCCCCGTCTACGACACCTACCTGAAGAGCGGCCGCCCCCTCGCCGACATCTTCACCGCCTCCGGCGTGGACACCGTCGTCTTCGACATCCAGGACGTGGGCGCCCGCTTCTACACGTACATCTGGACGCTGTACGACTGCATGGAGGCGGCCCAACTCGCGGGCAAGCCCTTCCTCGTGCTGGACCGGCCGAACCCGGTGACCGGGCGGTCCGCCCAAGGGCCCGTGCTGCACAAGGAGTTCGCGACGTTCGTCGGGCGGCAGCCGATCGCGCAGGCGCACGGGATGACGGTGGCGGAGCTGGCGCGGCTGTTCAACAAGGAGTTCCTGACGGCGCCGGTGGAGCTGGACACCGTACTGATGTCGGGGTGGAAGCGGTCGGAGTTCTACGACGCGTCCGGGCTGCCCTGGGTGCCGCCGAGCCCGAACATGCCGACGCCCGACACCGCCCTCGTCTACTCCGGGACGTGTCTCTTCGAGGGGACGAACCTGTCGGAGGGGCGGGGCACGACCCGGCCGTTCGAGCTGCTCGGCGCCGAGGGCATCGACCGGCGGTGGGCCCTCGCGGCGGAGCAACTCGGGCTGCCCGGTGTGCACTTCAGGGAGGCGTACTTCGCGCCGACCTTCTCCAAGTTCCAGGGGAAGACCGTCGGGGGCGTACAGATCCATGTGCACGACCGGGCGGCGTACGACCCGGTGCGTACCGGAATCGCGTTGCTGGTGACCGCCAAGAAGGTCTGGAGCGGGTTCACCTGGCGCTCCGACAACTGGATCGACAAGCTCACCGGATCCACTCTCGTGCGCACGATGATCGACGCGGGCGCCGATACCGACGAGGTAGTGGCGGGCTGGCAGGAGGAGTTGGCGGCATTCCGGAACGTGCGTAGGAAATACCTTGCCTATAAGTGAGCCGTGACGTATGGCCAACACTCCCTGTTAGCGGGACGATACGCCCCACATCACGACACACCACGGGGGACGGGGACTGTCATGGCGGATCCGGAAATGAGCGTTTCTCCCTACTGGGAGCTGACCTTCGACGCGGACGGCGACACCGACGGGCGCAAACGGGACCGGCTGCTCGCGGAGGTGAACCCGCTTGAGGTGCGTGACCTCGTCGTCTTCGCGCACGGCTGGAACAACGACCGGTCCATGGCGACCGAGCTCTACAGCAGGTTCTTCGCGCCGATCCCCGCGCTCGCGCCCGCGACGGCCAGGATCGGCTACGTGGGCGTGGTGTGGCCGTCGATGCGCTTCACGGACGAGCCGATCCCCGACTTCCCGCGCTCCATGACCGCCACCGCGACCGCTGCCGCGCCGGCGGAGACCGGCCGGCCCGGTCTCGACAAGGACACCCGGCACGCCCTGATCGAGACCTTCCCGGGGCGGGCCACGGTCGTCGAGCAGATCGCCCGCCTGCTGGACCAACAGCCGGACGACGAGCGGGCCTTCGAGGAGTACGGCGGGCTGGTGCGGCTGCTCGTCGAGGTGCCGCCGGACGCGCCGCAGGCGGGGTTCGCGGCGGATCTCCTCGGGGACGACGAGCCCGAGGGACTCCCCGAGATGTTCGCGGGGAGCACGGCGGCCGTCTGCGAGGAGTTCGCCGGGGCCCTCGTCGGCCATGGATCCCCGGAATCCCCGGGCGCCGTCGCCGAGTTCGCGCTGCCCAACCCGTGGAAGGGCGCGCAGGAGCTGCTGCGGCAGGCCACGTACTACGCGATGAAACGGCGGGCCGGAACCGTCGGTGAGCGGGGCCTCGGGCCGGTGCTCGGGCGGCTCGCCGAGGCGGCGCCCGGGGTGCGGGTGCATCTCGTCGGGCACAGCTTCGGCGCCCGGCTGGTGTCGTTCGCGCTGCGCGGGCTGCCCAAGGAGGTCGGCACGGTGAAGTCGGTGACGCTGCTCCAAGGGGCCTTCTCGCACTACGCGTTCGCGGAGAAGCTGCCGCACGACACGGGCGCCGGGGGCGCGTTGCGGGGCAGGCAGAGCCGTATCGACGGTCCTCTGGTGTGCTGCTACTCCCAGCACGACGGGGCGCTGAGCACGTTCTATCCGCTGGCCTCGCGCATGGCGGGCGAGAGCCAGGGGCTGCTCGACGCCGACCGGTCGTTCGCGGGCCTCAGCGTCGCGAAGGCGCTGGGTCCCAAGTGGGGCGCGATGGGGCACGACGGTGTCCAGGCGGTGCCGGGCACGGTCAGGCTGACGCTCGCCGAGGCGCTCCAGCCCGCGAAGCTGCCGACGAGCGGGTGCGTGAGCGTCGACGCGGCGGCGGTGGTCAAGAACGGTGGGGGTCCGGTGGGAGCCCACAGCGACATCTGCCACGCGGAGTTGGCGCGGGTGGTGCTGGCGGCGGGCCGGATCAAGTGACCACGACCCGCCACCAACACCCGCACAACTGCTAGCGGTGTGAAGTGAACTCGACGACCTGCTGATAGGTCGGCCGGTTCTGCCAGCTGATGTTGTAGTGCTTGATGCCTCCCAGGGTGCGCTGGACGATCGAGTCGGCGCACCACTGGTTGCCCGCCGCGCAGAGATCGTCGCCGGGGTAGACCTGGGCTGCCGTCTTGCCCGCCGCGGTCTTCAGGGTGCTGATCAGGATGTCCCGGCAGCCGGTGAGCGTGCCGCCGCCGCAGTACTTCTGCGCGAGGCCGCCCTGTACCGAGTCACCGAGAACCGCCCGGATGTCCTTGTCGACGTAGCTCCACCAGCCGTACTGGAAGGAGCTTCCGGCGTGTGCGCCGGTCGGGCCGTGTGCGGCCGAAGGGGCCTCGTCGACGGGGAGGTTGGTGGTGATGGCGGTGTAGAGGTCGGTGCCGAGGCCCGGTTCGAACTCGGCCTGCACCAGCAGCGGCCACCAGGCGTCCAGGATGCGGATCGCGTCCGCGTTGGCGTACGCCTTCGAACCGGCGGACGTCTCCGTGCGCTTGGCGCCCGCCGTCACCCATGCCGACAGCTTGCTGACGGCCGCCGCCGCCGTGGAGTCAGTGACCGTCGAGCTGTTGATGACCCGCAGCAGCTTCGGCAGCACGTCCTCGGCCCGCAGATCGGCGAGGGCGGCGTCGGCCATCGCCTTCACCAACTGGGCCCGGGTCACGCCGCCCGCCGTGACGAGTTTCTTGACCCGGTCCTCCAGGAGGTTGCCGCGGTGGACCGAGCCGTTGCCCCAGGGGGCGGTCGTGTAGTCCTTGGCCTGTTTGTTGTTCCAGGAGATGTAGTAGTCCTGGTCGATCGAGTTGGGGTGCGCGGACGCCGGTGTGTAGGTGGCGGTGTTCGTGGTCGGGTTCCAGCCCTGCCACTCGTACGCCGACTGCGCCCAGACCGGGAACTCTGCGTCGACGCCGCTCGCGCGCACCGGGTTGTCGCCGCTGTTGTAGTACGCGGTGTGCGTGGAGTCGGCGTAGAACCAGTTGAAGGTGAAGTTGATGTGCTGCACCGCCGACTGGAAGGTCGCCGGGCCCTTCACGTAGTCGGGGTCGTTGAGCATCTGGAAGCCGATGATCGAGTCGGCCTCGTGCATGTAGGAGGAGCGCAGGGTGGTGTAGGCGACCTTCTTCCCGCCGACCGTCGCCCGATGGCTCACCGGGCCGTACTTCGTCCGGTAGACCTGCATACGGTAGGAGCCGGCGGCCGTGTCGTCGGCCGTGGTCGGCTTCCAGGCGTTGGTCTGCTCGAGCTTCTCCATCGCCGTGCAGGTGCCGTGGTAGAGGTAGTGGACGTCGTCCTGGCACAGCTCGACCGCGTACGAGTCGATGATGTCCTGCCCGGAGGTCGTCGCGCTCCACGCGTAGTCCTGGCCGCGGCCGAGTTCGACGTACATGCTCAGCCCCGCGAAGGAGGCGCCGCGCGCGCTGAGGCCCGGGCCCTGGATCTCCTGGAGCATGAGCAACTGGGGTGCGAAGTAGCCGGTCTGCGGGCCGAAGACGGCGATGGGGTGGCCGCTGGCGGTCTTGGCCCCGCTCACCACCAGGGCGTTGGACATCCCGCGCTTCGCGGAGGTGAGGGCGGTGGCCGTCGCCGTGGTGGAGGCGGTCGTCGCGGTCGTGGTGGCGGCGCTGCCCGTCTGGTCGTACACCAGCGGTTCCGTGACGACCGTGCCGGCGTCGGGCAGGGCCTCGCCCTGCGGGTCGGCGGGCGCGGTCGCGTACGGGAAGCTCTCGCCGTTGTGGACGGTGAGGACGGCCTCGGGGTCGTTGCGCTCGCGGAACGACTCCCAGACCTTGGTGCCCTCGACGACGCCGTACTTGTTCTGGGCCGCCATGAGCGAGATCGCGTTGTTGACCTCACCGCCGCCGCCGGAGCCGAAGAGGGCGCCGATCACGGAGGCCAGTGCGACCAGGTCGGTGGTCTTGAAGTGCTGGATGGTGCCCGCGTTGGTGACGGAGTCCTTCCAGCCGGTCAGGACGTACTCGCCGGGGAAGTACCGGCCGCTGTCGGAGGCGTCGATGTACGCGTTGATGCCTGCGACATAGGCGTTGACGTCGGCGAGGGCCTGCTGGCCGCGGGCGCCGTTGGTGGCGACCGCGTTGTCTATCTGGGCCTGGAGGTCGGCCTCGGTGTACGGGGCGTGGCGCCAGAACTCCTGTTCAAGGCCCTGGTTGGAGGGGTCGCCGCCCGCGAAGGGCGTGAGCTGGCCGCGTCCGACGTGCCGGAAGACGTCCATCAGCCAGAGGCGGTCCTGGGCCGCGGCGTAACCGGCGCCGAACTCGGTGCCGTAACGGGTGGTGCCTGTGATGTGTGGCACACCCGTCTTCTTGTCGCGGACGATCGTCACGTCGGTGCGGCCGGCCGGTGCCAGGGTCGAGGCGACCTGGTCGGCGGCGACCCCGAACGAGGCGTCGTTGAAGAAGTTGTTGATGGTGGCGTTGGTGAGTCCCGAGTAGCCCGTGGCCAGGTTGGCGTAGGGCCCGAGCTGGTCTTCCGCGTGTTCGGGCTGGGTGCCGAAGGCCTGGTTGAGGATGATCTGGGCGAGGGTCGCGTTGCCGTTCTGGCCGGGCGGCAGGATGTCGGAGCACTGGGCTCCGCAGTAGTCGTTCGCGGCGGCCGCGTGGGCCTCTGTCGCCGGGGAGACCGGGGAAAGCGGCGACAAAAGACCGGCAATGAGCGTGCATACAGCTGCGGTCTTCAGGAACCCGAAGACTCCGCGGGGAGTTCTCAGTCTGTCGAGGGACCTCGGTGACCTGAGGGATCTGAGGGTCCCGGTGGTCCTGTCGACGGTGGTGCCTGGGGTGCGCCGTGACATGGCAGCTCCTCCGGACGGGGGGTGGCCGACTCCGGACGGGGTGGGCCGGACGTTACCGCCGGTATCCCCGGGTTCGAAGATGAACATGCGTCACTTTTGAACAACGTGGTACGGCAAATGCGTTGGGAGGAGTGCGGGGGCACTTCGGGGGCGCTGGGCGCGACTTGGGTCCGGCGCGATGTTCAACAGGTGTTCTACAGGCGGCCGACAGCTGCGGGAGGTAACCGTGAGGGGTGGTCCGGCGGACGGCTTAGGGCCGTTGACGTCGGTCCCATGGGGGCCGACGAACGGCTTATGGCCGTCATCGGAAAACGGATGGAGCCGAATCGCTTGTCGATACGTCTATTCGGCGACGTCCGTTCGACGACGCCGAAGTGACCGAAGTACAGGTGCAGGTGTGACGGAGGTGCAAGGCGATGGCCGGTTTCCGGAGTCTGGCGAGACAGGTGCGGGATCCGCGGAGCGATCTGGCACTGCGGCGTTACTCGCTCCGCAAGTGCCTTGAGAGGTTCGCCCCTTACGGGCACAGGGCGACCTGGGACCATCTGTGCTCCCGGGCCGGGTTCGGTCCTGAGGACCGGTCCCCCGATCCAGCGCGGCTCGTGGCCGCACTGGACGAGCTGGAGGAAGCGCGCTCGGTCTGGCTGGCCTACGAGGTGGAGTTCGCGAAGCGCCGCAAGAAGGAGAAGTTCGACGGGCTGCGCCGGCCCGGGAGCGTGGACGACTGGCATCGGCTGACCTGGGGTGGGTTCGGGGTGGCCTGGTGCGACGACCCGGGGGTACATCCCCATGAACCGCTGGCCGAGGTGCTGCGACGGCTGATCGCCGCCCTGGAGCGCGAACCGGGCTCGGTGTGCCCGGTGTGCGTCGGGGAGCGCCTCACCTGGAAGTACGACCTGGCCCATGAGCCGTCGTCGGGTCCCGTCTGCACGGAGTGCGGCATCGTGGTGCCGCGACCCGTACTGACCCCCGAGGCCCTGGCGGAGTCCAGGCGCGGACGGCTGCTGCTCGCGTCGGCCTGAGCACGAGCACGACGGGGGTGCGCCGGGGATGCCGCACCCCCCAATTGGCAAACGGGCGTGGCGTGGACGCGCCCTTTAGGGGCGCGGGGAACTGCGCGACCAGCCCCCACCGGCCCGCAGTCAACAACGGTCAAGTCCGACCCGTCCGACGTACCCCCCTCTCCACCATCAACCGCGACCCCGCCCTGGTCTCACCGAACACATCATCTGGGTTGGACAGCACACACCCCTCCAGCGACAGACACCCACAGCCGATGCAGTCGGTGAGGTGATCCCGCAGCCGGTTCAACTGCTTGATGCGCTCGTCCAGTTCGGAACGCCAGTTCTCGGACAGACGGGCCCAGTCGTCCCGCGTGGGCGTACGCCCCTCGGGGAGTTCGGCGAGCGCCTCGCGGATCGTGGCGAGCGGGATACCGACCCGCTGCGCGGCCCTGACGAAGGCGACCCGGCGCAGCGCGTCACGGCTGTAGCGGCGCTGGTTGCCCGAGGTGCGCCGACTGCTGATGAGGCCCTTGGACTCGTAGAAGTGCAGGGCGGAGACGGCGGCGCCACTGCGGGCGGCGAGCTGACCGACCGTGAGTTCATGGATCTTCTCGGGAATCTGGGGCACTCCCCGAACCCTACCCAAGACGGCTTGCCGCGGTCCGTTGACAGGGAAACCGCGGCCGACCATGCTAAGCAGTTGCTTAGACAAATGGCGAGGAGGCCGGGACATGGCAGAGCCGAGGATCTTCACGGGCGCGGACGACCTGAAGGCGGCGGTCGGTGAGCAGTTGGGGTACACCGACTGGCTGGAGATCGACCAGAAGCGCGTCGACCTGTTCGCGGACGCCACCGGCGACCACCAGTGGATCCACGTCGACCCGGAGAAGGCGGCCACCGGCCCCTTCGGGACGACCATCGCGCACGGCTATCTGACCCTCTCGCTGCTGCCGCTCTTCGGGCCGCAGCTGATCAAGGTCGAGAACGTGAAGATGGGCGTCAACTACGGGACGAACAAGGTGCGTTTCCCCGCGCCCGTCCCGGTCGGCTCCCGGCTGCGCGCCACCGCCACGATCAACGGCGTCGAGGACGTCGCCGGAGGCGTCCAGGTCACCGTCGGCTTCAGCGTGGAGCGCGAGGGCGGCGACAAGCCGGTGTGCGTGGCGGAGTCCGTGTCGCGCTACTACCTCTAGGACCCGCCAGAACCTGCCAGGACCTGCTCGGCCCCCACCATCCGCAGCACGAGGTCGGCGTAGAGCGCGCCGACCTCGTCGGGCGTACGCGAACCGTTGACGTTGAACCAGCGGGCCACGTCGACGCAGAGCGACAGGACGGCGAGCGTCGTGCCCGGTACGTCGGGGACGTCGAACTCGCCCGTCTCCACACCGTCCTCGATGATCCCGCGCACCTCGGCGTCGCACTGGCGGCGCAGCGCGAGGATCTCGGCGCGGGCCTCGGGGCCGAGGGAGTCCAGTTCGTACTGCACGACCCGTGCGGTGGTGCGGCCTCCGGCGTGCCAGCGGACGAAGGAGCTGACGGCCTCGGCCAGCCGGTCGGTCGAGGTGCCCTCGGTCCTGGCCGCCGTACGCAGGATGTCGACGGCCTTCTCGTGGCCGATCCTGCTGATCCGGTGGAGCAGCTCTTCCTTGGTCTTGTAGTGGATGTAGAGCGCGGCCGGGCTCATGCCCGCGCGGCCCGCGATGTCGCGGGTCGTCGTCGCGTGGTAGCCGCGCTCGGCGAAGGCCTCCACCGCGGCGATGAGCAGCCGCCGGGCCGCGTCGGGGGTCACCTCGCCCCACGGCGCCGCCTCGCCGCCGGCAATCTCCTCCGCCGTACTCATCGCCCGTTCGCCCCTTCCACCGACAGTGACCCCCTACTGTACCGCCGTGGGTGAGCGGGCGCTTAGCCTGCCCGCTCAGCGACCTGACTCCTGGCGGTCGCGGATGACCTTGGCCAGGGTGAAGGAGGAGGTCACCAGATACAGAACGGCGATGGCGAGGAAGCCGCGCACCCAGGCGTCGGCGTTCAACCGGAAGATGCCGATGGCCGTCGCGCCCATGGCGACAGCGAAGGACGCGACGGCCTGGCCGTAGAAGGCGGCCGTGTTCTGCTGCTTGACGGGTCTCTCGTTCATGTCCATGGGGACAAGGGTCGGCGGACGTGGCCCACGCCACATCCGCCGAGATACTCAGGAACGTACTCAGAAGGCCGATACGCCCGTCAGCGCCCGCCCGATCAGCAGTTTCTGGATCTGGCTCGTGCCCTCGTAGAGGGTCATCACGCGGGCGTCGCGCAGGAGTTTGCCCGCCGGGTACTCGTCGATGTAGCCGTAGCCGCCGAAGACCTGGAGTGCGTTGTTGGCGGCGCGGACGGCGGCCTCGGAGGCGAAGAGCTTGGCCTTGGAGGACTCGGTGGCGAAGGGCAGACCGCGGTCGATCAGATCGGCGACGCGCCAGGTCAGCAGCCGTGCGGCGTCGACATCGACGGCGATGTCGCTGATCAGCTCCTGCACCAGCTGGTGCCGGGCGATCGGCCCGCCGAACTGCTCGCGCTCGCCCGCATATCGCACGGCCGCGTCCAGGGCGGCCTGCGCTATCCCGACGCACCCGGCGGCGACCGACATCCGCCCCTTCGCGAGCGCCGACATGGCCACGGAGAAGCCCTTGCCCTCGGGGCCCAGCATCGCCGAGGCGGGCACGCGCACGTCCTCGAAGACCAGTTCGGCGGTGGCCTGACCGCGCAGCCCGAGCTTGCCGTGGAGGGGACGGCGGGTCAGCCCGGGGGTGTCGGCCGGTACGAGGAAGGCGGAGACGCCCTTGTGCCCGGGGGCGTCGGTGGACCGGGCGAAGAGCAGCACGACATCGGCCCAAGTCCCGTTGGTGATGAACATCTTGGTGCCGTTGAGGACGTACTCGTAACCCTCCCGCACCGCCCGCGTGGTGAGGTTGCCCGCGTCGGACCCGGTGCCCGGCTCGGTCAGCCCGAAGCAGCCGACGTACGCGCCGGAGGTGAGTCCGGGCAGCCAGTGGCGCTTCTGCTCCTCGCTCCCCCAGTGCGCGATGCTCTTGGCGACCAGCCCCAGCGACACGGAGACGATCCCGCGTACGGACGAGTCGCCACGGCCGAGCTCCTCGGTAACCAGGCAGTACGTGAGGTGATCGCCGCCGGAGCCGCCGTACGCCTCGTCGACGGTCAGCCCCAGGAACCCGACCTCGCCCAGCTTCTTCACGATCGACCGGTCGACGGCCTCGGCGCGGTCCCACTCAACGACGTTGGGTGTGATCTCGCGCTCGACGAAGTCCCGGGCGAGCCGCTGGACGGCCTCCTGCTCGTCGCTGAGCCCCAGATTCACCAAGACCCCACCACCCTCCACCGGACCCATTAAATTAGCACTGCTAGTTTCCGTGACCCAGCCCTACTATGTGCGCCATGGCCCGACCACGCAAGCCCCTCCTCAGCACCGGCCTGATCGTCGAGACGGCACGGGCGCTCGTGGACGCGGAGGGGCTGGCGGCCGTCTCCACGCGTCGGCTCGCCGCCGAACTGGGGGTCAGCGGGCCGTCCCTCTACAACCACTTCCGGACGAAGGACCAGATCCTGGAGGCGGTCGCGGACTCGGTGAGCGTGCTGGTCGACCTGTCGATGTTCGAGGACGGCCGCGACTGGCGTACCGCACTGCACGACTGGGCCGTCTCCTACCGGGCCGCCCTCCGCGACCACCCGAACATCGTCCCGGTCATGGCCCGCGGCCCCGGCCGCCGCCCGGCGGGCCTGCGCCTCGCCGACGCGGTCTACGGCGGGATGGTCGACGCGGGCTGGCCACCCTCCCAGGCGACGTCGATCGGCGCGCTGATGCGGTACTTCATCATGGGCTCCGCGCTCGGCTCCTTCGCCGGGGGCTTCGTGAACGACGAAAGCGCGTACGACCCGGCCGACTATCCCCACCTCGGGCAGGCGCACCTCCTGGCCGAACAACAGGAGAAGATCGACGAGCGCGCCTTCGAGACGGGCCTAACGGCGCTGCTGGACGGGTTGGCACAACAGTACGGGCGGCTGAAGCGAACCTACTGACCAAGTCGGGGGCTCGACAGCGCCCTGAAGGGGCGCGGGGAACTGCGCGACCAGCCACGACGACGCCGCAGACAACCGACAACACCGCCCCACCCCGGCACGAGCGGCTGAAGCGAACCGCCTGAGCAGATCGGGCCTGAAGGGGCGCGAGGAACTGCGCGACCAGCCACGACGGCGCCGCGGACGACCGACGACACCGACCCATCCCGGCACCCCCAGCGGAGCGCTCCGCACTGTTCGGTGGGCGCCGAAGTGTCCATGGCCCATGCTGGGCCCATGACCAGGACGGGTACGAGGAAACCGGGCCGTGCGTCCGGGCTCGCCGCGCTGGCCGGGCTGCTGGCCGACGAGACGCGGGCCGGTTTTCTGCTGGCGCTGCTGGACGGGCGGGCGTGGACCGCCGGGGAGTTGGCGCGGTACGCCGGGGTCGCGCCGTCGACTGCCAGCGAGCACCTGGGGAAGCTGGTCGCCGGTGGGCTGCTGGCCGAGGAGCGCCACGGACGGCACCGTTACGTACGGCTGGCCGACACCCGCGTGGCCCAGCTGGTGGAGGACCTGGCCGCCCAGGTCGGCCCCTCCGAGGCCCAACGCCCGCGCACCCTGCGGGAGTCCGGCGCCGGGTCGGCGATGGCACGTGGCCGTACCTGCTACGACCACCTCGCCGGACGGCTCGGCATCGCCCTCACCGACGCGCTGACCGTACGGGGACTGCTGCGCCAGGACACCGGGTTCGCGCTCACGGACGCCGGGCTGCGCTGGTTCGCCGACGCGGGCATCGACCTCGACCGCACCGGCCGCCGCCCCCTCACCCGCGCCTGCCTCGACTGGACCGAACGCCGCGCCCATCTCGCGGGTACGGCGGGCGCGGCCCTGTGCCGGCACGCCCTCGACGCCCGCTGGTGCGTACGCATCGGCTCGGAACGGGCGGTGAGGGTGACCCCGGAGGGGGAACGCCGTTTCGCCGAGCTGCTCGGCATCGAGCCGACGGCTCTGCGCTGAGCGACCGACGACCGTACGTCTCTTGGGGAGCCGCACGTCCGAAAATCGCGAGCCCTCGCCGCCTGTCCTCCCTAGCCTCTGGAGCATGATGGCTTCCTCCCCGTCCTCCTCTCTGCCCTCCCGTACGGCCCCTCGTGCGGAGGTGCTCGCCGCTGTCGCGGCCTGTGTGACCGTGGTGCTGTGGGCCTCCGCGTTCGTGTCGATCCGCAGTGCGGGGGACTCGTACTCGCCGGGTGCGCTGGCCCTCGGGCGGATGCTCGCCGGGTTCCTGGCGCTGGGGGCGATCTGTCTCGTACGGCGGGAGGGGCTGCCGCCCCGGTCGGCCTGGCGGGGGATCGCGATCTCGGGGGTGCTGTGGTTCGGGGTGTACATGGTCGTCCTCAACTGGGGCGAGCAGCAGGTGGACGCCGGGACGGCCGCCCTGGTCGTGAACGTCGGTCCGATCCTCATAGCCCTGCTCGGCACCCGGCTGCTCGGCGACCCGATGCCGCCCAGGCTGCTCGCGGGGATGGCGGTGTCGTTCGCGGGCGCAGTGACCGTCGGACTGTCGATGTCGGGCGGGGGCGGTACGTCCGTGCTCGGGGTGGCGTTGTGTCTGCTCGCGGCGGCGACATGGGCCACGGGTGTCGTCGCGCAGAAACCGGCGCTCGGCAGGGCGAGCGCCCTTCAGGTGACGACGTTCGGCTGTCTGGTCGGGGCCCTGACCTGTCTGCCGTTCGCCGGGCAACTGGTCGGCGAGGCGGCCGACGCGCCGCTCTCGGCCACCCTCAACATGATCTACCTGGGCGTCTTCCCGACTGCGCTGGCCTTCACGACCTGGGCCTACGCCCTGGCCCGCACGACGGCCAGCCGCATGGGCGCGACCACGTACGCGGTCCCCGCACTGGTCGTCCTGATGTCCTGGCTGGTCCTGGGCGAGGTGCCGGGGTTGCTCACGCTGGCGGGCGGGGGGTTGTGTCTGGCGGGGGTGGCGGTGTCGCGGTCGCGGCGACGGGTGGCAAAGCGGGTGCCCGCGGCGGCTGGGGAGGTGCCGTAGCTTTCTTCGCCCCCGCCGCCCCTACCCGTCCCATCCTTCTGGGGGCTGCGCCCCCAGGCCCCCCTTTCGGCCTGAACGGCCTCGTCCTCAAACGCCGGACGGGCTGGTTAGTCAGCCTCTCCGGCGTTTGAGGAGCGGGGGTTCGGGGGCAGCGCCCCCGAGGATGGGACGGGTAGGGGCGGCGGGGGCGAGGAAACCCATACCCAACCCCCCTCAGCTCCGGACCCGCGAAACCCCCGACGACACCACCAACAACACCCCCAGCATCACGAACGGCGCTCCCACCCCCGTAAGCCCGGCCACCATCCCCGCCGTAGCCGGCGCAGCCACCTGGCCGAGGCGGTTGCCCGTCAGGCGTAGCGCGAGGGCGGTCGAGCGGGCGCCCGCCGGAGCCGCCTGGACGACCGTCGTCATCGACAGGGGCTGGCCCACCCCCAGGCAGAACCCCAGCGCCGCGAGCATCAGCGCCAGCCCCCACACCGGCACCGGCACCGCGATCCCCGCACACAGCACCGCCCCCAACAGACAGGTCAGAGTGAGGAGTCGGCGCCGGCCCAGCAGCCGTACCAGAGGCGTCAGCACCAGCCGGCACGCGATCGTCGCCGCCGCCCGCAGTCCGAGGAGCACGCCGATCACGGCCGGTGCGATCCCCCGGTCCTCGCCGACCACCGGAAGGTACGCGGTGAGGATGTCGGTCGCGGACAGCACGGCGAGGCTGATGAAGATGCCCGCCGGTACGCCCCGCGTGCGCAGTATGCGGTGCACGGGGACACGATCGCCTTGCTCCGTACGGGACTTGACGACCGTACGATCCTCGACTCGCCACAACGACGTGAACGCGAACGCGGCGACCGCACCCGCGACGAGCAGGGCGCGGGCGCTGCTGGCCGCCATGTCCTCGCCGCCGATCAGCAGGCCCGCCGCCATCGGCCCGATGAACTGGCCGAGCGAGACGCCGATGGTGAAGTAGCCGAAGTTGCGGTCCTGTTCGTCCGGGGCGGACCGGCGGGCGACGAGCGACTGGCCGCCGATGACGAAGCAGAGGTGGCCGAGGCCGGTCACGCCGCTCCACGCGGCCATCGCCGCAAGGGAGTCGGCGGTGGCGCCCAACGCGCAGCCGCCCGAGATGAGGAGCGCGCCGACGGTCAGCAGGGGCGCGCAGCGGCCGTGGTCGGTGCGGCGGCCCAGCGGTACGGCGGCGAAGAGCGGGAGCAGGGCGAACGCGGCGGCGATCACGCCGATCGCCCGTTCGTCCGCGCCCAGCGCGAGAGCCCGGTAGGAGACGGCGGGCCGGGCCATCGACACCGCCCCTTGCGTGAAGCTGAAGGCGATGACGAGGCGGAGCAGCCAGCCGCGGTTCCCACCGGGCCTCATGTTCGTGTCCTTCCGGACGAATGTGCGGTTCGCGTGCGGATCAGATGATGCCGAACAGGATTCCCGCCCCGAGGATCGCCAGCGAGGTCAGGATCGCCCACTTGACCACGAACTTGGTGTGGTCGCCGAACTCGACCTTCGCCATGCCCACGAGAACGTACACGGCCGGGACGAGCGGGCTGGACATGTGCAGGGGCTGGGCGATGAGGGAGGCGCGGGCGATCTCCAGCGGGGAGACGCCGTGTGCCGCACCGGCTTCGGCGAGGACGGGCAGGACGCCGAAGTAGAAGCCGTCGTTCGACATGAAGTAGGTGAGCGGGATGCTCAGCAGACCGGTGACGAAGGCCATGTGCGGGCCCATGCCGTCGGGGATGTTGTCGACGAGCCAGCGGGCCATGTGGTCGACCATGCCGGTGCCGGTCAGGACGCCGGTGAAGACGGCGGCGGCGAAGACCATGCCGGAGACGTTGAGGACGTTCTCGGCGTGGGCGCCGAGACGGGCCTTCTGGTCGGGCATGTGCGGGAAGTTGACCGTCAGGGCGAGCGCGGCACCGAGCAGGAACAGCACCGGGATCGGCAGCCACTCCATGATCATGGCGGTGAGGAGCGTGACCGTGAGCAGCGCGTTGAACCAGTAGAGCTTGGGCCGCAGGGTGGTGCGGTTGGGGTCGAGGACCTTCAGCATCCGGTCGTCGTCGTCATCGTCGCTGTCCCCGGCCGTGGGGGCCTCGGCGGCCGAACCGCCGGTCGGCGCGGCCGAGTTGCCCGCACCGGAGCCCACGGCCGACTTGACACCCGAACCGGCACCGGCGAGGACCGTCTCCGTCTCCTGCTCCGGCTCCTCCACCAGGACCGCGTCCAGCGTCAGCACGCCGAGCCGCTTGCGCTCGCGGCGGCCGAGGACGTACGAGAGGGCGATGACGAAGGCGAGGCCGGCGGCGAGGGCCGGGATCATCGGGACGAAGATGTCGCTGGCGTCGAGCTTCAGGGCCGTCGCGGCGCGGGCCGTCGGGCCGCCCCACGGCAGGGTGTTCATCACACCGTTGGCCATCGCGGCGACACCGGTCATCACGACGAGGCTCATCTTCAGGCGCTTGTACAGGGGGTACATCGCCGAGACCGTGATCATGAAGGTGGTCGAGCCGTCGCCGTCGAGGGAGACGATCGCCGCGAGCAGGGCCGTACCGACGACTATGCGCAGCGGGTCCGCCTTGGCGAACTTGAGGATGCCTCGGACGATCGGGTCGAAGAGGCCGACGTCGATCATCACACCGAAGTAGACGATCGCGAACATGAGCATCGCCGCGGTGGGGGCGAGGCTGGTGACGCCGTCGATGACGTAGTCACCGAGCTTGGCGCCCTTCCCGACGAAGACGCAGAACAGCGCCGGGATCAGTACGAGCGCCGCGATCGGCGACATCTTCTTCATCATGATCAGGACCAGGAAGGTCGCGATCATCGTGAAGCCCAGGATGGTCAACATGAGTGGGTTACCTAACGTTCGCCCTTGAACTCCCACCGGAGTCGGCAGTGCGATGACGTTAGGGCGCCCACGCAAGTCTTAACAAGATGTTGACGTGCGAGCAATAAGCGCAAAACTCCAGGTCACAGCGTTGTGCCTGCTGGCGCGAGATCGATGGGTACACCATTCAGTACGGCGTTGCCCGACAGCGGGTCCAGCAGACTGCCGTCGAGGAGCTGGTTGACGTTGACTCCGGGGTCGACGGCGGCGTGCCCGAGCCGGGTGCCGGGCCGGTCGTGCCCCCACCCGTGCGGCAGGCTCACGACCCCGCGCCGGACGACGTCGGTGATCTCCGCCGGGGCCACCACCTCTCCTCCGGCGCCCTTGATCCGTACGGGAGCGCCGTCCTCGACTCCGAGGCGGGCGGCGTCCTCGGGGTGGATGTGCAGGGTGCAGCGGTTGGTGCCGCCGGTGAGGGCGGGCACGTTGTGCATCCAGCTGTTGTTGGAGCGCAGGTGGCGTCGGCCGATGAGTACGATCCCGGCGGGTCGCTCGCGGAGGGCCTGGCGGAGGCGGGGGAGGTCGTCGGCGATGGGCCCCGGCAGCAGTTCGATCCGTCCGCTGCGCGTCTTCAGGGGCTGCGGCAGGCGTGGCTTGAGTGCTCCGAGGTCGATGCCGTGCGGGTGGGCGAGCAGTTTCGTGAGGCTCAGGCCGTCCGGTCGTACGCCGAAGCCGTCGCCGTACGGGCCCAGGCGCAGCATCAGATCGAGGCGGCGCTCGGGGCCGGTGTCGCCGTCGAGCGACTTGGCCAGCTCCTGCGGATCGCGGCCGTGGACCGGGGAGTGGGGTTCCTTGACGGCCTTGCCGAGGGTCTGGTCGATGACCATGGCGTCCACGGCGGCGGGGTCGGCGCCGTGCATTCCGGTCGCGGCCAGGATCAGCCGCGCGAAGATCTCGGTCTCGGCCATCCTGCCCGGCTCCAGGGGGACCGCGGGGCGGTTGTAGCGGACCTGGTTGCGGACGGCGAGGGTGTTGAGGGCGAAGTCGTGGTGCGGGCTCTGCGAGGGCGGGGGCGGCGGCAGGACGACGTGCGCGTGGCGCGAGGTCTCGTTGAGGTAGGGGTCGACGCTGACCATGAAGTCGAGCGAGTCCAGCGCCTTGTCGAGCCGGTTGCCGTCGGGCGCGGAGAGGACGGGGTTGGCGGCGACGGCGATGAGCGCCCGGATCGGTTCGCCCTCCGCGGTCGCGGTGTCGATCTCCTCGGCGAGCGCGGAGAGCGGCAACTCACCCTTCGCCTCCGGGTGTTGACCGACCCGCGAACGCCACCGGCCCAGCGCGAAGCCGTGGCTGGGCCCGGCCGGCCGGGGTGTCCTGTCGGTGGCCGCCTGCGGGAAGAGGGCGCCGCCGGGACGGTCGAGGTTGCCGGTGAGGATGTCGAGGATGTCGACCAGCCAGCTGGCGAGGGTGCCGTGCGGGACGGTGCAGCTGCCGATGCGGCCGTAGACGGCGGCGGTGGGCGCGGCGGCGAGTTCCCGGGCGAGGGTACGGATGGCGTCCGCGTCCACATCACACGCTTCGGAGACAGCCTCGGGAGTGAAGTCCCGTACGGACTCGGCGAGTTCGTCGACCCCGACGACATGCGGCGCCAACTCGCCCAGGTCGACGAGGTGTTCGTCGAAGAGGACGTTCGTCATCGCGACGAGGAGCAGGGCGTCCGTACCGGGGCGGATCGCGATGTGCCGGTCGGCGAGCTTGGCCGTGCGGGTACGGCGCGGGTCGATGACGGTGAGCGTGCCGCCGCGCGCCTTGAGGGCCTTGAGCTTGCCGGGGAAGTCGGGTGCGGTGCACAGACTCCCGTTGGACTCAAGGGGGTTGGCGCCGATGAGCAGCAGATGGTCGGTGCGGTCGAGGTCGGGTACGGGGATCGCGTTGGCGTCGCCGTACAGCAGCCCGCTGGAGACGTGCTTGGGCATCTGGTCGACCGTCGAGGCGCTGAAGATGCTGCGGGTGCCGAGGCCGGCGAGCAGCACGGTCGGGTAGAGCGCCCCGGCCACGGTGTGCACGTTCGGGTTCCCGAGGACGACACCGACGGAGTTCGCCCCGTACCGCTCGACAGTGCTCCGGATTCCGGCGGCGACGGCGTCGAAGGCCTCCGCCCAGGTGGCCTCGCGCAGCTCGCCGTCGCGTCGTACGAGGGGGGTGCGCAGCCGGTCGGGGTCGCTGTCAAGGGCCCCGAAGGAGGCGCCCTTGGGGCAGATGAACCCCTGGCTGAACACGTCGTCGCGGTCACCGCGGGCCCGGGTGACCCGGCCGCTCTCGATGGTGAGCGTCAGTCCGCAGGTGGCCTCGCACAGGGGGCACACGCGCAGGGCGGTACGGGAGTCGGTGGGGCTGGACACGGGTCCTCCCGGAGGGTGGCGGCAGCGTTGACGCACGGCTGGAGACTGAGGCCGAGCATACCGACCGGTACGGATGGAGGGGAGGCCTTCAACGGGGTGAGGTCGCAAACCCGCGAGCCCGTCCGCCCGACGCCCACGTGAGTGCGGGTGCGTCAGTCCAGCACGCGCGCCAGATACGCCCGCAGCAGCTCCCGCATCTCCCCGATGATCCGCTCGTCCCCCTCCGGAGCGACCCGGAAGGCCAGGTGGACCAGGGTGTCGGCGGTCTCGACGGCGACCAGGAACGTACGGCGCAGGTCGTCGTCGGGTGCGCGGCCGATGACGTCGGCGAGGAGGGTGGTGAGGGTGTCGGCGACGCGGTGGTTGGGTTCGGCGTCGCGCTTGCCGACCGGGATCTGGTTGCCGAAGTCGACGAGCGAGAACCCGGGGGCGGTCCGCTTCATGACCAGGTACTCGTCGAGCACGGCGTCCATGGCCTCGCGCCAGCCACCCCCGCTCAGCTCCCGCAGCCGCTCGGTGACACGCGCGATGAACCGCTCCAGGTTCCGCTGGGCCAGCGCGTCCGCCATGGCGCGCTTGTTACCGAAGAAGCGGTAGACGGAACCTATGGGGACGCCGGCGCGTATCGCCACCGCGCGGGTGCTCAGGGCGTCGTAGCCGACCTCGTCGAGGAGGTCGGCGCAGGCGTCGAGGATTCGGGTCAGCCGTTCGGCACTGCGCCGCTGTACGGGCGCACGACGTAGCGAGGTAGCTGGGGGCACGCCCTTCATCATGCCGTTCCGCGGCGGTCCGGTGAACCGTGCCCCTGGCTTTCCGCCCTCTTGCGCCCGCGAACACCGAATCCTACGGTGAAGCATAGGAATGCGGGATCGGGAGTGAGGAAGCGAGGGAGCGCAGATGAGCGGGGACGTGAGCGAGGGCATCGACGGGGACATCGGCGGGGACGCCCGGAAGGCCGCCGAAGGGCTGACCCATCTCACCGGTTTCGGCAATGAGCACAGCTCGGAGGCCGTCCCCGGCGCCCTGCCCGAGGGCCGCAACTCCCCGCAGCGCGCTCCCCTCGGCCTCTACGCCGAGCAGCTCAGCGGTACGGCGTTCACCGAGCCCCGCGCCCACAACCGCCGCTCCTGGCTGTACCGCATCCGCCCGTCAGCGGCGCATCCCCCGTTCACGCCCGCCGACAACGGCCCGATCCGCACGGCACCCTTCACAGAATCCGTACCGGATCCCAACCGGCTGCGCTGGGACCCGCTGCCCGAGCCCCCGGCCGGGACGGACTTCCTGGCGGGCCTGTGGACCCTCGGCGGCAACGGCGACGCCACACAGCGCACCGGCATGGCCGTGCACCTCTACCACGCCGACTCCTCGATGGAGCGGGTGTTCAGCGACGCCGACGGGGAGCTGCTGATCGTCCCGGAGACCGGCGGACTGCTGCTGCGCACCGAGTTCGGCCTGCTGTACGTCGAACCGGGCCACGTCGCTCTCATCCCGCGCGGGGTGCGCTTCCGGGTGGAACTGCTGGACGCCTCGGCCCGCGGTTACGTGTGCGAGAACTACGGCGCCCCCTTCCAGCTCCCCGACCTGGGCCCGATCGGCGCCAACGGACTGGCGAACGCACGGGACTTCAGGGCGCCGGTCGCGGCGTACGAGGACGTCGAGGGTCCGGTGGAGGTCGTCAACAAGTTCTGCGGCAACCTCTGGACGGCGGTCTACGACCACTCTCCGCTCGACGTCGTCGCCTGGCACGGCAACCATGTCCCGTACGCCTACGACCTGCGCCGTTTCAACGTCCTCGGCACCATCTCGTACGACCATCCGGACCCGTCGATCTTCACGGTGCTGACGTCCCCGTCGGACACTCCGGGCCTGGCGGGCGTCGACTTCGTCGTCTTCGCGCCGCGCTGGCTGGTGGGCGAGGACACCTTCCGGCCGCCGTACTTCCACCGGAACGTGATGAGCGAGTACATGGGGCTGGTCGAGGGCGCGTACGACGCGAAGACGGCCGGAAAGGGGGGCTTCGTGCCGGGGGGCGGCTCGCTGCACAACATGATGTCCGCGCACGGACCCGACCGGGAGACCTTCGACCGGGCGAGCGCGGCCGAGCTGCGGCCCCAACGGATCGACGACGGGCTGGCGTTCATGTTCGAGACACGCTGGCCGGTGACCCTGACGGCACAGGCGGCACGGGCGGAGCATCTGCAACCCGGGTACGACGACGTGTGGTCGGGACTCCAGCGCCACTTCCGCCCGTTGCACTGAGCGTTGCCGACCGGTACGGATACCTCCGTGACCTCCTTCGCGCCGGACTCGATCGTCCTGAACCGCAAACTGCCGCTCTGGTACCAGGTTTCGCAGTCCCTGCGCGCCTCGATCCTCGGCCGCTCGGCGCGGGACCCGCTACGGCTGCCCACCGAGGAGCAGTTGGCGGGCCACTACGGCGTGAGCGTGCTGACCATGCGCCAAGCCCTGAAGGAGCTGGAGGACGAGGGGCTGATCAGCCGGCACCGCAGGCGTGGCACGTTCATCGAGCCGGACGCCCAACGAGGTGCTCCCGTACGGCTGTTGGGCTCGGTCGACGCGATCGTGGCCCAGCAGTCCGGCATGACGACGCAACTCCTCGACCACGGCAGCGCGCCCGTGCCCGCCGAACTCGCCGAGTACTTCCCGGACTTGGTGGAGGTGGCCACGTACCACCGGCTGCGCGGCGACGAGGAGACCGGCGAACCGACCAACCACGCCCGCAACTACGTCCGTCCGGAACTCGCCGAGCGCATCGACCGCGACGATCTGCTCCGCTGGCCGATGACCAAGGTGCTGCGGGACGCGGTGGGCGCGGACATCGCCCGCATCACGGACACGGTCCAGGCCCGCCTCGCGGACCCGGAGACTGCCCGTCTGCTCCGGGTCCCCCTTCTGAGCCCGATCCTGCACTACACGGGCGTCGCGTACGACGGGGGCGGCCGGGTCCTGGACGTGGCCGTCATCCACTACCGGGGCGACCGCTTCTCCTTCACGGTGACCCTGGATGCGACCTAGGGCAGGGGACGGCGGGGGTCGTCGTACGATGCCCAGCGTGCCGTACGACGACGATGCTCCGCTGCTCGCGGACCTCATGCCGTGGTCCGTCGCACCGCCACGGCTGGGCCGGGGGTGGCCGACGGCCCCCGACACCGCATCCCTGAAAGCACGCTGGGACGCCCTGCTGAAGGCCGAAGGCCCGGACCGCGAGACCCTGTTCGAACCGACGCGCTCACGCACCCCGCACTCGGCGGTCGCCCAACTGCCGGGCCGGCAGAGCGGCACGGAGAAGCTCGCACGAGCCATCGGCCCCTGCGCGGAGCCCGTACGGATCCTCCGGGCCCCCTTCGACGAACAGTGGCTGATCCCGGACCACCGGCTGATCGACGCGGCCCGCCCGGAGTTGTGGCGGGTGGCGGACGAACGCCAGGTGTTCGTGGTCGAGGCGCCGCCCCCTCCCCCGGCCTCCGACGGCCCACTGCTCCTGGCCTCACCCCTGCTGTCACTGATCCGCCCGGGCCGGATCCGCCCGCTGTACCGACGCCCCGGCGGCACCGAACCCAACCTGGCCCCGGGCCTGTCGGCCCACCTCACCGACCGCCTCGGCCACCGCCCCGACCCGCTCGACGTCCTCGCCTGGATCCTGGTCGCCGTACGCCCGGGACTCTCCGTCCCGCTCACCGCCGACCCCGAACTCTGGTCCCGGGGCGTCGAGTTGGGCCACCGGATGCTCTGGCTGATGCGCCGGGACGGCGACCGCCCCAAACTCCCCGGCGGCCGACGCCCGTACGTACGCGCCCCGTTGCCCTCCCGCCCGGTCACCGTCCACTACGACCGGGACGAGGAGACACTCCAGGTCGACGACGGCCGCATCTCCCCGGTACCGCCGGAGGCGTGGGACTTCGAGGTGGGCGGGGTGCGGGTCCTGGAGGAGTGGTTCGCGGCACGGATCGGGGATGCGGTCGATCCGGGAACGCTGGAGGCGATCCGCCCGACAACCTGGCCACAGACCTGGACCTCCGAGCTGCTGGAACTGATCACGGTACTGGCACTACTGGCGGAACTGCGCCCACAGCAGGCGGAGTTGACGGTGACAGACCCGATCACGGCCACTGAGCTGCGAGCGGCGGGTGTCCTCCCGGTACCAGACACGGCACGCAGACCGGCATCGGTTCTGGATCACCAAGAGGAGGGCCCAGAAGGCCAGTTCACGCTCATCTGACCAACTCAGGGGCGCGGGGAACTGCGCGACAAGCCACGACGGACCCGCACCCGGCAACGAACGGCTCACCCCCGCGGCGAAAACCCGTCCAGCACCCGCAAAACCATCCGCTCGAACACCGCCTCCAGATCAATCGGCCCCGAGTCCTCCATGAACGCCGCAGCCAACCTCGGATACCCCCCGCCGCCCACCTGCCCCCCGAGATAAGCACCCCGCACCGCGTTCTCCTGCTCCTCCGACCAAGGCAACGACCGCACCCGCTCAGCCGTCGCCAACTCATTGCCGACATACGTCGTCACCATGCCGTTGAGCATCGCGATCAACTCGAACTTCGTGCCGTACGCCCCCTCGAACGGGTCGAGACAGGTCAGACAGTGTTCGAGATAGCGCAGGGCATTGGGACTGAAGCCGTACACCGGTGACATCAGGCGCGGCAGCCACGGATGCCGAACCATCAAAGCGCGCGTCTGATGGGCCACCCGCACCATGTCCGCACGCCAGTCCCCCGACGGCTCCCACAACTCGTGCTCGCCACTGATCGCGTCAACCATCAGCTCGTACAGGTCCTCCTTGCGGGGGACGTAGTTGTAGAGCGACATCGTGCCGCAGCCCAGCTCGGCCGCGACGCGCCGCATCGAGGCCGCGTCGAGCCCCTCCGCGTCCGCGATCCGCACCGCGGCGGCCGCGATGTCGGCGCGGCTGTACGCGGCCTTGGGGCCACGGCCCGCACGTTCGGGACGCGCCCAGATCACTTCGGGTACGGCGGCTCGGCCGGCCATTGATCATCACCTCGACCACCCATCGTAGTTACGTACGGCGTACGTAGTGCGCTATGGTCACTCCATGACTACTACGTACGCTGTACTTAGTGAAGGGCTGGAGAAGTCCTTCGGGAAGGTCCACGCCGTACGCGGGCTGGACCTGGCCGTGGCCCAGGGCTCCGTGTGCGGGCTGCTGGGGCCGAACGGCGCGGGCAAGACCACGGTCGTACGACTGCTCACCACACTGCTGCGGCCCGACGCGGGCTCGGCGCGGATCGCGGGGCACGACCTCGTCCGGGACGCGGCCGCCGTACGGCGCCGGATCGGCGTCACCGGGCAGTACGCGTCGGTCGACGGGGACCTCACCGGCCGCGAGAACCTGCGGATGTTCGCCCGGCTGCACCGGGTCAGGGGGCCGGCGGCGCGCGCGGACGAGCTGCTCGACCGCTTCGGGCTGGCGGAGGCCGCCGACCGGCCCGCGTCCACCTACTCGGGCGGGATGCGCCGCCGCCTCGACCTCGCGGCGGGCCTGGTCGAGCGGCCCGAGGTACTGTTCCTGGACGAGCCGACGACGGGGCTCGATCCGGCTGCCCGGAACCAGATCTGGGCGGCGGTACGGGGTCTGCGGGACGAGGGAACAACCGTCCTCCTCACCACTCAGTACCTGGAGGAGGCCGACCAACTCGCCGACGATATCGCCCTCCTGGAGCACGGCCGGGTCGCGCGGTCCGGAACGCCCGCCCAACTCAAGGCGCTCATCGGGTCGTACGCCGAGGTCGTGGTCGCCGATGCGGACGCGCTGCTCGGGGCGGCCGGGGTTCTCGACCAACTCACCGGTTCGGAACCGGTGTTGGACCGGAACCGGCTCACCGTCGGCGCAGTCACCACCGATCCGACGGTCACGCTTCCGCGTCTGGTGCGTGAACTGGACGCGGCGGGCGTGGCGTTGCTCGACGCGAGCCTGCGTCCGCCGACCCTCGACGATGTCTTTCTCCGGCTGACGGAGCGCAAGGAGGTGGCGGCGTGAGCACGTCGACGTCCGCGACCTCCATGGCCTCTGCCCTGGCGTACGACGGCACGGCGATGCTGGGCCGGCATCTGCGCCGGCTGCGGCACAACCCCGGGCTGCTGATCCTCACCCAGTCCATGCCGATCACGATGCTGCTGTTCTTCGGGTACGTGCTGGGCAGTGCCCTCGCGATGCCCGGGGAGGAGTACCGGGCCTTCCTGGTACCGGGGCTGTTGGTCGCGACCGCCGCCAACGGCATCATGACCGGGATGTTCCAGGCTGCCCAGGACACCCACCGGGGTGTGACCGACCGGCTCCGTACGCTGCCCATCAGCCGGGCCGCCGTGCCCCTGGGGCAGGCCCTCGCGGACCTCGTCGTCACCGCTGCGGGGACCGTGCCGGTGCTGGTGGTCGGGCTCGCGGTGGGGTGGCGGGTGGAGGGGTCTGCCCTGCGGGCGGCGGGGGCGGTGGGGCTGTTGCTGCTCTTCCGGTTCGCGACGACGTGGATCGGGATCTATCTGGGGCTGCTGTCGCGGAGCGAGGAGGCGGCGGGGCAGTTGGGGGGTGCGACGTTCATCCTGCCGCTGCTGTCGAACGCGTACATCCCGACGGACGGTCTGCCGGGATGGCTGCGGACGCTGGCCGAATGGAACCCGATCAGTGCGGTGACGACGGCGCTGCGGACCCTGTTCGGCAACGCACCGACCCCGGCGGACGGCGCGTGGCCGGTCACGCACCCCGTCGCGGGGTCGCTGGCGTGGTGCGTGATCCTGATCGCGGTGTTCTTGCCGCTGGCGGTGCGACGGTACGCGGAGGGCGAGGGGTAGGGAGTTTCTCCGCCCCCGCCGCCCCTACCCGTCCCATCCCTGGGGGCTGCGCCCCCGGACCCCCTTTGTCCTCAAACGCCGGACGGGCTAAAAGATCAAACCCCGGCCGGCACCCCCAGCCCGTCCGGCGTTTGAGGACGAGGCCGTTCAGGCCGACAGCGGGGGTCTGGGGGCGGCAGCCCCCAGGGATGGGACGGGTAGGGGCGGCGGGGGCGAGGAAATACCGGCATGATCCCCCGCATGGAACCCCTCCCCCTCACCGGCCTCACAGTCGTCGCCCTCGAACAAGCCGTCGCCGCCCCCTTCGCCACCCGCCAACTCGCCGACCTCGGCGCCCGCGTCATCAAGATCGAGCGCGTCGACGGCGGCGACTTCGCGCGCGGATACGACACCACCGCCCACGGCCTCGCCTCGCACTTCGTGTGGTGCAACCGGGGCAAGGAGTCCCTCGCCCTCGATGTGAAGGATCCGCGTGGGCTTGACGTCGTACGGCGGCTCCTCGTCGGCGCCGACGTCTTCGTGCAGAACCTCGCCCACGGCGCCGCCGCCCGGCTCGGCCTCGACGCGGCCACCCTCTGCGCCGCCCACCCCCGCCTCGTCGCCGTGGACATCTCGGGATACGGGGCGTCAGGACCGTACGCCGGCAAGCGGGCGTACGACATGCTCGTGCAGTGCGAGGCGGGGCTGGTGTCGGTGACCGGGACGCCGGAGCAGCCGGTGAAGGCGGGGATCCCGGCGGCGGACATCGCGGCCGGGATGTACGCGTTCTCGGGGGTGCTGGCGGCTCTTGTGCGGCGGGGCACCACCGGGCGGGGCGGGCCGGTCGAGGTGTCGATGCTCGACGCGCTCGCCGAGTGGATGGGGCACCCCCTCCACCACGCCATGCACGACGGCACGCCCCCCGCCCGCACCGGCCTCGCGCACGCCGTCATCGCCCCGTACGACGCCTACGCCACGGGAGACGGTGGGCGGGTGCTGCTGTCCGTACAGAATGATCGTGAGTGGCGGCGGCTGGCCGAACAGGTCATCGGGCGGCCGGAGTTGGGAGCCGATCCGGAGTTCGCCACGAACGCGGCGCGGGTTCGGAACCGGGAGTGGACCGACGCCCACGTTGCCACGGCACTGGGCTCGCTGGGGGTCGATGACGCCGTCGCGCGGCTGGAGGGTGCCGGGATCGCCTGCGCGCGGCTGAGGGACGTACAGGAAGTGGCGGAGCATCCGCAGTTCGCGGCCCGGGACCGGTGGCGGGAAGTGGGTTCGCCGGTGGGGCCGTTGCGCGCGCTGCTGCCCCCGATCACCCTGCCGGGCGGGGACGAGGCGCGGATGGGTGATGTGCCCGCGCTCGGGGAGCACACCGAGGCGCTGCTGCGTGCCGTGGGGATGACGGGCGAGGAGATCGCAGCACTGCGCCGGGACGGTGTGGCCGCCTGAGCGCGGGCCTGGAACAACCGGACGGTGAACGGTGCTACCGGACCGGCGTGGGGACGCCGGGCGGTCCGCTCAGCGCCCGCCGAACAGGGTGCGGCTCAGGCGGCGCAGCGGGGCGAAGAGCGAGAGACGGCTCACGCGGGTGCCCAGGTCGCTGCGCTGCTTCACGGTGTCCCGTGAGGTGAGTTCACGCATCAGCGAGGTCGCCTCCGCCGTCTCGCGCTGTGGGACGGCGGGTCCCGACAGCACCGAGAGATGGCGGTCGAGGCGCGCCTTGGTGGCGCTGCTCCCGCACGTGATCGCAGGGACGCGTGCCCTGCTGTGCATCGTTATCTGTTCCATGTCACTCCCCACCCGTACGAGTCCACCCGGCCCGGGCAGGTTAACCCTATCGCTCCCTCGGGGCATGCGTGTATCGCGGTCACAGGATTCACCTTCCCCACAAGGGTGTTGACGATTACTCTCCGAATCCAACCGATTCCAGGGCGAGTTGGACAACTGGTGCGCTGGTGGGCTGCTCTGAGCCCCCGTCGGGTTCGACGGTCACAGCGAGTGATGTGGCCGTCTTGTCGAGACCGGTCGCGACCAAGGGCGTGTCGCCCTTGAAGAGTCCCAGGGAGCGCGGTTGCACATCAGGGCGCATGAGCCACAGTTGGCGCACGCGGTCGCTCGGCAGCTCCCCGTACCCACTGAGGGTCACCACCGCGCGCCCCTCGGAAGCGGAGGCGATGGCGGTGATTCCCTGCCCCTTGGCGTCCCGTCCGGAGGTCGCCCGGGCGTCGGGAGCGGCCAGAACGTCGGCAATCTCACGTGCCTGGGCCTGCGCGGTGTCCAACTTGTCCTGGGTCTGCGTGTTCTGGACGGCGAACAGCGCGGCGACGACGAGAGCGGCCGCCGCCGTGAGGGTGGCGAACGGGGCGAACATGGGGCGCATGCGGGGCGCACGGCGCGCGGGCGGCGGTTCGGTGCCCCACACATGCGCCGGCAGCTGATGGCTCTTGCGGCGGGGCGCTTCGGCCGCGCGTCCGGTGGCGTACGACGGGGACTGGCCCGGCGAGTGGCCCGGGGACTCCTGCGGAGTCGCGCGTACGGCGGACAGGACCCGGTCGCGCATGGCGAAAGGGGGCTGCGCGGCCGTGGACCAGGCCAGCCGGACCGCGTCCTCGGACAGCAGGCGCACCTCTGCGGTGCAGGCGTCGCAGCGGTCGAGGTGCTTCTCGAAGCGGCGGCGCTCGTCGCCCTCCAGGGCGTCGAGGGCGTAGGGGGCGGCGAGGGAATGGAGATCCTCGCGGCGGAACAGTCTGCCGAGCACGCTCATGCGACACCTCCCAGGCATTCGCGCAGCCGGGTCAGTCCGTCGCGCATCCTTGTCTTCACCGTGCCCAGTGGGAGCGAGAGCCGCTCCGCCACTTCACGGTACGTGTAGCCCTCGTAGTAGGCGAGGGTGACGGACTGGCGTTGCAGGGTGGTCAGCCGGTCCAGGCAGCGGCGCACCCATTCGCGCTCCATGCCGGCCTCGACCTCCTCGGCCACGTGGTCGAAGGCGGGACGGTGGGATCGCTGGGCCTCTCGCTGCTCGCGCTCACCGGCCGCGCGGGCGCTGCGCACCCGGTCGACGGCCCGACGGTGGGCGAGCGTGAGTATCCAGGACAGGGCGCTGCCCTTCCGGGGGTCGAACCGGGGGGCGGAGCGCCAGAGTTCGAGCAGAACCTCCTGGGACACCTCCTCCGACTGTGCCGGGTCCCGCACCACGCGCCTGACCAAACCGAACACCGGTCCGGACACGATCCCGTACAGCTCTTCGAAAGCCTTCTGGTCGCCCCCGGCCACGAGTACCAGAAGCTCGTCCGCTCCCACCCGCGTCCCCTCTCTATGGCCGCACACGGCCCCTCCCCGCTCCATCACGCTTGTCACCGTCACCTTAGGCATTCGTAGCGAACGCGCCTCCGGATGGGTACGGATCAACTGGCCCCGAAGTGCGGGTCGGTGGCCATCGAACATCCACCGAGCGTCTTCCGAACGCCTTCCAAACCCCCTCGGGAAGTTCTTCAAGAAAGTTTTCAGGTTCGACCAATCCGCATCCGGGAGGGCTCCGAATCCCCGTCGTCAGGCAAGTTGGCACGGTGAGGACGGACGGCATGACGACAACCATCTCCAAGGGTGGCGCGCGACGCAGGAGTATCGCGACCCTCATTTGTGGTGCGCTGGCCGCCGGTGGGCTCGCAGCCGCCGGCGTCACCGCGCTCATACCCGCGACGGCTTCGGCCTCCAGCCACCGCGAGGCACCGCTCATCTCGGGGACACCGCAGTACGACAACACGGACGTGTACGCGTTCGTGAGCCCGGACAAGCCCGACACGACGACGATCGTCGCGAACTGGATCCCGTTCGAGGAGCCCGCCGGCGGACCGAACTTCTACCAGTTCGCCGAGGACGCCCAGTACGACATCCACATCGACAACAACGGCGACGCGCAGGGCGAGATCCTGTTCCGCTACACCTTCAAGACGCACGTCAAGAACAAGAAGACGTTCCTGTACAACACCGGCGCGGTGGAGAGCCTTGACGACAAGGACCTCAACATCACGCAGACGTACGACATCGAGATGATCAAGCTCAAGAACCAGTACGTCGAGTCGAAGACGAAGATCGCCGACGACGTGCCGGTCGCCCCGTCCAACGTGGGCAAGGCGTCGATGCCGGACTACAAGAAGCTGCGCGACCAGGCCATCCACAAGCTGACGAACGGTTCGACGACGTTCGCCGGCCAGGCCGACGACCCGTTCTTCCTGGACCTGCGCGTCTTCGACCTGCTGTACGGCGGGAACCTCTCCGAGGTCGGCAACGACACGCTCAAGGGCTACAACGTCAACTCCATCGCGCTTCAGGTGCCGACGCACATGATCGTGGAGTCGTCGAAGCAGCCGATCGTCGGCATCTGGTCGACGACCCAGCGCGAGAACGCCAAGGGCCAGTACAAGCAGGTCTCGCGGCTCGGTATGCCGCTGGTGAACGAGGTCGTCAACCCGATCAAGGACAAGGACAAGTTCAACGCGTCCTCGCCGTGGGACGACGCCCAGTTCCTGAAGAACGTGACCAACCCCGAGCTGCCGAAGCTCATCGAGGCGATCTACAAGATCCCGGCTCCCAAGGAGCCGCGCAACGACCTGGTGGACGTGTTCCTCAAGGGTGTCGAGGGTCTCAACCAGCCGCCGCACGTGACTCCGGCCGAGGAACTGCGTCTCAACACCTCGATCGCCCCGGCGAAGAGCCCCAAGCGGCTCGGTGTCCTCGACGGTGACAACGCGGGCTTCCCGAACGGCCGCCGTCTGACGGACGACGTGATCGACGCCTCGCTCCAGGTCGTCGAGGGTGAACTCCTCGGCGCGAAGAACGACTTGGGCGACGCGGTCGACAAGAACGACAAGAAGTTCGAGAGCTACTTCCCGTACGTCGCTCTGCCGACCGAGGGTTCGCGTGGTCCGCTGGCCAAGGGCACGAGCGGCTCGAACGACGTCCGCAGCCAGCTCGGCGACGCGCTGCAGCCGGCGGGTACCTCCGGTGGCACCGACACCATGCTGATCGCCGGTTCGGCGGCGGCGGGTGCGGCCGGGTTCCTGCTGATCACGGCCGGCGTGGTCTGGTGGCGCCGGAACATGGGCAACCGGGCGTACTGACCGCTCGGCTCCCACCCCCAACTGGCGCGGCCCGCTCGTATCCATCCCCCACGGCGCGGGCCGCGCCGCACGGCACCGAAGCGGTTGATCCGCCGATCAACCGCCTGAACGACCTGAGGAGAGGGCATGCCCCCGCGTACGAACGACAACGCACCGGCCCCCGGCGGCCCGGGCGGAACGGACGCAGCCGAACCGGGCAGCGCCCCGTCGGCCGACGCTCCCGCGGGGGCCACCGAGCAGGACTCCCACGACCTCTCCGCAATTCTGTCCGTGTCCGGCGCCGGTCAGAAGGCCTCGTCGGCCGACACCGCGCCGGAGACCGCCCCTGGCGAAACGGCCGCGGCCGGGACGGACGCAGAACGTCCGCGCACGCTGCGTGCCGTGCCGGACCCCGAGCAGAACAGCTCCGAGCAGAACTCCGAGGACCTCTCCGCTTCCGGCACCAGCCAGGAAGCCCCGGCGGCCGAAGTCGCGCCGGAGACCGGCCTTAGCGGAACGGCCGCGGCCGGGACGGACGCAGAACGCCCGCCCGCGCTGCGCGCCTTGCCGGACCCCGAGCAGAACAGCCCCGAGCAGGACTCCGAAGACCTCTCCGCTTCCGGCACCAGCCAGAAAGCCCCGGCGGCCGACACCGCGCCGGAAGCCGAAGACGCGTACAGCGCCGGTGAAGCGCCCGCTGCCACCGGCTCCGAAGCCTCGCACGAGGGAGTGGGCGCCGGGGCGGCCGGGAACGAGCCGGGCGTCTCCGCCGACCAGGCGTCCCCCGCTTCGTCTCCCCTCGCCCCAGGTACCGAGGCCACCGCCTCCGACTCCACCGGCGACACCGAGACCGCCCCCGCCCCCTCCGACGAGCGTGTCGCCGCCGTTCGGCGGGTCGGGGAGGCGTCTCGGCGGTGGCGGGCGCTGCAACTCGGGGCCTGTGCCGCCGCGTTGGCGGTGGCGTTCACCGCTGGGGCCGTGGTGCTGGGGGCCGTTCGGGACGGGGGCGCGACCGCCTCCGTCTCTTCGGCGCCGGCCGCGATGTCGCCCGCGCTGCTCGCCAGTGGGGATCTCGACGCGAGCATCGCCTCGCTGCAGGCCCATCTCCGGTCGCAGCCCAAGGACTTCGGGAGCTGGGCCACTCTCGGGCTCGCCTATGTCGAGCAGGCCCGGACCAAGGGTGACCCCTCCCGCTATCCGCAGGCTCAGCAGGCCCTGGCGCGGTCCCTGGAGCTGCGGCCCGACAACGACTCCGCCCTCGCCGGGCGCGCCGCCCTCGCCGCCGCCCGCCATGACTTTCCCGGTGCGCTGAAGTACGCGGACCAGGCTCTCAAGCAGAACCCCTACAGCGAGCGCGCCCTGTCCACCCGTATCGACGCCCTGGTCGAACTCGGGCGCTACGACGAGGCGTCGAAGGCCGCCGACGAGGCCGACGACAAGCGGCCCGGGGTGCCTGTCTTCACGCGGTACGCGTACGTGCGTGAGCTGCGCGGCGATGTCGGCACCGCGCGAAGCGTGCTGGAGCGGGCGCTCGGCTCCGCCACCTCTCGCGGGGACGTCGCCTACGTGGCCACCGCGCTCGGGCAACTCGCCTGGAACCAGGGCGAGTACAAGTCCGCCCTGGAGTACTACGCCCGTGCCCTCGCCGCCGACGACAACTATCTGCCCGCCCTCGAAGGCCGGTCCCGCGCGCAGTTCGCGGACGGCGACCTGGCCGGTGCCGTCAAGGGCATGGAGGAACTCGTCGCCCGCTACCCGCTGCCCGGCCCGCTCGTCGAACTCGGTGAGCTGTACGAAGTCCGGGGCGGCGACGGCGACTTGGCGAAGGCCCGCGACCAGTACGCACTCGTCAACGCCTGGACGGCCATCGCCCGCGCCAACGGCGTCAACGCCGACCTGGACACGGCGCTCGCCGCCGCCGACCACGGCGACAGGAAGTCGGCGCTGCGCGCAGCCCGCGCCGAGTGGGACCGCCGCGAGACCGTGCACACGGCCGACGCCCTCGCCTGGGCTCTGCACGTCAACGGCCAGGACGAGGAAGCGCTCCCGTACGCCCGCCGCGCCACCGCGACCGGCTACCGCAACGCCTCGTTCCTCTACCACCGCGGCATGATCGAGCAGGCCACGGGCAACGCGAAGGATGCCCGCGCCTCGCTCTCCGCCGCCCTCGAACTCAACCCCGGTTTCTCCCCGTTGGGCGCCCAGAAGGCCCGTACGGCTCTCAAGTCCCTGGAGGCGGCGAAGTGATGCCCCGTCGTTTGGCCGCTTCCGGCGCCGCCGTGTTCGCGGCCGCCTGCGCGCTCGTGGTCGTTCCCGCCGGAGCGGCGAGCGCGCATCCCCTCGGCAACTTCACCGTCAACCGGTACGACGGTCTCGTCGTCGCCCCGGGACAGCTCCGCGTCGCCCATGTCGAGGACCTCGCGGAGATCCCGGCGACCCAGGCCAAGCCCGACATCGAGAAGCTGGGCCTGACCGACTGGGCTGGGCAGCGGTGTGTGACCGCCGCGCAGGGCAGCAAGGTGACCGTCGCCGGTCAGGCCGTCACGCTCTCCGTCGGCGGCGCCAAGGCGAGCGTGCGGCCCGGTCAAGCAGGCCTCAACACCCTGCGCGTCGAGTGCGACCTCACGGCGTCCCTGCCCGAGGTCGCCGAAGGGGACACCGTCTCCCTCGGTTTCCACAGCGCGGGCACCGAGTCCGGGCCCGGCTGGCGGGAGATCACCGCGCGGGGCGACCGGATGACGCTCGCCGAGTCCGACGTACCGGAGAAGTCGCTCTCCGGTGAACTGACCAGCTATCCGCAGGAGTTGCTCTCCTCCCCCGCCGACACCGCGACGGCCGCCCTTCAGGTGGGTCCGGGCGGCCCGGCGCTCTCCGAGAGCGGCGAGCAGGACGCCCCGGCCTCCTCCGTGCTGCCGCGCGGCGCGGACCGCTGGACCCGTGCGCTGGACAACCTCGTTGCCCGGCACGACCTCACGATCGGCTTCGCCGCGCTGGCCCTGGTCATCGCGGTCTTCCTCGGCGCGATGCACGCACTCGCCCCGGGCCATGGCAAGACCCTCATGGCGGCCACGGCAGCCGCCCGGGGCGGCAGGGCACGCCTGCGCGACGTCATGCCGCTGGCCGCCTCGGTGACGGTCACCCACACCCTCGGCGTGGTCGGCCTGGGCCTGCTGGTGACGGCCGGTTCGGCGGCGGCGCCCTCGGTGATCGCCTGGCTGGGCGTGGCGAGCGGCGTCCTGGTGACGGGCGCGGGCCTGACCCTCCTGCGCCGGGCCTGGCGCCACCGCGCCCACGAACGCGCGCACCAGCAGCAGCACCAGCCCCATCCGCACCCTCATCCCCACCCGCACGACCACTCCCACGACCACGATCACGATCACGACCATTCGCACGACCACGACCACGAACACCCCCACAGCCACACCCACACCGCCGACAAGGCACCGGAGCGCGAACTGGTCCTCGCGCACGCGGCGCACGCCCACACGGACACCGCACACGCCCACGCCGCCACTCCCGCACACACGCACGACCACGACCATCACCACGATCACGAGCACGACCACACGCACGACGACCAAAAGCACCAGCACAAGCACTCCACCACCACCCTCGAACACACCCACGGCGGCTTCACCCACACGCACGCCGTCGCGCCGACCGTGCGCGGCACGATCCTGCTCGGGTTCGCCGGTGGGCTGGTGCCGAGTCCGTCCGCCGTGGTCGTCCTGGTGGGCGCCGCCGCGCTCGGGAAGGCCTGGTTCGGGTTCCTGCTCGTGCTGGCGTACGGCGTCGGGCTCGCGCTCACCCTCACGGGCGCCGGGTTCCTCGTCGTGAAGCTGGGCAGCGGGGCGAACCGGCTCCTCGACCGGCGTCCGGGGCTGGCCGGTGGCCCGGTGGTCGCGCTGCTGCGGCGTACCGCGCCGCTGGGATCCGCGCTCCTCATCGTGGCGCTGGGGGCCGGATTGGTGCTCAAGGGGGCGGCAGCCGCGATCGGCTGAGCTACTTTTGGGAAGAAATCAGGCGGTGTGCGGAAAACCGGCGTGCGGTATAGACGTGCGGTGAGACCGAATCCAGTGAACGCGCGGCTGCGATGGGGGGACGTCCGTGTCCGTAGAGCCGGGCAGTGAACGTGTGATCGCGGGACGCTACCGACTGCTCTCGCCGCTCGGCGAGGGCGGAATGGGCACGGTGTGGCGGGCCCGCGACGAGGTGCTGCACCGCGAGGTCGCCGTCAAGGAGGTGCGCGCGCCCGCCGGACTGCTGACCTCCGACGTCGAACGGATGTACGCCCGACTGGAGCGCGAGGCCTGGGCCGCCGCCCGTGTCTCCAACCGCAACGTCGTGACGGTGTACGACGTTGCGACCGACGACGGCCGGCCCTGGATCGTCATGGAGCTGATCCGGGGAGTCTCGCTCGCCGATCAGCTGGACGCCGAGGGACCGCTGTCCCCGCAGCGGGCCGCGCACATCGGCGCCGAGGTACTGGCCGCACTGCGGGCCGCGCACGAGGCAGGGGTGCTGCACCGGGACGTGAAGCCGGGCAACGTCCTGCTGTCCAACGACGGCCGGGTCGTGCTCACCGACTTCGGGATCGCGACCGTCGAGGGCAGTTCGGCGCTCACCATGACCGGCGAGGTCATCGGTTCACCCGAATTCCTCGCACCCGAGCGGGCGTTGGGGCGCACGCCCGGCCCCGAGTCCGACCTGTGGTCGCTGGGCGTGCTGCTGTACGCGGCGGTCGAGGGCAACTCGCCCTTCCGGCAGAACACCCCGCTCAGCACCCTGCGCGCCATCGTGGACGAGGAGTTGCCGCCGCCGCTGCGGGCGGGGCCGCTGACCCCCGTCATCGAGGGGCTGCTGCGCAAGGATCCGGCCGAACGGCTGGGCGCCGAGCAGGCCGAGCACGATCTGCGGATCATCGGGGCTGGGGGTACCCCCTCTGGGGGAGGCACGCTGCGTGCGGATGCCGGTCCGACGGCTCCGTACACGCCGACGATCGCGGGCCTCCCGCAGCAGCCGCCAGCTCAGCCTCCCACTCCTCCGCAGCCGACTCCCGTCCCCACGGCGGCGGGCCAGTTCGGCCCCCCTCCCCCGGACACGCGCCCCACCACCCGTACGGCCGAACCGGACCGAAACCGCCGCGCGGCCGTCGTCCTGGTCGCGGGCCTCGTCGCCGTAGCGCTGGCGGTGGCCGGGCTGACGTACGCGCTGCTGAACGGCAACGGCGACGGCGGGGACAACAACGGTTCCGGGGCCGGGAGCAGCACGCAGCAGAGCAACGCCGGTACGGGCGGGGCGAGTTCGCCGAAGAACAGTCCCAGTGACTCCGGCGGCGAGGAGACGAGCGAGTCTCCGAGCGGCGACGACGGCGGTACGACCTCGAAGCCGGCGCAGACCGTCGAGGTCAATGTGGTCGGGTCGGACACGGAGTACTCGGGGACCTGTCCGCCGCCCCAGTCCGAGGCGCCCGGCTTCACGGCGACCTTCACCGTGGGGAGCGTGCCCGCGAAGCTCTCCTACCGCTGGGTGACGGAGACGGGCGAGGCGCCGGAGCAGGGCTGGCGGACGCTGTCGTTCCCGTCGGGGGGCGGGAAGACCAAGCAGAACAAGGTCTTCGTGACGACGTACGACGAGAGCGGGACGATCGAGAACGCGATCGGGGTGGAGGTCCGCGACCCGGTGAGCGTGAAGTCCAACACGGTGCCGTTCACGGTCACTTGCGAGACGGAGACCCCGACGGACGGGGCCTCCACTCCCACCGGTTGAGCCGGTCGGACTCGGCCGGTCAGGCGGCGCTGGTGAACACCGGCAGATAGCCGCCCGACTGGCCGGCGGCCGTCGGGTGGTACGACTCGCCGATGTTGAGCAGGTTGAGGCTGTGCAGCCATGAGCTGCCGGAGCAGATCTCGTGACCGGTGAAGGCCGTCTTGACGTCACCGTAGGTGAAGCCGTGGTCGGCGGCCCGCTTGGCGAGGGCGCTGTTCAGGTAGTCGGAGGCACTGTTGATCGCGGACCGCTTGGTCTCGGAGAGGCCGAGGCAGGTCTGGCCGAGCTTGTAGAAGCGGGGGTAGCCCAGGACGACGACGTGGGCGGCGGGCGCCCGGGAGCTGATGGCGTTGTACACGGTGTCGAGCTGACCGGGGAGGGTCGAGTCGACGTACGCCTTCGCGGTGTTGATGCGGGCGACGCAGGAGCTGTCGGACTGGAGCACACAGGTCGTCATGACGTCGGCGAAGCCCGCGTCGTTGCCGCCGACGCTGATCGAGACGAGGCCGGTGGAGGAGCTGAGCGGGGTCAGCTGACTCGCCAGAACATCACCCGTTCGGGCGCCCGAGCAGGCCGTGAAGTTGAAGCTGGAGGGGGCGTGGGCGGCGGCCCAGAGGTACGGGTACGCCTTTGTGCTGCGCTTGCAGTCGCCGCTGGAGCTGATGTAGCTGCCGGCGCCGACGCCCGAGGAGTAGGAGTCTCCGAGGGCCACATAGCCGGTGGCTGCGGCGAGTTGGGATGCCTGCGCCGACGTTGCCCCGGTAAGGGCGAGGCCGGCGGCGAGGAGGAGCGAGGTCACGTATGCCGTAATTCGGGAACGTCTCATGGAACCTCCCTTTAGCAGGATCTCTGCCACAACGTTCGTACCAACTACGCGTGTTGATTGGAAGTGTCCATGCCAATACTTTCTCCCTCTTAGCGGAGCGGATCACCCCCGTTCACGTTTCGTTGGATTGCGTGCTCATGACATGCATGTGACAAGGCGTCAGACCTCTTGAGCAACTCCCGTTCATGACCGAGTCTTTACTTCGGCCCGGACGGAACGCGACGCTCCGGGCTGTGCCCGCACTCGCGGGCACCCCCCACAGACGCGCCCCCACCCAGGCGTGTGCTGCCTAAGAGGAGGACTCCCTCGTAATGGCACAACTGCGTAGCAAGAAGCTCAGGACCGCCGCGACCACCGTCGTGGCAGCCGCCGCTCTCGTCGGCGGATTCACCGCGCTCCCCGCCCAGGCCGCCCCGGCACCCGCCGAGGGCAAGGTGCTGGCCGCCGGCTCCCCCACAGCCGTCAAGGACAGCTACATCGTCACGCTCAAGAAGACGACCGGCCTCAAGGCCGCGTCGAGCGCAGGCAAGAGTCTGATCAGCGAATACGGCGGCACGGTGAAGAAGACCTTCAGCACCGCGCTGAACGGCTACTCCGCGACCCTGTCCGCCACCGAGGCCCGCAGACTCGCCGCCGACCCGTCGGTGGCCTCCGTCGAGCAGAACCAGACGGTGCACGTCGACGCCACGCAGACCAGCGCCCCCTGGGGCCTGGACCGCATCGACCAGGCGGCCCTGCCGCTGTCCGGCACCTACACCTACCCGGACACGGCCGGCGCGGGTGTGACGGCGTACGTCATCGACACCGGCGTCCGCATCACGCACACGCAGATCAGTGGCCGCGCGTCCTACGGCTATGACGCCGTGGACGGCGACACCACCGCGCAGGACGGCAACGGCCACGGCACGCACGTGGCCACCACCATCGCGGGCTCGACCTACGGTGTCGCCAAGGCGGCGAAGATCGTGGCCGTGCGCGTGCTCAACAACAGCGGTTCCGGCACCACCGCCGGTGTCGTCGCGGGCATCGACTGGGTGACCGCGAACCACAGCGGCCCCTCCGTCGCCAACATGTCGCTCGGCGGCGGCGCGTCCACCGCCCTGGACACGGCTGTCGCCAACTCCATAGCCAGCGGCGTCACCTACGCGGTCGCGGCGGGCAACAGCAGCGCCAACGCCTCCTCGTACTCCCCCGCCCGGGTCGCCGCCGCGATCACGGTCGGCGCCACCACCAGCACGGACGCCAAGGCGAGCTACTCGAACTACGGCTCGACCCTGGACATCTTCGCCCCCGGCTCCTCCATCGTCGCGGGCTACAACACCAGCGACACGGCCACCGCCACGCTCTCGGGTACGTCGATGGCCACACCGCACGTCGCGGGCGCGGTCGCCGTCTACCTCGCGGGCCACACCTCGGCCACCCCGGCCCAGGTCGCCACGGCGCTGACGGGCGGCGCCACCACCGGCGTGGTCACCAGCGCCGGCACCGGCTCGCCGAACCGCCTGCTGAAGCTCGTCTCGTAACACCCGCCCCACAGCGGTGATCCGCCCGATCTGAACGACAGTTCCCCGGAGGCAGCCGGCGCCTCCGGGGAACTCGTCCGTTCACCCATACGTTCCCCTCCGGGGAACATCGCGCATGCCTTCGGGCAAGGTGGCGTACTGGTTGCGCATCTTGACTCGCCCGTCGCGCTGCGCGACATTGAAGCCCGGCATCCGGCGCGTCGGGGGGCAAAGTCGCCAATGCAGACCATACGTATCAAGCCACCTTCATCCGGCAGCGGACCGGGGGACGGTGAGCCGCCACCGCGGGGGCTCGGGAAGGACCTGTTCCCGCTGCTCGCGGGCGTGGCCGCGGCCGTCGCGGCCGTCGGCGCGGGCCTCGCGCTGACCGACACCGCCTCACCGCTGCGCGGTCCGTTCACGCTGTTCTTCCTTCTCGCCGCACCGGCGGTCGCCGTGGGCGCCGCGCTGCGCGGACTGGAGCCGTTCGGCCGGATCGTGACGTCGGTCGCGGCGGCGGTCGCGCTCGATCTCCTGGTCGCCCAGGGCATGCTGGCGACGCATCAATGGTCCATCCGCGGCGGGGTCGTGGCCGTGACCGTGATCAGCTCGCTCATCCTCCTGCTGGTTCTGGTACGGCGCCGGCGCGGCCGTACGGCGAGAAGACGGACCTCCTGACGTGGCTGGTGACGTGGCTCGAAACCTGACCTCCGACGTGACCCTCACCGTGTACCGGCCCGGCGAACTGACCGCAGCGGACCGGGCCGCCTGGACGGCGCTGCAGGCCAAGGCCCATCTGCACGGCTCGCCCGAACTGGCGAACCCGTTCCTGTCCCCGGAGTTCACGCTCGCGGTCGGCCGCTGCAGACGCGGCGTACGTATCGCGGTGCTCCGTGAGGGCGGGGAGCCGGCCGCGTTCTTCCCGTTCCAGAGATCCGCCGCGGGCGTCGGCCGGGCGATCGGGCTCGGTGTCTCCGACTGCCAGGGGCTGGTGCACCGCCCCGGATTCACCTGGGACTCACGGGAGTTGCTGCGGGCCTGCGGGCTCTCGGTGTGGGAGTTCGACCACCTGGTGGGGGGCCAGGAGCCGTTCGAGGCGGAGGCCTCCGGCACCTTTCCGTCCCCGGTGATGGACGTCGACCAGGGGTACGAGGCCTATCTGGCCGGACTCCGGGCGCGCTCACCCAAGTTCACCCGCACGACGCTCGCCAAGGAGCGCAAGCTGGGCCGGGACGCCGGCGAGGTGCGCTACGTCCACGACGAGCGTGATCCCGAGGCGCTGCTCAGGCTGATGGAGTGGAAGTCCGCCCAGTACCGCAGGACCGGCCGCAGCGACCGGTTCGCGCACCCCTGGATCACCCGGCTGGTGCAACAGCTCTTCCACACCCGTTCCGACCCGTTCGCGGGCATCCTGTCGGTGCTCTACGCCGACGGGAAGCCGGTCGCGGCCCACTTCGGGCTGCGTACGGAACGTGTGCTGGCCTGCTGGTTCCCGGCGTACGACCCGGCGTTCTCGAAGTACTCGCCGGGCCTTGTCCTGCATCTGCGGATGGCCGAGGCGGCCGCCGCCGACGGGATCGCGTACCTGGATCTGGGCCGGGGGCAGAAGGAGTACAAGGATTCCCTGAAGACCCGTGAACTCATGGTGTCCGAGGGGTGGGTGACACGGCGTCACCCGGTGGCGGTCGGACACCGGGCGCGGCGCGCCCCGGTCCGGGCGCTGCGCAATGTGGTGCTGTCCCGGCCGGAGCTGTTCGAGCCGGCCGACAAGGCGCTGAAACGGATGGGACAGCTCCGTTCACGAAATCGATCAAAGTAGCTGTCAAACGATCAAAGTAGTTGTGTAACGGGCAAACCAATAAAAACGTGAGGCTCGTTCCAGGTCTTGCCATAAGGACGCAATAGTCAATACCGTCATACATCTCACCCGCATCGGTACGTCGTCCTGTGACTCAGGGGAGGGCTCAGGGTCCACGACGACCGTCGGAGCGGGACGCGGTAGGGGGGTGCCGCGCTCGGTGAACGTACGTCTCGCCGAGCCGTGCCGCGAGACCGGACACCTGTTCAGGCGTTCGGCCAGCTTTGCCAGCTCACCCGGCATGCACGAAGCCAGTAAGCAACCGATACGGAGAAACCATTCGTCATGCCGTGAGTGAGAACCCCCCTTTCGAACCGGACACATAACCGGGCCGCCCAGGGGCGGGCGGTCCACCGGACGAGAGGGACCAGACTCATGAGTTCCGTTCTGCGACCGGCGATTTCGGGCGAGGAGCCCGCGGTCGCCAACCAGCAACCGATCAAGGCCGACGTGTACCGGCCCATCTCCTCCCATCTGGCGATCACGCCACCGGTGAGTGTGGTGATCCCCGCCATGAACGAGGCGGAGAACCTGCCGTACGTCTTCAAGACGCTGCCCGACTGGATCCACGAGGTGGTCCTGGTCGACGGCAACTCCACCGACGACACCGTCGCGGTCGCCCGTGGGCTGTGGCCGGACGTCAAGGTCGTCGAGCAGCAGGGCAAGGGCAAGGGGGACGCCCTGATCACCGGGTTCGAGGCCTGCACCGGCGACATCATCGTGATGGTCGACGCGGACGGGTCGGCGGACGGCAACGAGATCGTGTCGTACGTCTCCGCGCTCGTCTCGGGCGCCGACTTCGCGAAGGGCTCGCGCTTCGCCAACGGCGGTGGCACCGACGACATGACGCCGATCCGCAAGCTCGGCAACTGGGCGCTGTGCACGGTCGTCAACAAGAAGTTCGGCGCCCGCTACACCGATCTCTGCTACGGCTACAACGCGTTCTGGCGGCACTGCCTCGACAAGATCGACCTCGACTGCACCGGCTTCGAGATCGAGACCCTGATCAACATCAGAGTCGTCAAGGCTGGGCTCAAGGTGCAGGAGATCCCGAGCCACGAGTACCTCCGGATCCACGGCGCGAGCAATCTGCGGGCCGTGCGCGACGGGCTGCGCGTACTGCGGGTGATCCTGAAGGAGCGCTCCAACCGGCGTGACCTGCGCAGCCGTTCGCACTCCCGCATCCTCAGCGCGAGCCGGGGAGAGGTGTCTTGAACGAGCCGGACGTCTCGGTGGTCGTCTGCGTCTACACCGAGGACCGCTGGGAGGACATCCTCGCGGCGGTCGCCTCGGTGCGGGCGCAGTCACGGCCTGCCCTGGAGACACTCCTGGTCGTCGACCACAACCAGGCTCTCCTGGAGCGGCTGGCCAAGGAGTACAAGGAGACCCACGAGGTACGGGTGCTGGCCAACGCGGGCCCGCGCGGCCTGTCGGCCGGCCGCAACACCGGCATCGCCGCCTCGCACGGGGAGATCATCGCCTTCCTCGACGACGACGCCGTGGCCGAACGCGACTGGCTGCGCCACTTCGCCGACGGCTACACGGACCCCCGGGTGATGGCCGTCGGCGGCCGTACGATGCCGATCTGGGCGTCGGGCCGCCGGCCGGCCTGGTTCCCCGAGGAGTTCGACTGGGTGGTGGGCTGCACCTACAAGGGGCTGCCCGAGGGCCGCGTCCAGGTCCGCAACGTGCTCGGCGGGAACGCCTCCTTCCGGCGTACGGCCTTCGACGCGGCCGGCGGTTTCGCCACCGGCATCGGACGGGACGGCGACAAGCGTCCGCTGGGCTGCGAGGAGACGGAGCTGTGCATCCGCCTCACCAGGGCCAGACCGGACGCGGTCCTGCTCATCGACGACCGCGCGGTGATCCACCACCGGGTGCCGCAGGTCCGCGAGCACTTCGGATACTTCCGCACCCGCACCTACGCCGAGGGCCTGTCGAAGGCGCTGGTCGCCCGAAGTGTCGGCGCGGACAAGGGACTCGAGTCCGAACGCCGGTACACCACCCGGGTCCTGCCCGCCGGGGTCGCACGCGGTCTGCGCGACGCCCTGCTGGCCCGTCCGGGCGGCGCGGGCCGGGCGGGCGCGATCGTCGCCGGGGTGCTGACGGCGGCGGGCGGCTACGTCCTCGGGAGCGTCCGGGCGCGCCGGGGCGGGGCCACGTTCACGGTGGTGGAGATCGAGCGGAGCGGCGAAGGGGGTACGGCATGAGCACGCCCGTACCGATCCTCATGTACCACTCGGTCGCCACCGAGCCGAACGACGCGACCAGGACCCTGTCGGTGACGCCCGAGGCGTTCGCCGAGCAGCTGGCGCTCCTGGCCGACCAGGGCTTCACTCCCGTCAACACGGCGGAACTGGCGGCGAGTTGGCGCTCCGGCCGCCCGCTCCCGTCCCGCCCGCTGCTGATCACCTTCGACGACGGCTACGAGGGTGTCCACCGGCACGCGCTGCCGGTGCTCGCCAAGTACGGTTTCCCGGCCACCCTGTTCGTGTCGACGGGCTGGCTCAGGGGCCCGTACGACACCGGGGGCGGCCTCGACACCATGCTCGACTGGGACCAGGTGCGCGAACTCGCGGGCGGCGGCGTCGAGATCGGCGGCCACAGCCATACGCATCCGGAGCTGGACCAGCTCGACGACGACACGCTGCGCTTCGAGCTGACCCGCTGCCGCGAGGTCGTCGCCGGTGAACTGGCCGCCGTACCCGTGTCGTTCGCCTACCCGTACGGCTACTCCAGCCGCCGGGTGCGGACGGCGGTGCGGGCGGCCGGGTTCATGCAGGCGCTCGCCGTGGGCAACGGTCTCGCGCGCCGGGAGCAGGGGCCGTACGCCCTGCGGCGCGTCACCGTGCGCCGCTCCACCGGTATCGAGGAGTTCGCGCGGCTGGCCGAAGGCCGGTCCACCGCCCGCGACTTCGTCCGGGACCGTGCCCTCACCAAGGGGTACGCCATGGTCCGCAGAGCACGTCAGGTCCGCCGGAAGGCCATCGGTTCCCGTGTCTGACACGACGACCACACCCACGACCGAGGCCGAGGCTCCCTCGGCCGATCCAACCGGACAGCGGCCGGGGCGGCGGCTGCGGCTGCCCGGCCTGGGCAAGGGCAAGGGCGGCGGCAGCCAGCTGTTCCGCAACGCCTACGCGCTGATGCTCAACACGGGCATCTCCGCCGTGCTCGGGCTCGGCTTCTGGCTGGCCGCCGCCCGCTACTACTCCGAGTCGGCGGTGGGCCAGAGTTCCGCCGCGATCGCCGCCATGAAGCTCCTCGCGGGTCTCACGGCGGTGACGCTGACGGGCGCCCTGGCCCGCTTCATCCCGGTCGCGGGCCGCGCCACGGGACGGCTCATCTTCCGTACGTACGCGGGCAGTTCGGTGATCGTGGCGCTGGCCGCCGGGGTCTTCCTGCTGACGCTGAACATGTGGGGGCCTTCGTACCGGTTCCTGCACGGTCCTGTGCCCGCCCTCGGGTTCGTCGGCGCCGTCGTCCTGTGGAACCTGCTCACGCTCCAGGACGGGGTGCTGACCGGGCTGCGCAGCGCGCTGTGGGTGCCGGTCGGCAACACGGTGTTCTCGGCGGTCAAGCTGGGGCTGCTGGTGGCCTTCGCGGTGGCGATCCCGACCAGCGGCGTGTTCGTGTCGTGGGTCGCCGCGATCGCCATGTCGGTGCTGCCCCTCGGCTGGCTGGTGTTCCGGCGCCTGGTTCCCCGCCACATCAAGGCGACCGAGGAGCACGCGAAACCGCCGACACCGAAGGAGATCGGCCGGTTCCTGGCGGGCGACTACACGGGTTCGCTGTTCTCGTTGGCCGTGGTCTACCTGGTGCCGGTGATCGTCGCCTCGCAGGTCAGCTCCGCCGACAACGCGTACTTCTACATCACCACGACCATCGGCGGCACGGTCAACCTGCTCGCCATCAACATGGGCGCCTCCCTCACGGTCGAGGGCTCGCACGATCCGGCCCGGCTGGCCGCCAACACCCGGGCCGCGCTCAAACGCATGGCGCGGATCATGCTGCCGGTCGCCGGGGTGCTGTTCTTCGGCGCGCCCTGGATCCTGGGCGTCTTCGGCTCGGGCTACGCGGACGCGGCGACCCCGCTGCTGCGCTGGTTCGCGGTCGGCGCGGTGCTGCGGGTCGTCATGGAGACGTACTTCGCCGTCCTGCGCGCCCAGAGCCGGACGGCCGGACTCGCCTGGATGCAGGGCCTGTTGTGCGCCCTGGTGCTCGGTCTGACGCTGCTGCTGCTCCCCCGGATGGGGCTGACGGGAGCGGGCGTCGCGGAGATCTCGTCCCTCGCGGTGATCGTCGCGATCGCCGCGCCCAGGCTGTACCGGACGGTCAGGGCGGCACCGGCCGACGCGATCCCCGAGGACTCGGCACCGGACGGGGACCTCGCCGACCTGACCGCGGGCTCGCGGGGGCGCGGTCAGGGCTGGGCACGTTCGCTGGACTCGGACACGCTCGCGCTCGGCGTCCACCTCGACTTCGACCACCAGGAACGCCGCCCGGACGTCCGCCCGGGTCCGGGGACCCCGCCCACGGGGACACCGGCGCCGCGCGTGGACCGTCGGCCGACCTGGGCGTTGAAACAGCCCGAGGCGGTGGGGCTGCCGGTGGAGGAACGCGAGCCGACAGAGGGCTCGTTGCGGCAGCCGGCCGTCCCGGCGGGCGCGGACGCCGAACTCGTACGAGCCGCCCAGGCGTCCCTCGTACGGGAGTTGCGCACCGCGCACACCTCGCCCGACCTGCCGGAGCCACCTCCCCCGACCCTGCGTGAGCGTCTGCTGCCCACCCGTGGCGGAGTGGTCCTCGGCTGTCTGCTGATCGCCGCGCTGCTCCTCTACTGGGTGCCCGCGTCCCGCCTCGGCGAGGCCGACCTGGACCGGATGGGCGGGCTCGGCCTGATCTCCATCCTGCCGCTGCCGACGCTGATCGGGGCCGGGCTGCTGGTCCTGGTGTTCGCGTCGCTGCTGTGGGGCAACCGGGAGCACCGGGCGCTGCTGGCTCTCACCCTGCTCGCGACGGTCGTGTCGCTGCACGCGCTGCCCGCCGTGATCGAGGCCGAACCACGGTTCGCGACGGCCTGGCAGCATCTCGGGTTCCTCGACTACATCGACCGGACCGGGACCGCCGTACCGGACCTGGACGCACGCTGGAGCTGGCCGGGCTTCTTCGCGGGGGCCGCGTTCGTGGCGAAGGCCTGTGGGGTCAACGACCTCACGGAGGTCATCCGCTGGTGGCCGCTGGCCATGCAACTCCTGTACCTGGCACCGCTGTTCCTGCTGACCCGTTCACTGCGGGCGAGCTGGCGGGCCAAGTGGACAGGGGTGTGGATCTTCGTCCTGAGCGGCTGGGTCGGCCAGGACTACTTCTCCCCGCAGGGGTTCACGTACCTCCTCTATCTGGTCTTCGCGGCGATCCTGCTGGTGTGGTTCCGGGCGCCGCGAGTCCTCTGGGGGAAGATGCGACCGGGCGAGGCGGAGGTAGAACCGACGAACCGCCGCCAACAGGCCGTACTGCTGGCCGTGTTGATCGCCCTGTTCGCGGCGACGGTCCCGGCCCACCAGCTGACGCCGTTCGTGATGCTGGGCGTGCTGGCGGTCCTGGTCGTCATCGGCAAGTCCGAACTGCGGGGCCTGCCCATCCTGTTCGGTGTCATCGTCGCGGTGTGGGTCGGTTTCATGGCCGAGCCGTACTGGTCGGGGCACTTCGACGAGCTGTTCGGCGGGATGGGCGGAGTGGGCGGCAATGTGTCGTCGAGCGTCTCCGGCCGTATCGAGGGCGGCAGTTCGAGCCACAAGCTCGTCCTCTACACCCGCGTGCTGCTGGCCGGCGGGGTCATGTCCCTGGCCTGCTACGGCTGGTGGCGCCGCCGCGACCACAAGTACCGCGAACGCTCCCTGCTCGTCCTGACCTTCGTCCCGTTCCTGGGCTTCGGCATGCAGTCGTACGGCGGCGAAATGGCCCTGCGCGTCTTCATGTTCGCCCTGCCGGGCGCGGCGCTGCTGGCCGCGCTGGCGCTCTTCCCCCGCACGGGGGTGACGGCGAAGGAACGGGACAGGGACCGCATCAGCCTCGCTCCCCTGGCGGCCCTGATGGCGGGCCTGATCCTCATGGGCGGCTTCCTGGTGGCCCGTTGGGGCAACGAGTCCTTCGAACGGACCCGCCCCGGCGAGGTCGCCGCGATGAACTACGTCTACGCGCACGACGATCCGACGGTCCGGTTGCTGTGGCTGAGCAACGACCTGGTCGACAACGTCACCCCGGCCCTGCCGTGGGGCGCCAAGGACATGGAGAAGGTGCAGTACGTTCCGACGCTGGCCCCGGCCGACCCGGTGCTGGTGTCGGGGCTGGTGAAGGCGCTCAAGGACGCGGGCCCCAACTCGTATCTGATGGTCAACCGCAGCCAGGTGATCTATCTCCAGCTGGACGTGGGCTACTCGGCGGCCTGGGAGGGCCGACTGCTCCAGAACCTGGACGGCCGGGACGAGCTGAAGAAGGTGTTCGTCAACTCCGACGTGACGATGTACACGCTGCGGCAACAGCCGGAGGGCAAGGTCGCGAAACCTGATCCCGGCCCGATCGGCCCCCAGGTGACCTGGACCCCATGGTCGGTGGTGGGCGGCCTGGCAGCCATCGCCCTGATCCTCCTCCTCACGGCCAGAGAGGTCGTCCGGGTGGCACTACGCCCGAGCGTCCGCCAACTCCGCTGGCTACAGAGCAGCTTCTGGTTCTCACTGCCACTGCTGGCGGTGCTGTTGGCGTCGCTGGTGCAGCGTTTCTTGACGATGAAGTGAGGCAGGTAGGTGGGTGGCTCAGTGGACTATCGGCTGAGCCACTTCACCTCATACGCCCCCATCGAGAACCGCTTCCCATCAACCTGCGCATCGATCGGCCGGTCCAGGACGTTGACGACGAGAACAACCCTGTCGTCGGCAAGCACCCGCACGTTGGGCACATCATCCGCGGCCACCGCAACCGTCTCGTACCGCGTCCCCGGCGGGAAGGCCGCACCGAACCGCGATACGAGATCGAACATAGGAAGTGCCGCTCCCCCACTGCCACTTGAGGTGGGAGTCCACAGACACCCGGCGCAGCCGGTCCCCTTCTCCTCCTCCGGGTTCCAGTAGAAGCCGGACGAGGCACCCCCCTTGACCATCGCGATCAATCCGGCCGCCTGGACGGCCTCGCGACGGGCCTCGGACCACCCCGTACGGTCGTCGTTGCCGTCGGCGGGCTCGACGTAGTACTCGGCCCACCACAACGGCAGCCCACGCGTCCGCGCCCGCACCCACTTCCCCACAGCCGTGAACTTGTCGGTCGCCGCGAACTCGTCGGGCAGCAGTTCGTCGTCCTTCGTATAACTGGAGCCGTCCACGACCACGAAGTCCGCGCCCACCTTGTGCTTGTTCCAGTAGTCGAAGGCGTCGAGGACCCGCTGGTCCATGGCGCCCCAGGGCCCCTTGAAGGTCGTCGAGGCGTCAGACTTCTGCCGAGGATCGAGACTGTCCATGACGAGGTACGGCCCGCCGACCATGATGTCCTTGTCGACCTTCTTCAGCGCCTTGTAGACGAGGTTGTACAGCTCGGTGTAGCCCTCGTAGTCCCAGCGGGCCTCGGCGTTGTTCCAGAAGCCCTTGAACTCGTTCCACACGATGAAGTGGCGTACGTCCGGATAGCGCTTGGCAACGGTCGCGGCGAGCGCGGCGTAGTCCTTGTAGTGCGCGCGGGTCGGCGCCGTCTCCAGCGCGGCCTGGCTCCAATTGGTGTTGTCGGAGCCGGACTTGCCGCCCTTCATCCAGTCCGGGGCACAGCACAGGGTGACCACCGGGGTGGCCCCGGAGGCCCGCATGAAGTCGATACGGCGGTCCATCTCCGCGAAGTCGTAACGCCCCTTGACCGGCTCGGGGTTGCCCGCGCCCCAGCCCATGATGTGCTGGTTCTGCGGCAGCCCCGGGTCCTTGGAGAGCAGCCCCTCGACCCGCGCGACGGCCGCCCCGGCGCCCTCGTCGGCGCTGAACTGGGTGTGCGTGAACCCCCACCCGACGTCCGGCTCCGAAACCGCCGGAGAGGCGGCGGGCGTGCCGTGCACCTTGTCACCGTCGCGGGAGGTGCCCGCGGTGCTGCCGCCGTTCGACGGCAGTGTGTTGATCAGGGTCAGGATCAGGGCCAGCGCGACGGCCCCCACACCGAGCAGGGCGGTGAGCTGCCACCGCCGAGCCCCCGAATTCCACCCATGACGTCCCATCAAGGGCAACAGTAACGGCGGGACACGGCCGGAGGGCAGCCCTCCGCAGCGCACCGCGGAAACCGGGTGCACGCCGCGTCCGTGTGCCGGATCATGGCGGCATGTCCGGTAACCCGCACGACGCGCTGCCGATCCGGCTCAACGTCGACGACAGCGACTCACCGTCCGACGTCGTCGACGCGCTGTTCCTCGGCCGCTTCGCGACGGGCGAGCAGCCGTATTCGCACGCGGCGAACATCGACCGCGTACGGTCCGGGGCGACCCTTCTCCCACCGGGCGCCCAGGTCCTGCGCGCCGCCCGCGACGACGACCGCAGCGCCACCCTGGCGGAGGGCGACGGATGGACGCTCCTGGTGTCCCGCTGGAACCGGGGCGCCGACGTCACGGTGACGGCGACCACGCCCGAGCTGGCCGCGAAGGTCCTCGACCAGGCGACGGACGGCGCGGCGGACGAGCCCGAACCCCAGCCGGAGAACGTGACGATGGGCTTCTGGTACGTCTCCCCGCGCCGGGGCCCGCACCGTACGACCCGCCAGATCTCGGCGGGTACGTGGGACGAGGTCCGCGCCAACTACACGGCACCGGTGGCGGACGCGATGGACGGCCTGATGAAAACCACCCCCGAGGACATCGCGGGCCGCCTGCTCCTGCTCCACGGCCCGCCGGGCACCGGCAAGACGTCCGCGCTGCGCACCCTGGCCCGTTCCTGGCGGGACTGGTGCCAGGTGGACTGCGTCCTCGACCCCGAGCGCCTCTTCTCCGACGTCGGCTACCTCATGGACATCGCGATCGGCGAGGAGGACAGCACCGGGAAGGGCCGCTGGCGCCTGCTCCTCCTGGAGGACTGCGACGAACTGATCAGGGGCGAGGCCAAACACACGGCGGGCCAGGCCCTCTCCCGCCTCCTGAACCTGACGGACGGCCTCCTCGGCCAGGGCCGCAACGTCCTGGTGGGCGTGACAACGAACGAGGACCTGGAACGCCTCCACCCGGCGGTGGTACGCCCCGGCCGCTGCATGGCCCGCATCGAGGTCGGCCCCCTGACCCACCGCGAGGCAACAACCTGGCTGGGCACGGAGGAGGGAATCCCCCGCGAGGGAGCAACCCTGGCCGAGCTGTACGCCCTACGCAGAGGCACCACCCCAACAACAGTCCCAGACCAGAGAGATGGAGCAGACGCAGGCCTGTACCTGTAAGTCGGGTGCCTCGTGAAGTGGAGTGCGGGAATCGTGCCGGCTTTTAGGGGCGCGAGGAACTGCGCGACAAGCCCCCACCGGCCCGCAGCCGAAGCACGTACCCCTCCTCACCCCTCGTAGGCCGCCCGCAGGGCATCCCGCACGGCATCGAGTGCCGCCCCCTGACCCAGCCCAAGCCTCTGCACCCGCTCCGCATACGCCTGCGCAGCAGAAGCCGCCTCACGATCCGCCGCCGAGCCCGCGGCAGCGACAAACGTCCCGTTACGCCCCCGCGTCTCGATCACCCCGTCCGCCTCCAACGCCCGATACGCCTTGGCGACCGTATTCGCGGCCAGCCCCAGCGACTCCGCAAGCCCCCGAACGGTCGGCAACCGGTACCCCACCGGCAGCACCCCCGCCCGAGCCTGCTCGGAAATCTGCGCCCGCACCTGCTCGTAAGGCGGCGCACTGTCATCGATGCGGATCTTCAAGGTCACCCCCCGATTCTCCCGCACGGCCCGGAAAATGAGAGGCATCCGCGCATCTCCCCCGCGTAACGTCCCAGCTCATGACAGTGACCGTCCGTGCACTCCACCCCGACGACACCACCGGCGTCGAGGGCTTCGCCCACGTCCGGCGCCTCTCCCTCCCCTTCTTCCTGATCACCCCGAAATCCCTCGCGTACGACATCACGCACGCCCACCCCGACGCCCACTACCAGGCACTCGTCGCCGAACAGGACGGCGAGGTCATCGGCACCGCCCAGACCGCGGCCGTCCACGACAGCCCGGAGCCCGGCCAGGGCTTCGTGAACGTGTACGTGCACCCGGAGCGCACGGGACGCGGCGCCGGCTCGCTCCTCGTCCGCACCGCCGAGCGGCACCTCGCCGCCGCCGGGGTGACGAAGTCCTTCGCCTGGGTGCTGGACGCCCCCGGCAACCGCGCCTTCGCCGAACACCACGGCTACCGCTCCAGCCGCAGCGCGCACTTCCTCCGCCTGGACCTGGCGAACGGCACCCTGCCCCCGCTCCAGGACCCCCCGCCCGGCGTCGAACTCCGCCCGGCCTCCGACTTCGCCGCCGACCCACGCCCCTTGTTCGACCTGGACGCGGAGACGACGTCGGACGAACCGAGCGATGTCGACTACGAGTTCACGGACTACGAGGCCTGGCTCCGCGAAACCTGGCACCACCCCCTGCTCAGCCACGAACTGACCACGATCGCCCTCGTCGACGGCCGCCCCGCCGCCTTCAGCGCGGCCCGCACCGACGGCGCCACCCGCTACGGCACCGTGATGACCGGCACGGCCCGCGACTTCCGTGGCCGGGGCCTGGCGAAGCTCGCCAAGAACGACTCCCTGCACCGCGCCCGCGCCGCCGGGTACACAGAGGCACTGACAGGCAACGACGCCGGAAACGGCCCGATGATCGCCATCAACAAGTGGTTCGGGTACGAGATCTGCGCAACGGAGGTGCGGTATGTCCGCGAACTCATCTGAGCCCACACCCACACTGAACGTCGTACTCGTCAAAGCCGGCCGCACGAAGATCAGTTACCCGGCCGAGCTGCTCCACGACGACGGCACACGACTCGCCGTACGCGCCCCCTGGGCCGGCGACACGGTCCGCGACTTCGGCTTCGTCCGCTTCGAACCGGGCGACATGTTCACGGAGTACTACTGGCGCGACCGCTGGTACTCGGTGAAGGAGGTGCGTGCCGCGTCGGGCACGCTGAAGGGCTGGTACTGCGACATCGCCCGCCCGGCCACGCTCACCGGCACGGACCTGGTCGTCGAGGATCTCGACCTGGACCTGTGGCGCTCCGCCGACGGCAAGGACGTACGAAGGCTGGACGAGGACGAGTTCGAGGAGAGCGGTCTGGCTCAGGCGGACCCGCGGGCCGCGTCCGCCGCCGTGGCGGCCCTGGACGAACTGGAGTCGCTGGCGCGCGAGGGCGGCTTCGAGAAGCTGCTCGCCTGAGAGGCCCTACAACCGGGCCAGCACCACGTACCGCTCGTCCTCCACCTCGCGCCCCCACAGCCGCGCATCCCCGGACAGCCGTTCGACTCGGACATCCGTGGCGAGGGGCGCGAGCAGCCCGGCAAGGGTGTCGGCGGGTATGCCGACCGGACCGACCGTCCCCCACACCCCCTCGACCAGCACCAGCCGTCCGCCGGCCCTGAGCAGCCCCTGCCAGTGGCGCAGCACGCGCGCGGGGTCGGGCAGGGTCCACAGGACGTGTCGTACGAGCACGACGTCGAAGCGCTCCTCCCCCACCGGAGGCGCCACCGCGTCGCCGACGAGGAACACGGCGGCCCGGCCCGCGAGCTTGCCCCTGGCCTGCTCGACCATCGCCCGGGACGCGTCCACGCCGGTGACGCGGTGTCCCTGTTCGGACGCGAGGAGCGAGAGGCTGCCGGTGCCGCAGCCGAGGTCGAGGACGTCGGCCGGGCGGTCGGGCAGCCAGGACCGCAGCCGGGCCGCCCAGGCCTCGCGCACGGCCGGATCGCGCAGGCCGTGGTCGGGTTCGTCGTCGAAAGTCGCCGCTTCCGCGTCCCAGTCGGTGTTCGTCATGCGGCCAAGAGTGACACCCACCACTGACAATCGAATCGTGACCGCCGCCACTGACAGACCGGCGCCGATGAGTCACCCTCCCGGGAACGGTCTATCTCCGTGAAAACGCGGAACCCGGTGGACCGAAGGAGGCAGCCATGCGCCGCGTAACCGTGCAGAAGCCCCTGAAGAAGTCGGACGCCCGCCGTGTGCGGGAAGAGGTCGACGAACGCGTCACCGAGCGTCCCGAGGTCCGAAAGGACATCGCACGCACGTGGTGGCCGGACGGCTGAGGTCCGCCGGCCGTCGAGGACCGGGCCGCCCGTCGGGCGTGCGCCCACTAGTCGCGCACGCTCCCTACCTGAGCGCAGTCCGAACCCTTCCTTAAGCCGACCATAAGGATCTCCCTCACCCGCCTCCAGCAGGCGATTTCGCGGTTTCTTGGGGCTAGCTTTCTGAGCGCCCCCCGAGAACCGTTCCGAGGAGATCCCGCATGCGCGCACGCCGCCGTACGGCCGCCGCGATCACCGCCGTCACCACCCTCGGCATCGCCCCGCTGGCCCTGCCCGCGGCGCCCGCGTCCGCGCACGGCTCGATGGGCGACCCGGTCAGCAGGGTCGCCCAGTGCTACGCGGAGGGCCCCGAGAACCCGTCGTCGGCCGCGTGCCGGGCGGCGGTCGCGGCGGGCGGTACGCAGGCGCTGTACGACTGGAACGGCATCCGCATCGGTGACGCGGGCGGGCGCCACCAGGCGCTGATCCCGGACGGCGAGCTGTGCAGCGCGGGCAACGCCGAGTTCAAGGGCCTCGACCTGCCCCGCGCCGACTGGCCGACGACCGGCGTCAGCAGCGGCCCGTACACCTTCAGGTACCGCGTGACCGCCCCGCACAAGGGCACCTTCGTGGTGTACGTCACCAAGCCGGGCTACGACCCGGCCCAGCCCCTGTCCTGGGCCGACCTGGACTTCGAACACCCGGTCGCGACGGCGACGGACCCGGTCGCGGCGGGCGGCTTCTACACGTTCTCCGGCACCCTGCCGCGACGTTCCGGCAAGCAGCTCCTGTACGCGATCTGGCAGCGCTCGGACAGCCCGGAGGCCTTCTACTCGTGCTCCGACGTGACGTTCGGCGCGGACGAGGATGCGAGCGGCGGTCCGGACGAGAGCCCGTCGAGCAGTGCCTCCGCGCCCTCCGAGGAGCAGATCGAGGCCGGTGCCGACGAGTCGACGGTCGAACACGCGGGTCACTCGGCGGAGCCGAGCGCGGAGCCGAGCCCTGAGGCGACCGAAGCGACCGAAGCGGTCGCGCAACCCCAGGCAGCCGGCGCCGTGGCGAACCTCGCCGAGACCGGTGGGGACAGCGGCACCCCGTATCTCGCGGTGGGCGGCGCGGGCGCCCTGGCGCTGGGCACGGCGGCCCTGCTGCTCTCGGTCCGTCGACGCTCGATGGGTGGCGGCGGACGACACGGCCACTGAGTTCGCCGGGGCCTGACTGGCGGCTCAGGCCGGCCAGGCCCCGGCGGACGCTCCCTGACCAGGTCAGCCGATCGCCGACAGACAGGTGGTGGCGGTGGCGTGCGCCGGGTCGAGGGCGTTCGTCACCTCGTGGAACGCGATCCGGTCGAGCAGCCCGACGGCGGCGTGCTCGGAGAGGTCCAGCGGGCACAGGTCCTGGATCAGGACGTTGTGTACGCCGGTTCCGCTCAGGAACTGGCTGCTGTACGGCGTGACCACCTCGTCGTACCGGGTGGCGATGACCGTGTAGCGGACGCCCGGGACGGTGTCGCCGCCCGCGTTGAGCTTGGTGAGGAAGGCGGACCCGACGACCTGGTCGGCGAGGGCGGGAGTGGCCGTGGTGAGCAGGTCCGCGGCCCCGGGGAAGTACGTCAGCAGGTTGGTGAGACCGTTCAGGGTGGTGCCGTGGTTGCTGGGCGCGATGCCGACGAAGGCGTTCACCTCGGCGGCGCCGCCGAGGAACTTGAGGTAGTAGCGGGGCATCATGCCGCCCTGCGAGTGGCCGACGAGGTCGGCCTCGGCGGCGCCGGTCGCGGCGAGCACCTTGTCGACGAAGGCGTCGAGCTGTTCGGCCGACTCGTCGATGGGGCCGAGGCCGTAGAAGAGGGGTACGCCGGGCAGTTGGCCGTAGTCGAGCGAGAAGACGCAGTAGCCACGGTTCGTCAGATACGGCGCGAGGGTGAGCCAGTTGTCGATGCCGTTGGCGAAGGTGCCGTGGACGAGGACGACGGGGCGGGGGTGAGCGGCGGACGGCTTGCAGGAGTAGTCGTTCCAGCCCCAGCTGACGGCGGCTTCGGCCTGCGTTTCGGCTTGCGCGGTGGCGACGGGTACGAGGGTCGCCGCGGCGGTCATCAGCAGCGCGGCGAGAGGTCTGGCGAGGGGTCTGAGGACGCGTTTCCAGGGCAGCATCGAGTGATCTCCTTGCGGCTCAAGGGAGTGACGACGGCTCTACGCCCTGTGATCCGGATCACGAGGATGCTGTTCACTCGTCAAGTTACGGACGAGTAGCGCAACGTGGAAGTTACGCGTCGGTAAAAACTTTCAGCGGCAGCCAGTTGCTGTGATATTGGGCCCCCGATCCACTCGCCCAGGGTTCGGTCGACGCCAACTCCTCGGCGTGCAGGGCGAGTCCGTGGACCCGGGCGGGCTGCGGGGTGAGCGCCTCGTACATCCCGTGGGCGGCGCGGGTGAGGCCCGGGGAGTGGGCCGTCGGCTCCCTGAGCCTGCGACCGCGGGTCTCCGCCGGGTGGTCGGCGTAGCGCAGGGTGAGGGTGAGCGTGCGGCACGTCCTCTCCAGGGCGCGGAGCCGGGCGCCGAGTTCCTCGGCCGCCGAGCACAGGGCGGTGCGCTGGTTCTCCCCTGCGGACAGGGCGCGTTCGGCGGTCAGGCGGTGGGCGGGGAGGGTGTTCGGCACGACTCGGCCGCGGTCGATGCCGGACGCCTTGTCGTGCAGGTCGCGACCGGTCTCCGTACCGAGGAGGCGGCACAGGACGGAGGGCGGTGCCGCCGCGATCCGGCCGAGGGTGTCGAGGCCGTGGCGGCCGAGAAGGCGGGCGGTGGTGTCGGGGGTTCCGGGGAGTGCGGTGACGGGGTGGGGGGCGAGCAACTCCGCGAGGGCGTCGGGGTGTTGGGGCAGGACACGGGTCGTCCCGGGAGCGGCTCCGTCCAGGGCGAGCCGGGCCAGCGCCGGCCCGGGGCCGATCCCGACGGCGCAGTCCACGCCGTGACGGGACAGGGCCCGTGCGCGGATCGCCGCGGCCAACTCCACTGCGTCCCGCCCTGATCGCCGTACGCCATCGCCCGGACCGAGCAGCGCGCCGACGGGCGGCAGCGCCTCCACAACGGGCGTGAACTCGCCCAGCAGAGCGAGGACTTGCGGCAGGAGAGGCTCGCACATCGGAGGCGGTTCGAAGCGCACGCAGAGGACGGTCACACGTTCACTTCGCGCCTCCCGGGTATCTGGATGTCGTCGAACTCCCGCTGTACGACGTCTACCCGGGCAGCGGCCTCAAGAGCACCGGCGAGGCACTGCGCGAGCTGGCCAGTCTGGGGGGCGGCCCGTCGCCGTCTCGGCGCCCGTCGTCCTGCCCGAACCGACCGTGCGCGCGGACCTCGAACCCGTCCTCGGCTCATCGAGGTCACCCCGGGCAACGACACCCCTGAGGACGAGCCGAGCCAGTACCCCGGTACCGCCCGCCCGCCGGATTCGGTCCCGCGGTGCCGGAAGGTGACGGAAAAGCGCTCCTAGCGTGAGTGCGGGGTCGATCAAAGCCCCGCCCTCCAGTGATCCAGCTCCTGGATCCCCTCCTGCTGGGAGTACTTCCGTGGCCACGTTCCTCTACCGGCTGGGCCGGCTCGCCTTCCGGCGCCGACGGCTCTTCCTGATGTTCTGGATCGTCGTCCTCGCCGCCGTTGGTATCGGTGCCGCCGGCGTGTCCGGCAAGACGACGGACGACTTCACCCTGCCCGGCACCCAGTCCCAGCGGGCCATCGACCTGCTGGGCAAGGAGTTCCCGCAGGCCGCCGCGGGCGGTGCCACGGCCCGGGTCGTCTTCGAGGCGCCCGGCGGGCAGAAGCTGACCTCCACGGCCAACAAGACCGAGATCTCCGCCCTCGTCGCCGACCTCGACAAGGCACCGCAGGTCGCGAGCGTCACCGAGCCCTTCAGCAACAGCCTGGTCAGCGAGGACGGCACGATCGCCTACGCCCAGGTCACCTACGAGGTGCCGAAGGCGGACCTCACCGACGCCGCCTCCGAGGCCCTGAACCAGGTCGCCGAGAAGGGCGAGCGGGCCGGGCTGACGGTGAGCCTGGGCGGCAACGCCGTGCAGGAGAAGGCCGCCAGCAAGGCGGCCGAACTGATCGGCCTCGCGGTAGCCGCCGTGGCGCTGGTCATCACCTTCGGCTCGATGATCGCCGCCGGACTGCCGCTGCTGACGGCGCTCATCGGGGTGGGCGTGGCGATCCTGTGCATCACCATCTCGACCCAGTTCTTCGACATGGCCTCGGCCTCCTCCACCCTGGCGCTGATGCTGGGACTGGCGGTGGCGATCGACTACGCCCTCTTCATCGTCTCCCGCTACCGGGGCGAGATACGCGACGGGCACGAGCCGGAGGAGGCCGCCGGACGGGCCCTGGGCACCGCCGGATCCGCGGTCGTCTTCGCCGGGCTGACCGTGGTCATCGCGCTGGCCGGCCTGAGCGTCATCGGCATCAAGATGCTCACCACGATGGGTCTGGCCGCCGCCTTCGCGGTCGCCGTCGCGGTGGTCATCGCGCTCACCCTGCTGCCCGCCGTACTGGGGTTCGCCGGGATGCGGATCATGAAGGGGAAGCTCACCAGCAAGCGTCATCGCGCCGAGGAGCGCGGCGAGCGCGAGGCGATGGGCGTGCGCTGGGGCCGGTTCGTCACCCGCAACCCGGTCAAGATGCTCGTCGTCTCGGTGGTGGGCCTGGGGCTGCTGGCCATACCGGCGATGTCACTGCGCCTGACCCTGCCCGACGACAGCATGGCCTCTCCCGGCTCCACCCAGCGCGTCGCCTACGACACCCTGAGCAAGGGCTTCGGTCCGGGCTTCAACGGCCCGCTGACGGTGGTCGTCGACGCCCGCGACAGCGACGACCCGAAGGCGGCGGCCGAGAACGCGTACGCCACGATCAGCGAGCTGCCCGACGTGGCGGCCGTCCGTCCGGCCGCCTTCAACGAGGCCGGTGACGTGGCGCTGATCACGGCGATCCCCAAGAGCTCGCCGACCAGTCAGGCCACCAAGGACCTGGTCGCCGACATCCGCGACCACAGCGACGCCCTGCACAAGGACACCGGCGCCGATCTGATGGTCACCGGCACGACCGCCGTCAACATCGACGTCTCCACCAAGCTGGCCGAGGCGATGGTGCCGTACCTGGCGATCGTGGTCGGCCTGGCGCTGATCCTGCTTCTGCTGGTGTTCCGCTCGATCCTGGTGCCGCTCAAGGCCGCGCTCGGCTTCCTGCTCAGTGTGGTGGCCACCCTCGGGGTCCTGGTGGCGGTCTTCCAGTGGGGCTGGCTGAAGGACGTCTTCGGCGTCGACCAGACCCAGCCGATCGTCAGCGTGCTGCCCATCCTGCTGATCGGTGTCGTCTTCGGCCTGGCCATGGACTACGAGGTCTTCCTCGTCACCCGGATGCGCGAGGAGTACGTCCACGGGGCCGAACCCACGGAGGCGATCGTCGCGGGGTTCAGGCACGGGGGCCGGGTGGTCACGGCCGCGGCGATCATCATGATCTCCGTCTTTTCCGGGTTCCTGCTGGACGACACCGCGCTGGTCAAGTCGATCGGCCTGGGCCTCGCCTCCGCCGTCCTCTTCGACGCCTTCGTCGTACGGATGACCATCGTCCCGGCGGTGATGACCCTGCTGGGCCGCCGCGCCTGGGCCCTGCCCGGCTGGCTCGACCGGATCATGCCCGACGTGGACGTCGAGGGCGAGAAGCTGCGCCACGCGCTGGAGGCACGGCAGACGTCCACGGCGCCCGCAGGCCATGAGGAAGCAGGCCAGGGCGCCGACGACGCGGGCGACACCAAGAAGCTGGCCCGCAAGCACTGACGCGAAAGCGCCGACCGCACGGCCTTACGATCCCCATCTGGGCGTCGGGACCCGGCCGGCCGTGCCCCCGGAGCCCCCGTCCGCCGGTCCACTCCCCCGAGGCCGGCGGGCGGGCCCGCCCGATCCGTGAAGGGCGTACAGAGTGACCGCATCGAACGCAGGCGCGCCGACGGCGCCGTCCGACGGTGTCCGGCTGCCCCGGCCGCTGTCGGACGATCCCGATCAGCGGGCGATCGTCTCGATCATCACCCGGCTGGCGGGATGGCGGCTGGCCGACCGGGCGCATCCCCGTATCCGGCGCTGGACCGTGCCCGCGTTCTGCGCCCTGCTCGGTATCTCCGAGGTGTTCGACCCGGACTTCGGTCCCAACATCCCGGTGAAGCTGGCGCTGACCCTGGGACTCACCGTTCCGCTGCTGTGGCGGCAGCAGCGGCCGACGCTGGTCTGGGCCGTCATCACGGTCGTCTCGATGCCCGTCGCGTTCCTGGGGATCCTGACCGGGGCGAACTCGTCGTGGGTCGTGGCCCTGTACAACATGGGCCGCTTCGCCTCTCCTCGGATGGCGGCGCTGGCCACCGGCGTCACCCTGGCGCAGATCACCGTGGCGGGCACCGTCTTCTGGGACGCGGGCCAGGTGGATCACGCCACCCGCCCCTGGGTGGTGCTGATGCTGGCGCTGCTCGTCGTGACGGCGTTCGCCTGTCTGGGCCTGGCCGGCCGGCTGGCGAACACCGTCATCCTCGCCCTGGAGAAGGAACGCGACCAGCAGGCCCGGCTGTCGACCGCCCGGGAGCGGGCCCGGGTCTCCCGGGAGATGCACGACATCCTCGGTCACACCCTCGCCGTCATCGTCGGCCTCGCCGACGGCGCCGCCTCCCTCGCCCGGACCAGGCCGGAACGCGGTGCGGAGACGCTCCGCATCATCGGCGACAGCGGCCGGGACGCACTGGCCGAACTGCGCCGGCTGCTCGCCGTCGTCGGGGACGAGCAGGACATCCGGGGCGAGGCGCCGCTCGCCCCGCAGCCCGGGCTGGCCGATCTGAAGGCCCTGCTGGAACGGGTCAGGGCGGCCGGCCCGACCGTCGCCTTCCGCACCGAGGGAGAGCTGACCGGACTGCCCCAGGGGCTCCAACTGGCCGTCTACCGAATCGCCCAGGAGGCACTCACCAACACGCTCAAGCACGCCGCCCGCGACACCGACGTCACCGTCTCCCTGGCCGTCGACCCCGGCGCGGTTCACCTCACCGTCGAGGACACCGGCCCCTCGCACCCCCTGATGACAAACCTCACCAGGACAAGCAGCGGTCAGGGCCTGGTCGGCATACGGCAGCGCGCCGCCCTCTACCAGGGCAGTGTCACCGCGGGCCCCAACGACCTTGGCGGCTGGAGCGTCCGTGCCCTCCTCTTCACCGACCCCCCGTCCGGCACCGCCCACACCACGGAGAAGCACCCGGCATGACCACCGTCCTGATCGTCGACGACCAGACCCTGCAACGCCTCGGCTTCCGCATGCTGCTGGAGGCGGAGCCCGACATGACCGTCGTCGACGAGGCCACCAACGGCAGCGAGGCGGTCCGCAAGGCCGCCGAACTGCGCCCCGACGTCGTCCTGATGGACGTACGCATGCCCGGTATGGACGGCATCGAGGCGACCCGGCGGATCGTCGAGTCCGGGGGCCGGTCCCGTGTCCTGGTGCTGACCACCTTCGATCTCGACGAGTACGCGTACGACGCGCTGCGCGCCGGAGCCAGCGGTTTCTTCCTCAAGGACGCGCGGCCCGAGGAACTCGTCGTCGGCATCCGCGCGGTGGCCGCCGGGGACGCCGTGATCTCCCCCGGTGTCACCCGCAAGCTGATCGACACCTTCACCAGCCGGCGGGCCGGCCCCGCCCCCGGCCATGAACTCCGGCTCGCCGACCTCACCGACCGCGAGCGCGAGGTCCTGACCGCCATGGCGGGCGGCGCGAACAACACGGAGATCGCCGAGCGGCTGCATCTCGCCGAGTCCACGGTGAAGTCCCACGTCAGCCGTATCCTCGCGAAGATCGGCGCCCGGGACCGTGTACAGGCGGTGATCTTCGCGTACGACGTCGGCCTGGTACGCCCGGCCTGAGCCTGCGTTCGTCGGACACGGGTCGGACTTCGTTGGACACGGGTCGGAGGGGTCAGCCGAGTCGGTCGATGCCGTGCCGGTGTGCGTAGGCAATGGCCTGGCCCCGGTCGCGGCTGCCCGTCTTGGCGAAGACGCGGTTGACGTGGGTCTTGACCGTGGCCTCGCTGACGACGAGGGCACCGGCGATCTCCCGGTTGGACAGTCCACGGGCCATACAGCCCAGGACCTCGGCCTCCCGGGCGGTCAGCCCGTCGGGCAGCTGGTCCGGTGCCTCGGCCGGCTGCTGCCGGGACACCAGTGCGACCAGGCGGGCGTGGACGGCGGGGTCGAGCAGTGCCTGTCCCCGGGCCGCGGCCCGCAGCGCGCGGTCGATGTCGTCGCGGCCGGCGTCCTTGGTGAGGTAACCGAGCGCGCCTGCGGCGAGTGCGGCGCTGATCGACTCGTCGTCGCTGTAGGTCGTCAGCACGACGACGTGGGTGTGCGGGTGCCCGGCGGTGATGGCGCGCGTGGCCTCGATGCCGTCCATCCGTGGCATGCGCAGGTCCATCAGCACCACGTCGGGGGCATGTTCCTCGACCGCCGCGAGGGCCTGCTGCCCGTCTCCGGCAGCGGCCACGACCTCCACGTCGGGCAGGCGTTCGCAGATGGTGACGAGCCCGTCGCGGATCAGCGTCTGGTCGTCGACGATCACTACCTTCACCCCGGGACCTCCGCCTCGACCCGCCAGCCCTCACCATCGGGCCCCGCACTGAACGTGCCGCCGACCAACTCCACCCGTTCCCGCATGCTGTGCAGACCGTAGCCGCCCCCGGTCGCCGCCAGCTCGTCCGGCGGCTCCTGCCCGGGCCCGGGGGCCGCCGTGTTGGTCACCGTCAGGCCGATGTGCCCGTCGCCGTAGGCGAGTTCGACGGTGACCTGCGCGTCCCGCGCGTGCTTGCGGGCGTTGGTCAGCGCCTCCTGGGCCACCCGCAGCAGGGCCATTCCGGCGGCGGGCGGGAGAGAACGCGTGGGCCCGCTCGTCCGCAGGGCGGCGCCCTCCCCGGTGGCGAGGACCGAGAGCTGCTCGTCGAGGGCGACCGGCTGGTCGCGCAGTGCCTGCACGGCACGGCGGGTCTCCTCCAGGCCCTCGACGACCAGACGGCGGTTCCGGCCGATCGCCGCCCGTACCGCAGGGGCGTCCGCTCCGCTCTCGACCAGGCTGTCCAGGGCGGTCATCTGGACCGACAGCGCGGACAGCGTGTGCGCCAGCACGTCGTGCACCTCCCGGGCGATCCGGTTGCGCTCGGCCAGCAGTTCGGCCCGCTCGTGCTCCACGGCGCCGCGCTCCCGCTCGACCACCAGTTCGGCGTCGGCCCTCGTCCGCGCCTGCTGCTGACGCCGTGAGACGCCCAGGAGCAGGCCGACCATCGCACCCGCCGCCGCTGCCAGCGTCCCCACGTTCCCGTGCCCGATCACCGCGAAGGCGACCCAGGCGGCGACCACTCCCGCCCCTGCCAGCACCACCGCGTACTTCAGCTCGACCCGGGTGGCGGCGCACAGGCCCGAGACACCGACGACCACCGCTCCGAACCCCGACAGCGGCACCATCGCGCCGCCGCTGACAGCCAGCAGCAGGATCGCCCCGAGAGCGAGGGCCACGCGCTCGGTGTTCCGCCAGGCGAGCCACCCCGCCCAGCCCAGGCCCACCCCCGCGGTGAGCAGCAGGCCGCCCGGATACCAGCCCCCGAGGGAGATTCGGGTCGCCGTCGCCGCCCCGTAGACCAGGCCTGCCAGCGCGAGGAGGCTCACCGTCGGGCCGAGCGACCACGGGCCGTCGGCGGGCCCCACGCGGTCAGGTGCTGCCCGGGGGCGATCAGCGCTCACCGGGCAAGCATGCCTCACCCGAAGCCGTCCCGACCGCGCTCCCGGCTGCCGTGGGACGCCGCTCACGCGGAGGACATCCGCCGCAGGTGGGAGCCCCGGCGCGCGACCTGTCCACGCCACCCCACGATGGCCGTACGGGCTAGCACTTCGGCGAACGCCATGAGCAGGATCGCCGGTACCCAGGCGGCCACGTCGATGTCGTGCCGCATCGAGAAGCGGCCTATCGACTCCCCGCCGCCGTGGGTCGCGTACAGCTGGAAGGCGAGCCGGAAGCCCACGCCCAGCACCCACAGAACGGCGGCGGCGACCGTGGCGCGGACGATGACCTCGCCGTCGGGTGTTCTGTCGACCCGGGTCAGCACACCGGCTCCCACCCCCAGCGCCAGTCCGATCAGCGTCGCCGGCACGATCAGCAGGAGGTCGTTGCCCGCTGTCGGAACGGCGTGCAGGTACTGCGAACCCGCCCAGCAGACCAGCACCAGCGGAAGCACCAGCATCCGTGTCGTCAGCCGCCGGCCGCGCAGTTGCAGCACCACCAGCCCGATGAGAGCGAGATCGATCGCCCAGTCCGTAAAAGTCATGCCACGATCGTCACGCCGAGTGACCGTCGGGCGCGTCAACCCACAGGTTGGCCCCGGGTGGACTTCTCTCTCCACCCACGCCCACGCATGGCGTGCCACTCGGGCCGGAAGGCAGCTGTTCAACACTCGCACACTAATTAACACCTGTATATCATCGTGGTATGCAGCCCGACCTCACCGCCCCGCCCCGCAGTCAGGACCGCCGTGCGCTTCGCTCTCGCGCCGCCCTGATGGCAGCCGCCGTACGGCTGGTGTCCGAGCGTGGCACCACCGCCGTCCCGGTCACCGATCTCACCGAGGCCGCGGACGTCAGTCGGCAGGTGCTCTATCTGCAGTTCGGCGACCGGGACGTACTGCTCGTGGAGGCAGCCGCCGACCTGGTCCGGCGGGAACTCCTCGCCGAGGCCGAGGCCAAGGCCGAAGACGACGGTGACAGTGACGCCTTCTCGGGAGTGCTGGCGATGGCGCGGCACTTCGCGGCGCACCGGTCCTTCTACCGCGCGATGCTCACCGGTTCGTGCGCGTTCGCCATGACCAGGACGCTGAACGGCCTGTTCGGCGCCGCCAACGCGAAGACCGTGCGGGAGCTGTTCGGTGAGCTGGACGAGCAGGTCGCGCGTGATCTGGGGGCGTTCGTCGCGGGCGGCACCGGTGCGGTGGTCAACGACTGGCTGATCGACGGCGCCGATCCCCTCGACCCGCTCGACCCCGAGGAGCTGGCGCGGCGCCTGCTCCGGCTCGCCCCGGTGTTCACCGGCAGAGGCCGTACCGCACCCTTCGGAGGTCCCGAATGACCCGGCTCAGCAGCCGCCTCGTCCAGCGCATGCTGCGCCTGCCCCCGCCCCTGACCAGGGATCTGACCGTCGAACGCGATCTGCGTGTCCCCCTGCGTGACGGAGCCGAACTGCTGGCCGACCGCTGGGTCCCGAAATCCGGCGGCCAGGGCCTGCCGACCGCGCTCGTCCGTATCCCGTACGGCCGGTCGGGCATGATCGCGGCGCAGCTGGTCAGGCCGCTGGCCGAGCGCGGCTTCCAGGTGCTCGTCCAGAGCACCCGCGGCACCTTCGGCTCCGGCGGCGGCTTCGACCCGCTGCGGTGCGAGCGCGAGGACGGCCTGGACACACTGGGCTGGCTGGTCGAGCAGCCCTGGTGCGGCGAGGCGGTCGTGCTGTACGGCGGCAGCTACCTCGGCTTCGCCCAGTGGGCGGTGGCCGACGCCGTACCCCCTCAGGTCAAGGCCATGATCCCGTCGGTGTCGGAGTCCGCGTTCACCCTGGAGTTCCTGCGCACCGAGTCCTTCTCACTGGAGGCCACGCTCGGCTGGGGCCTCCAAGTCGCCGGCCAGGAGCGCCGGTTCGCGCTGCTGCACCAACTGCTGCGGCTACGGAAGGAGCGGCGCGCCTGGTACACCCTGCCCCTCGGCCGGGCGGACACCGCGGCGACCGGCCGCCGTTCCCCCTACTTCCAGGACGTCCTCGCCCATGACGCCGACTCACCGTTCTGGCAGGTCCTCGACCACAGCCGACGGGTCGCCGACATCACGGTTCCGGTCAGTACGGTCGGCGGCTGGTTCGACATCTTCCTGCCCGGCCAGATCCGCGACTTCCGCACCCTTCAGGAAGCCGGACGGACCGCCCGGCTCACCGTCGGCCCCTGGGCGCACATCTCCCTGGGCGTGGGGCAGGCGGCGGCAGCCGAGGCCCTCGACTTCGGACTGGCCCACGCCCACGGCCGACAGCCCGCCGACCGGGCGCCGGTCCGCCTGTTCGTCATGGGCGAGGAGAAGTGGCGCGAGTTCCCGTCCTGGCCGCCGCCCGGCTACGAACCGCGCCGTTTCCACCTCCAGCCGGACGGCGGCCTCTCCACCGAGGCGCCCACCGAATCGGCCCCCGACGGCTACCGCTACGACCCGGCCGATCCCACCCCGGCCGTCGGCGGCGTCCGTATGGCCGTCGGGGTGCGATCGGGCCGCGCGGACAACACCGCGCTCGAAGCCCGCCCCGACGTCGTCACCTACACAACTCCCGTACTGGACAACGACGTCGAGGTGATCGGCGAGGTCGCCGCCGAGATCTGGTTCCGCTCCGGCCTGCCGTACGCCGATGTCTTCGTCCGCCTCTGCGACGTCGACGGGCGGGGACGGTCCACCAATGTGTGCGACGGCCTGACCGGCCTCACCGACGCCGACACTGACCAGGCGTCGAGGGCGGACGTACGGCTGTGGCCGACGGCTTACCGCTTCAAGCGCGGCCACCGCATCCGCGTCCAGATCTCCAGCGGCGCCTTCCCCCGCTACAACCGCAACCCCGGCACCGGCGAACCCCGCGCCACCGCCACCACCCTGCGCGCCGCCGACCAGCAGGTCTTCCACGACCCCGCACACCCCTCGGCGATCGTCCTGCCGGTACGGGAAGTGGGCCGTGAAGACCACCTGGGGGCCGGGTAGGAACCCGACCCCCAGGCCGATCTCAGTACCTCCGTACCTCCGCACCTCCGTACCTCAGCCGATGGGGTACGCCCGAGTGATCGTCTCGCTGAACGTGTTGCCCGAGCGGTCCTCACCGCCGGCGCGCAGGGTCACCCAGCCGCTGGTGGCGGAGGCCGCCGGGTGGGTCAGTACGGCCCGCCCGGTGGTGCCCCTGACCCGGGTGGGGACGGTCGTCCAGGTCGCGCCGTCGTCGTACGACACCTCGACCTTCACCGTGTCGAGGCCTCGGTGGCGGCGGGGCCCCTGCTGCTGCACGGTGAACGGGATCGTGAACTCCGTGTCCGCCGGGGCGATGCCGTTCGGGTCGGTCGGCGGCTGGAAGCGCAGCACGGTCAGCGGCAGCGGGGCGGTCGCGTCGGTGGCCGCCGACCGGAACGTCCAGCTCGCCTCGATGCGCTGCGAGCGCTGGCCGTGCCAACTGGTGCTGCGGGTCCCGGTGACGTCGAGCCGGTAGTCGGCGGCTTCGGACGGCACGGTCCAGAAGTTGGTGAAGTTGTCGAAGTTCTCCTCGTCCGGCCAGGGGCGGTTCAGCCTGCCCACCTCGGTGCCGTCCCGGTAGAGGGTCGCCACGCCCTGGCTGAACGCGCGGTCGTTCCAGTTGTAGTGGCTCGGATCCGAGTCCCCCCAGAGGGAGAACGCCGGTGCGACGCGGTTTCCGGTGCGGGTCAGGAACTGCCCGTTCGAGGGCAGCGCCGGACCGACCACCGGTCGGTTCCAGGTCTCCTTCGTGGTCGTACCCGGCTTGTAGGTACGCGGGTCGGAGTGCTGCCGCCCGAGCGAGTAGTAGGAGCCGTCGTCCGGGGTCATGTACTGCCCGAGGACTCCGGTCCAGGTGACATCCGGATCCGCGCTGTAGTACTCCACCCGCGTGGCGGCGAGCGGAGCGTTGCGTACGACCGAGATCAGGCTGGTCTGGCCGCCCACGAAGCCCGAGACGATCCGGGCTCCTCCGGCACGCGAACCGTCACGCTTGCCGTACGAGGCCTCCACCTTGGCCAGTCGCCGGAGCGGGACGTCGTAGGAGAGGCGGCCCGGGATTCCGCCCTTCTTCTCCTCCACCAGCGCGTAGACCGGACCGCCGATCAGCGCGCCGGGCTCCGCCGGTGCCGCCAGGGTGGAGCGGTAGAAGTAGCGGTAGGTGCCGTCCCGGTCCGCGGGCGGGGTCGGTACGGCGGACAGTGCCGTCGTCGAGTAGTACGGGGTGAAGACGCCGAACCCCGAGGTCTCCCGGGTGCCGGTGGGGTCGACGGAGGTGTGCTGGGCGCCGAACTCACGGAACCAGGGCGCGACCGTGTCGTCCGGGACACCGACGGACGCCGGCCTGCCCTTGCGGGCGTCGAGTTCGATCGAGGTGTTCCGGTCGAGCGCGATCCCAGGCCTGCTCTCCAGGGTGAGGTCGGTGGGCCTCTTCGTCTCGGGGTCCACGGTGTTGATGAGGGCGGTGAGACCGTACCGGCCCTTGGGCAGCCTGAGGTGTGCCTCGGGTCGGACCGTGTTGATCGACGCGAAGACCGAGGCGCCGGTGCGGTCGAGCCGGTCGACGGCGATCGTGGCCGAGTACGGCGACAGGGGTGTGCTGCCGTTGCGGTCGAGGGCGGTGAGGTCGAGGTCGTAGCTCTCCTCCTCGAACCGCGCGCCGACCGTCGTCTGGACGCGGGTGGCGCCGTCGGCCGTCGCCGCCACCAGCCGCCAGGCGTACGAGGCGCCGGTCGACGGGATGCCCGCCGAGGGGTCGATCGTCACGTCCACCGTGGACTCGCCGTGGGCCGGCACGGTGACCTCGGTGGCGGAGAGGCTCAGGGTGCCCTCGGGCGGTGTCGCTCCGTCCGGTGACGGAGTGATCGTCAGGGTGACCGGCGCGTCGGTGTCGTTGCGGTAGGTGATGGCCTTGGTCTCGGCCGGGTTCGCGGTGTGCGGCCAGGTGAACGGGCCCGTGTTCAGGCCGGCCGGGGACGCGGTCACCGTCCTGCTGGTGCCCCTGGCCACGTCGACGAGTCCGTTGCCCTGGACGTGGACGCTCTGCTCCGGCTGCGGATTCGCCGTGGACCTGATCCCGTCCTTGAGCCGCCGGCCGCCCCAGTCCGGGTGCGCCTGGGCGAGCAGTGCCACGGCGCCCGCCGCCGCCGGGGTCGCCATCGAAGTGCCCGACAGCGCGGTGTAGTTGTCGTCGATCGGGCCCTGCGGGCCTGTCGGGTCGATGTCACCGATGGGCGTGCCCTTGGCGCGGGGCGCGACGACCGCCACACCGGGGGCGGTGATGTCGGGCTTGATGGCACCGTCGCCGAGCCGGGGGCCCCGGCTGGAGAAGGACGCGATCGCGCCCGTGGAGTCCACCGCGCCGACGGTGAGAGCGGCGTCGGCGGCGGCCGGTGCGCCGATGGTGGTCGTACCGGGACCGGAGTTCCCGGCGGCGACCACGAACAGCGAATCCCCTTGTGCGGAGAGGGAGTTCACCGCCTGGGACAGTGGGTCCGTGCCATCGCTCGGCAGCCGTGAGCCGAGGCTCATGTTGACGACGTCGGCGCCCTGCGCCACCGCCCACTCCATGCCCGCGATGATGTCGGAGCTGAAGCCTGAACCGCCGGCGTCCATGACCTTGCCGATCAGCAGATCGGCGCCGGGCGCCACCCCCTCGTACCGGCCGCCCGAGGCCGCTCCGCTCCCGGCGACGATGCCGGCCACATGGGTGCCGTGGCCGTTGTCGTCCTCGGCGTTGTCGGTGCCGTTGACGAAGTTGTGCTCCGTGATCACCTTGCCCAGCAGGTCGGGGTGGTCGTGCTTCCATCCGGTGTCGAGCACGGCGACCTTGACGCCCTCACCGGTGTAACCGGCCGCGCGGGCCGCCGGGACGCCGATCTGGACGTTGCCGATGTCGTCGCGGGTGTCCACCGGGGCGTCCAGCCACACCTTGGACAGGCCGGACTCCAGCTTCATCGCGGAGGCGGACACGGACACGGACGCGGACGTCGGTTCGCGGACGATGTCCGCCCAGAACTCGCCCGCAACGTCGGGCAGTTCCTCGACGGCGGTCGCGTCGATGCTCTTCAGCCTCTTCTCGCCGGTGGCACCGTCCGCGCGGGCGAGTACCGAGGGCGTACGGTCCCCGGTGTGCTGGACGATCAGCGGCAGCGTGTCGCGGTCGGCGTAGCCGTTCCGGGTCAGGGCGGTGATGTCGAACAGCCGGGCGTCGAGAGTGCCGTCGGTGACCAGGCCCAGCGCGTCCGACGGGATGACGCTGAAGCTCCCGGCCTCCTCCCGCTGGTAGAAGACGATGTCCGAACGGCCTTCCCCGGCCTCCACCTGCACCGAGCGCCGACCACCGCCGAGTTCGGTGACCTGGACGACGTCACCGGTGATCAGGGTGACCGACGTCTGTCCGTCGGCGGTCTCCGGCACGGTGTCCGAGGCGCCGGCGGGAGGTGAGGCGGCGAGGGCCGCGGCGGTCAGGGCGGCGGCCAGGACCGAGGCGGTGAGGGCGATGGCCGGGCGGGGGAATCCGGGGCGCCGGCCGTGGCCGTGATCGGGGGTGGGGGGTATCAAGGGGTTCCTTTCCGAAGCGTCGGCAGTGCCGAAGGTGGGGGGAGGACGGTGGCTCAGAGGGGTTCGAACCGGTCGTCGTCGCAGCTCTCGGGGAGGGGTTCCTCCTCGCCGGAGGAGTCCTGGGCGCAGAGCCGCTCGGGCGTGTTCTCCGCGTTCTGCTCGCTCTGTTCCTCGGCGTGCGGTGGCTCCCGCGGGTCGACTCGCATGACACACCAGCCTCGTACGCGGCAGGCCGCACGGCGATCAGTCAGGTGCCCGAAAAATTAGCCGTGGGGCGCCGAGTCCTCGGACTCCAGCGGCAGCACCCCGGCCTCAACCGCCGCCCGAACAACGGCCGCTCGCGACGACACCCCCAACTTGCGCATGGCGGCGCTGAGTTGGGTGGACACCGTCTTGGGCGAGACGAACAACGCCTGCGCCGCCTCCCTGTTGGTCATCCCCTGCGCGACCAGGGCGACGACCTGCCGCTCCCGTGGGGAGAGCCGTGGGCCGTAGCCGCGCGGCCCTCTGCGCCAGGCACGGGCCACCTCCACCCCGTGCCCGCGCAGGAGTTGGGCGACGCGGTCCGCGTCCGTGCGCGCGCCCAGCGTCCACAGCCGCTCCTGCACAGTGCCCAGCTGCGCGAGCGCCTGCCCGGTGTCACCGTGCCGGAGCAGACAGCGGCCCCTCCGTTCGAGGGCGAGCAACTCGTCGTACGGGCGCGGCAGGGCGGCCCACGCCGAGGCCGCCGTCGCGAACTCCTCGGCGGCCGGGGCCGGTTCGCCGTGGGCCTCGGCCAGGATCGCGCGGCCGAACGACAGGGCTGCGACGGCCGCGGGCGCGTTGCGGCCCTCGGTACCGTCGGCGTACCGCCGCAGCAGTTCGCCGGCGCGGTCGACGCGGCCGGCTCCGGTCAGGGCGTCGAGGTGGGCCGGGAGGATGTCGGTGGCCCACAGCCAGACGTCCTTGCGTTCGATCAACTCCAGTATCCGGCCGGTGACTTCGAGGGCCGCGGCCCAGTCGCCGTCGGCCAGGTGCGACCGGGCGAGTGCCGCCGCGGAGAGCCCGGCCTCGGGTTCGCACAGACCGCCCTCGGCGAGTTCGTCGACGACCTTCCGCAATCCGCCCCGGGCCGCCGCGCCGCCGCCCTGGGCGAGTGCCAGCACCGCCTGGATCTGCCGGGCCAGCCGCGAGCCGTAGGGGTTGACGTCCCGGTCGGCGGCCAGCGCGGCGACGGTCCCGTCCAGGCCCGCCCACGCGCCGGTGCACCAGTCCAGATACGCGAACGGGACCCGGACCATGCTCACCAGCCGCCGGTTCCGGATGGACTCCGCGAGTTCCGTCGCCGCCGTCAGCCGGGACCGGGCCCCGGCATAGTCGCCCCGGACGACCGCCGTCTGACCGGCGTTGAACAGGAACCGGGCGAGCAGTCCGCGCTCCGCCGGGGGCGCGTCGGCGGCGGCCCGCTGGATCTCGTCGGCCGCCCGCCAGCCCTCCTCCTCGCCGAGCAGGAGCAGGGCCGAGGCACAGTTCGTCGTCACCCGGAGCCGGTCGGACGGCGACTCGATCCGTGGCAGCAGCTCCGTCGCACGCGCGAGCCACCCGCGGTGCCGTGCCGCCGGCCACTCCGGCACCAGCGGCATGGCCAGGACGGACATCGCCGTCGCGGCCAGTTCGGGCCGGTCCCCCAGATGGGCGACACCGTCCTCGATCTCGTCGAACGCCGCGGACTCCTGACCGGCGTCCCGCAGCAGCCGGCCGAGCAGCAGCTTGGTCTCACCGCGCTCCTGGCGCGGCAGATCCTCGTACGACAGGAGCTTCCGTACGGCGTCCAGGACGGCCCGCGAGAGATCGCTGACGTCGCGCGCGCCGAAGACGGCCGCGCCGCCCATCTTGCGGGCGAGGCGTGACCGGTCGGCCGTCGCGAGGTCCGCCGAGGTGAGCAGCCCGAGCAGGGTCACGACCGCGGCACGGTCGTCGCCGGACTCCAGGGCGACGTCGGCGCTGGCCTCCCCGTACCGGCACCACCCGGCGATGTCGCCCGCCTCGCGGCAGTGCCAGGCCAGCCGTGCGACGGGCTCGGGCCGCAGCCCGCGCAGGCCCGCCGCGGCCCTGCCGTGCAGCCGACGCCGGTCCGGCGCGGGGATCGCCCCGCGCACGGCCAGGCAGTCCAGGGCGTGCCGGTAGGCGTACGCGCCGGGTGTCTCCTCCCGCAGCAGCCCCGAGCCGAGCGCCGCCGCCAGCCCGGCGCGGCCGGCCTCGGGGGCCAGGTCCGCGACCGCGCTGAGCAGCGGCTCCTCGGACGGCGCGTCCAGTACGGCGGCGGCCTCCAGCACCCTGCGCGCCGGGGCGTCGAGCCGCTCGACCCGTTCCAGCACCGAGTCGCGGAGGGTCGCCGGGACCTGTAGTTCGGTCAGCACCCGGCGGATCCAGGTGCCGTCGCGGTGGACGATGTCCTTGCGGTCCCGCAGCAGGAGGACGCACTCCTCCACGGCGAGCGGGATGCCGTCGGTGTGCCGGTGCAGGAAGGACACGAACTCGGCGGACACCGCCGAGGTGTCGAACATGGACGCGACCAGCTCGCGGGTGTCCGCCAGGTCCAGCGGCCCCAGTGTCAGCCGTACGAGCGTGACGTCCGAGGGCACCCGGGAGGTCAGCCGGGTCAGGAGCGAGCCGTCCGGCACCTCGTCCGGGCGGAACGAGACCACGATCGACAGGCCGGGCCGGCCGGCGGCGGTGAGGGTGAGCAGCCACTCCAGGGTCGCGGTGTCCGCCCAGTGTGCGTCCTCCACGACCAGCACGCCGATGTCGAGGCGGCCCAGCAGCTCGGTGAGCGCGCTGAGGATCCGGTGCCGGGTCTCATGGGGGTCGTCGAGCACGTCCAGCGGTGGCGGCAGCCGGTCGGCCCAGTCGGGGAACAGCGGCCGCAACGCCCCGGCCAGCGGGCTGAGTTCGAGGCCGGCGGGCGGGGACGGGACCCGGCGACGGATGCCGTCGACGACGGCGCCCAGGGTGAACGGTTCGGGCAGCGGCGGACAAGTGGCGATCACGGCCTCGCGCCCGACCGCCCGGGCAGCCACCTCACGTCCGGCCGCCTCACGCCCCACCGCCCGGGCGACCGCCTCCCGCACGAGCCGTGTCTTCCCGATGCCGGCCTCGCCCTCCACCACGACGAGCGCAGGACCGTTCCCCAACGCCTCGCACACGGCGAGGAGTTCGGCCTCCCGGCCGACGAATTCAGGGGCGGGGCGAGGGGCGTACGACGGTGTCCGCCGAGGCTGCGGCTCGCCGGGCGGTGCGTCCCGGCCGGCGTGACGTGGATCGTCCCGACTGGAGCGCCGCGCCAAACTGCCACCTCCGGGTGCCGGTCCGAGCCCAACTCCCGTACCAGTGCGCACACTGGGCCCGGGCGCACCATTTTGGCATGGGCGCGTCCAGCTCGGCAGTGCGTCGGGCAGGGACCGCTTCCATGACCGCCCGTCCACCGGGCACGGACGGAGCGCGGACAGGGCTCGCGCACGGCCTGCGAAAGTCTTTCGTAACCGAGACATTTCCGGTCCTTGTTCCGGATGTGAATTCCGTGCCAGTGTCCCGGCCAGCAGGCAGGCCGTCGGCCGCGAGGAATCCGAAAGCCTTTCGTACCGTTCCCGATCTGCCTGGCGCACCGACGGCATGTGAAAGAAGAGAGGCACCACCATGCGGAGAGTCCCGCCGAGCGGAAATCCCGGAATTGCCAAAAGCCCGAGAATTCGACGCGTCGTCGCGTCCGCGGTCGCCCTCGCGGCGGCCATGGGCCTTGCCGCGTGCGGGACTTCGGGGCCGGCCGGATCGTCCGGGAACTCGTCGGCGAAAGGCCTGACGATGTGGGCGCTCAACGACCAGACGATCCTCAAGGACTCCGTCGACGCCTACAACGAGGACCACCCGGACGCGAAGATCACCCTCTCGCTCTACGCCAACGACGACTACAAGCAGAAGCTGCGCGTCGCCTTCGGCGCGAACCAGGCCCCGGACATCTTCTTCAGCTGGGGCGGCGGCGCCCTGAACGACTACGTCAAGGCGGGCAAGGTCGACGCGCTGACACAGGCGAACGCGGACACCGACCGCTTCACGCCGAGCGTGATGCAGAGCGCCACCTTCGACGGCAAGGTCTACGGCGTCCCCGCCAACGGCCTCGCCCCGGTCGTCCTCTACTACAACAAGAAGGTGCTGGCCGACGCGGGCGTCGAGCCGCCGAAGACGTACGACGACCTGCTGACGGCCGTGAAGAAGCTGAAGGCGAAGGACGTCGTCCCTCTCTCCCTCGCCGCGAACTCCAAGTGGCCGACGCTGATGTACCTGGAGTACCTGCTCGACCGCGAGGGCGGTTCCCAGGTGTTCACGGACATCGCCTCCGGGGACGCGGCCAAGTGGAAGGACCCGTCCGTCACCGAGGCCAACCGGCGCCTCCAGGAGCTGGCGAAGGCCGGCGCCTTCGGGGACAACGCCTCCTCCGTCAGCTACGACCAGGGGGCTTCCACCGCCCTGCTCTACACGGGCAAGGCGGGGATGGAGCTGATGGGCACCTGGGAGTACGCCAACATCGCCAAGGCCGCGCCGGACTTCCTGAAGAGCGACCTCGGCTACACCGCGTTCCCGTCGCTGCCCGACGGCGCCGGTGACGCGAGCAGCATCGTCGGCAACCCCTCGAACTTCCTGTCGCTGAACTCGTCGACGAAGAACAAGTCCGCCGCGCTCACCTACTTCAAGGACTACGTCCTCGACGACTCCCAGGTCGACGCCTATCTCGCGGCGGGCAGTGTGCCGCCGGTGAAGGGCCTGGAGTCGAAGCTGGCGGCGGTGCAGTCGTCGACCGACAAGGAGTGGCTGACCTTCGTCTACGACCTGGTGCGGAACGCGCCGGGCTTCCAGCTCTCCTGGGACCAGGCCCTGCCGTCCGACCAGGCCGACCCGCTGCTCACCAACACCGACAAATCGTTCCTGCGCGAGATATCGCCCGCCGGGTTCGGTACGAACATGAGCAAGGCGGGGTCGTGACGCTCACCGCCCCCGCGCGCCGGTCAGGAGGCTCCGGCCTCCTGATGGCCGCCCCCGCCCTGCTGCTCTTCGGCCTGTTCGGGCTGGTTCCCCTGGTGGGGGTCGTGGCGCTCAGCCTGGCCCACTGGGACGGCCTGGGCTCCATCGGCTGGGCGGGCCTCGCCAACTGGAGCGGTGTCCTGACCGACGGTGCCACCTGGCAGGCGCTCGGCCTCACCGTCAAGGTGATGGCCGTGAGCTGGCTGGTCCAGACGCCGATCGCGCTCGCCCTCGGGGTCTTCCAGGCCCCGAGGGGCAGGGCGCGGGCCCTGTTCGCCGTGCTGTTCTTCCTGCCGCTGCTGCTGTCGGCGGTGGCGATCGGCCTGACCTGGCAGGCGCTCCTCGACCCGTCCTTCGGCATCGGTGCCACGCCCGGCCTGCACTGGCTGGCGAAGCCGCTGCTGGGCTCGCCCGACCTCGCCCTGTACACGGTGATCTTCGTGATCGCCTGGCAGTTCGTGCCGTTCCACGCCCTGCTCTACCAGGCCGGGATACGGCAGATCCCGACCGCCCTCTACGAGGCCGCCGCCCTCGACGGCGCCGGACCCGTGACCCGCTTCCTGCACATCACCCTGCCGCAGCTGAAGTACACGATGGTCACCTCCAGCACCCTCATGCTGGTCGGCTCGCTGACCTACTTCGACCTGATCTTCGTCCTGTCGGGAGGCACCGGCGGCCCGGGCACCGCCACCCGCGTCCTTCCCCTCGCCATGTACATCACCGGGTTCCAGGCCCACGACATGGGCCGCGCCAGCGCAGTCGCCACGCTCCTGGTGGTCTTCGGCCTCGGCCTGTCGCTGCTGATGACCCGCCTGTCCGGCTTCACCCGGATGGACAGCCAGCAGGAGGGCATGTGAGCACCACCGTCACCCGGGCCCGCCACCCCCGTACGGCCACCGGCGGCGAACACCCGACACCACCCCCGCGTCCCGGCACCCGCCGGCGCCGCACAGCCGTAGGCGCGGTACGCCGTGCCCTCACCGGCGGCACCACGCTCCTCTGGGCCGCGATCGTCGTCGTACCCGTGTACTGGCTGGTGGTGACCAGTCTGCGCACCCGCGCCGACTTCACCGCCGACAGCCCGCTCGCCCTGCCCGGCCACCCGACGCTCGACAACTTCCGGACCGTCCTGGCCGGGGACTTCACGACCTACCTGCTCAACAGCGTGATCGTGACCGTGGCGACGGTCGCCCTGACCGTGACCGTCGCCCTGATGGCCGCCTTCGCGATCGTCCGGGGCGCCGGAAGCCGTCTCTCCCGGGTGTCCTTCCGGCTGTATCTGCTGGGCCTGGCGATCCCGCTCCAGGCGGTGATCATCCCGGTCTATCTGCTGATCATCAGGATGCGGCTGTACGACAGTCTGCTCGCGATCGTGCTGCCCTCGGCGGCGTTCGCGCTGCCGATCACCGTGATGATCCTGGTGAGCTTTCTGCGCGACGTTCCCCGCTCGCTCTTCGAGGCGATGATCGTCGACGGCGCCGGCGACTGGCGCATGCTCTTCTCGCTCGCCGCGCCGCTGGCCCGCCCGGCCCTGATGACCGTCGCCGTGTACGACGGGCTCCAGGTCTGGAACGGCTTCCTCTTCCCGCTGATCCTCACCCAGAGCGGCGACAAGGCCGTACTCCCGCTGGCGCTGACCCTCTACCGGGGCCAGTTCGGCATCGACGTACCGGCGACGATGGCCGCCGTGGTGCTCTCCACCCTGCCGATGCTCGCGCTGTTCATTCTGGCCAGGCGCCAGCTCGTCGCGGGTCTCACCGCCGGCTTTTCCAAGTAGCCCATACCACCGGGCAGTTCACCCCGTACGACGGCCGGGCCGGGTGCCCGGCCCCGTCGGCATGCCCGCGCACCTCCCCGAGGAGTCGTCAATGACCACCACCATGCCGGACCACAGCGACGGCATCCCCCAGCAGGAGGAGGACGACCGGCCCTGGACCGACCCCGGCCTCCCGGCCGCCGAGCGGGTCGAGGCCCTGCTCGCCCGGCTCACCCTCCCCGAGAAGGTCGCCCAGCTCAGCAGTGCCTGGGAGGACGTCGAACCGGCCGGCCCCGAGGTGGCACCGGGCACCAGCATCTTCGACCGCGTCGGCGACCTCGCCGAGACCGCCCGGCACGGCCTGGGCCAGCTGACCCGCCCGTACGGCACCCTGCCCCGGCCCGCCCTGGAGCACTCCCGGGCCCTGGCCGAGCGCCAGCGGCAGATCACCGGCCAGAGCAGGCTCGGCATCCCGGCCATGGCGCACGACGAGTGCCTGACCGGGTTCACGGCATACGGGGCGACGATCTACCCCACCTCGCTCGGCATGGCGGCCACCTTCGACCCGGGGCTGATCCGGCGGGTCGGCGCGGCCATCGGCGCCGACATGGCCGAGGCCGGGGTCCACCAGGGGCTCGCCCCGGTCGTCGACGTGATCCGCGACTACCGCTGGGGCCGCTGCGAGGAGACGTACGGCGAAGACCCTTACCTGGTCGGGGAGATGGGCGAGGCGTATGTCACCGGTCTGCAGAGCGCCGGGGTGTACGCCACCCTCAAGCACTTCGCCGGGTACTCCGCCTCCATGGGCGGCCGCAACCACGCCCCGGTCGGCATCGGCCGCCGGGAGCTGTACGACGTGATCCTGCCGCCCTTCGAGCGGCTGGTCGCTGCGGGCGTCGGCTCGGTCATGAACTCGTACGCCGAGATCGACGGCGAGGCGCCCGCCGCCAGCCGATGGCTGCTGACCGAAGTCCTGCGGGACGCCTGGGGGTTCGAGGGCACCGTCGTCTCCGACTACTGGTCCCTGCCCTTCCTGGTGAGCGCCCACCGGGTGGCCGAGGACCTGCCGGAAGCCGGAGCACTCGCCCTGGGCGCCGGAATGGACGTCGAACTGCCCGACCAGCGCGGCTTCGGGGACGCCCTCGTGCATGCCGTACAACAGGGGCTGGTGGACGAGGAGTTGGTCGACCGCGCCGTACGCCGGGTGCTGCGACAGAAGGCCGAACTCGGGCTCCTGGACGTCGGCTGGGACCCTCGGCCGCCCGCCCTGCGCGCGGGCGAACTCGATCTGGACAAGCCGGACAACCGCCAACTGGCCCACGCCGTGGCCCGGTCGAGCGCCGTCCTGCTGTCGAACGACGGAACCCTGCCCCTCCCGTCCATCGGCCGGATCGCGCTGATCGGCCCGTGCGCCGACGACGTACGCACCATGTTCGGCTGCTACAGCTTCCCCAACCACGTCCTCGCCGAACGCGACGACCTGGGCAACGGCGTCGAGGCGGTCTCCCTGCGCACGGCACTGACCGAGGAACTCCCGTCCGTGTACTGGGAGTTCGCGCAGGGCTGCCCGATCCGGGACGAGGACCGCACCGGCATCCCGGCGGCGGTGGCGGCGACTTCGGCGGCCGACCTCACGGTCCTGGTCGTCGGCGACAAGGCGGGCATGTTCGGCATCGGCACCTCGGGCGAGGGCTGCGACGTGGAGGATCTGCGGCTGCCGGGTGTCCAGGAGGAGCTGGTGGAGGCGGTGTTGGCGACCGGGAAGCCGGTCGTACTGGTCGTCAGCAGTGGCCGGCCCTATGCCGTGGGCCGGTTCGCGGCCACCGCCTCGGCCATGGTGCAGGTGTTCCTGCCGGGCGAGGAGGGCGGCCGGGCCGTCGCCCAACTCCTGTCCGGCCGGGCCAACTTCAGCGGCAAGCTGCCCGTGCAGATCCCCAACTCGCCCGGCGGACAGCCCTACACCTATCTCCACCCGCCGCTCGGCGACCGGCAGAGCTTCCTGTCCAACCTCGATCCGACACCCGCGTTCCCGTTCGGACACGGGCTGTCGTACACGGACTTCGACATCGACCTGCTCGCCGTGGACCGCGAACAGGTGCCGACGGACGGGGAGTTCACCGTGAGCGCGCGGGTGCGGAACACGGGGGCGGTCGCGGGTACCGAGACCGTCCAGTTGTACGCCGTCGACCCGGTGGCCCAGGTGACCCGGCCGGTGCGCTTCCTGCTCGGCTTCGCCAAGGTCGAACTCGCCCCCGGCGAACAGGCCGTGGTCCACTTCCACGTCCACACCGACCGCCTGGCCTTCACCGGCCTGACCGGCCACCGCATCGTCGAACCCGGCGAGATCCTGCTCCAGGCAGGCGCCTCCAGCCTGGACACACCGGTACGGGACGCGATCCGGCTCACCGGCGAGGAGCGGGACGCGACGGTCGTACGGCATTACGACGTGCCTGTGACGATCGAGCGGGGCTGAGAGCCCCGGGGAAACGAACACAAGAGGGCGGCGCCACCGGATCGGACAGATCCGGTGGCGCCGCTTTCATGGTGAGGCGGGGCGCGCAGCGCCCCCCTCAGGGGCGCGGGGAACTGCGCGACACAACGGGCCCGCAGCCGACGACCAGGCCTCCAGCGGAGCGCTCCGCGCTAACTCCGGGTCCAGGTCTGGGTCGCATTGCCCAGCCCCGTCCACAGCTGAACCTTCGACCCATTGGCCGTGCCCCAACTGGTCACGTCGAGGACGAGGCCGTTGGATCGGTTGACGACGGTGCCGTCGACCCGGAACGCCCACTGCTGACTGGTCTTGCCATTGCAGGCCCACAGGATGACCTTGGTGCCCGCGCTGGTCCCGTCGGCATCGGCGGCCAGGCACTTGCCAGAGACCCGGAGTTCACCGGCCGAGGTCCGGGTGATGGTCTGGTTGGCGTTGCCCGAGCAGTCGTAGACCTGGACCTGAACGCCCGTCTGACCGTTGGGGACGTCGAGGCAGCGCCCGGAGTTCGTGCCCTTCAGCGTGAACGTCGAGGCCGTGGGAAGCGGGTCCTGGACCAGCCGCCAGTCCTGCGAGCCGTCGTCGGCCGACGCCGCCAGGGTGACGGAGCCGCCCGCGGTCGCGCCGGTCATGTACAGGCTGGTGTTACGGACCGAACGGAGCTTGTAGTACCCGCTGGTGGTCGCGGCGACCTGGGTCCACTGCTTGTCGGTGGCGCCGTCGTCGACCCACTGGGCCAGCTTCTGCCCGGCCGTGGCGGTGCCGGTCCAGATGGCGACCGCACGGCCCCCGGCCTTGTTGAGCAGCGTCACGTCGCCGCCCTTGGCGGTCAGGTGCCAGCGCTGGGTGTTCGCGGCGGAGTCCGCGCCCAGGACGAGGTCGGGGGTGTTCCCGGTGAGGTTCGCGTCCTGTGTCTTCGCGGCGGCGGTGCTCAGGACCTGGCCGGTCAGCCGGTTGACGAGGCTGTAGTAGGCGCCGTCGGAGCGGCCGAGGTCGACCTCGGCGTACTTGACGGGGCCGACACTGCCGCCGCTCCAGGACGCCTGGAGGACCAGGACGCGGCCCGTGCCGTCGACGTACTGCAGGTTGCGGCTGTACCCGGCGGCGATCGGCGTCTGGTACTGCTTCCAGGTGCCGGTGCTCAGCCCGGACTCGTTCACCCAGACGCTGCCGCTGCCGGAGGCGTTGTAGACGATCCGGCCGTCCGGCATCGGCAGGAGGACCGGACTGCCGCCGGTGGACAGCGTGTTCCCGCCGGAGGGCACGGGCAGCGAGGTGATCGCGGCGTCCGTGGCCGAGAAGAACTTCAGCGGGTCGTCGGAGATCCGGTAGCGGACGTTGGTGCCGCCGCCCCAGTACTCGTACGTCAGCAGCCACTTGCCGTCGGTCGTCGGGGCGATGGTCGTCATGCCCGGCCGGCCGCCCCCGATCTCCGTCTTGCCGCCGCCCATGCTCACGGTCGAGCCCGGGACGTCCACGACCGGACCGCTCCACGCCGTGCCGCTGCCGCCGTCCCAGGTGCGGTGCAGGAGGACCTGGCCGCCGGAGTCGGTCGCCGTGTCGTTGTCCGGGTCGAGGGTCGGGGCGCCGGTGGTGGTGTCGTAGCCGGTGTAGTCCTTCTCGTCGGAGTAGTAGGCGATGAGCTTGCCGTTGTGGGCGAGCAGATGGGGTTCCCAGATGGGGTCGACCTGGGCCTCGGTGTTGGCGGCCGAGACCCGGCCGACGGCGCCCGCGCTGCCGCCCTGCCAGCCGCCGGCCTCGATGATGTTCTTGAAGCTCCAGGTCGCGCCGTCGTCGGTGCTGGCGTAGAGGGCGAGCGCCACGTCCTTGCGGTCGCCGTCGCCGGACGGTGTCCAGCTGGAGTCGGCGGCCTTCTGCTCCTGGTAGTAGGCGTCGTCGCCCGAGACGATGCTCGCGAGCAGCAGTGTGCCCGCGCTGAGGCTGCCGACGGCCTGCGGAAGCACGTACAGATACGGGTTGGTCCAGTTGCTCGTGTACTTCGCGTACGCGGAGTCGCTGGAGAGATAGGCGGGGGCCTTGATGTCGGCCAGCTTCGCCCACGTCGTGCCGTAGTCGTCGCTCTTGTAGAGGGGCATCGTCTGCCCCACCGGAGCGCTCTGGCTGTTCTCGAACGCCGCCACGATCCGCCCGCTCGGCAGTTGGGCCGACTTCGGGTAGAGCACGCAGGGGTTCTTGTTGCACGCGGCGGTGTTGTCCGCCGTATACAGATTCGCGGGACTCGGCTGATATGCCGACGCGGTCGTCGCGGAGACGACGGCGAATGCCACGCCTATGCCGAAGGCGGTCGCCGAAGCGAAAGCCTTTCGCGCCCAGGATCTTTTCAACGGCGTTCCTTTGAAAGGGCCCGCAAGGGGGATGCAGGAGGACGCAGGAGGGCCTGCGGGGAAGGACGCCAGTATTCGCAAGCGACACCGCGCTGTCACCGGCACATTGCGAAAGGGTTTCGCGCGAAGACGGGTTACGGGGTATTGACTCGGCGGCGGACGGACGTCGAGGTCCGCAGCACCAGTTCCGTCGCCAGCTCGATACGCGGGGACGCGGGCGGCCTGCCCTGGGCGAGATCCATGAGCACCCGGGTCGCCTCCCGCCCCAGCTCCTCGAACGGCTGGCGCACCGCGCTCAGCGGCGGGCAGGCCATGGCGGCCACCAGCGTGTCGTCGAAGGACATGACCGACAGGTCCTCCGGTACGGACAGTCCCTGCTGCCGGGCGGCCTCCAGCACGCCGAGCGCCTGCGCGTCGCTGGCCGCGAAGACGGCCGTGGGCGGATCGGCGGCCCGCAGGATCTGCAGGCTCGCGGCGAGCGCCTCGGTGTAGTCGAAGTCGGTGGAGCGCACGATCGCCGGGTCGTAGCCGATGCCGGCCTCGTCCAGCGCGGCCCGGTAGCCGTGCACGCGGGCCGCCCCGGCCAGGGAGTGCGAGCGGCCGGCGACCATGCCGATCCGACGGTGCCCCAGCCCGAGCAGGTGCTGCACCGCGTCCCGGGCCCCGCTCCAGTTCGTCACCCCGATGCTGGGGATGTCCTCGGACGGCGCGCTGAGCGGGTCGATCAGCACCACCGGCAGCTGCTGCTCGACGATCCGCCGCTGGTCGTCCTCGGCGAGCATCGAGATGACGATCACGATGCCGGCCGCGCCGAGCGCCACGCACTCCTCCAGCCACCCGGAGATCGGCCGCCGGCTCGTCGTCCCGGTGACCACGTCGATGCCCAGCTCACCGGCCGCGTCCACGATGCCCCGGGCGACCTCCAGGGTGTACGGGCCGGACAGGTCGCGGAAGACGACGATGATCTGCCGGGGCGTCGCGGGATCCCGTTCCCACGGGCGGACGTAGCCGTACCGGTCCAGCAGCTCCTCGACCCGGTCCCGGGTCGCCGCGCCCACGTCCCGGCGCCGGTGCACCACCTTGGACACGGTGCTGAGCGAGATCCCCGCCTCGGCGGCGATGCTCGTCAGCAGACCGTACTGCGCTTCCTGCCGGCCCTTGCCTCGACCTGTCACCCGATGCCCGTTCCGTACGCCGAACACCGATGCGCCGGACCGCACCGCGTACCTGACCAGAAACCTCGCCGCAAGGTAACGGGGCCCGGCACAGGGAGACAAGACCTGGGGCTCAGGGCCTGTCGTTCGGATCACGCCTGGGCCGCGAGGTGACCGTGACTTCAGCCGCTCCGAGGCGAGCACCCGTCTGCCGCACCGGCACGCCCGCCGACTCCCCCACGCGTCGACGCCCTCCTCCGCCTTGCGGGCGCGGATGCGACAGCACGACCAACACCGGGTTCCCCGGCACCGGGAACGCCGACGCCACGGCGGACCTCGCCGACCGCCGCATCGGCGTACTCCTCGACAGATTGCGCACCCCCACCACCGAAACACTCCCCGTCCGCTCCGAAACCGACCCCTTCTCCCACACCACGAACGGACCGTGACCAACGGCGGCCGACCTGCCGACCGGGGACCGCGCACGTGACGGCCGTGCCCCTGTACCGGCGGCCACGGACTCCCCGCAGGAGGTTCTCCACACGTGGTCAGGTCATCCCGGCCGTGCTCGCGGGCCGGACCGCGCCCGGCCCGAAGCGTGCCCGGGCCCTGTCGGCCGCTGCCTCGATCCGGTGGGCCCTGTCGTCGCCGGTGCCGAAGGTGAGTTGCCGGGTGGCCGAGTCCGCGTCGAACAGGCCGTCCGCCCGCAGTGTGATGCCGCGGACCCGGGCTCGCTGCAGGCCGAGACTCGCGTACAACGCGTAGGTGACGGACCGCAGTTGGGGGCCGTGCGCGGTGGGCTCCGGCAGGGTACGGCTGCGCGTGGTCGTCGAGTGGTCGGCGTACCGGACGGTCAGGGTCAGGGACCGGCAGACCTGGCGTTCGCCGCGGAGTTGGGCGCCGAGGCGCTCGGCCAGGTGCGACAGGGCGCCGCGCTGCCGGCCGGGGTCGAGTTCGTCCCGCCCGAAACGGTGCTCCGCGGAGAGAGAACGCGGCGGGGCACCGGGGGTGACCCGGGTGGGGTCGATGCCGGCCGCCCGCTGGTGCAGTTGCCGCCCGGCGGTCGTACCCAGGATGCGTTGCAGTGTGGCCGGCGGGGCGACCGCGATCGCGTCGAGGGTGGTCAGGCCGTACGAGGACAGGGTGCGTACGGTCGCCGGCCCCACGTCCGGCAGCGCGGCGACCGGCAGACCCGCGAGGAAGGCGGCGATGCCCTGAGGCGTGTCGGGGACGGTGCGGATCGCGCCGGGTGTTCCACGGGTGGCCGCCAGCCGGGCGAGCAGCGGGTTGGGGGCGACGCCGATCGTGCAGTCGGCGTCGCAGCCCGCGGCGGCGCGCATCCGGATCACGGCCGCCAGCTCGCTCGCGTCGCGGTCGAAGTACCGCGTGCTCCCCGAGACGTCGGCGAACGCCGCGTCGGGTGGCAGCGCCTGGACGACCGGGGTGATCTCGCCGAGCAGGTCCAGGAGTTGGAGAAACGTTTCGTCCGAGCATGGGCTGCCGAAGTGGACGTAGAGGATCATTCGTCGGTCACCCCGCGCTTCCGGGACTGGAGTGATGGAAGGTCCGTCCGCCGACGACCGGGGCGCCGGGGGGTCGCAGGTCGGCCCAGGGGTGCAGCTCGTAGCCGGTGGGCTGGGTGATGGTCCGGTGTCCGGCGGCCGGACCCGCTGTGGCCGTCGGGCGGGTGAGGCGGTCGGCGACGGCGGCCGGGCCCCCGTCGCGGTACAGGTCGATGAGTTCGGCCAGGTCCCAGGCGGCGGTCCCGGTGATGCTGAAGGCGCGCGGTGCGCGGCGGGCCACCGTCCCGCGTACCAACAGCAGGCCGCTGTGGAAGACCGTGTGGGCGCAGCGTGCGTGGCTGTCCTCGAAGAACGCCAGGTCGGACAGGCCGGTGGGGTCGTCGAGGGTGGCGAAGACGACGCGCTTGCCGGAGCGGATCGGCGGGGTCTGGGTGGCGACCTTGACCCCGGCGACCAGGACGGGGGTGCCGTGCCGCAGCTGCGGCAGATCGGCGGCGGGGGTCGCGCCGATGTCGGCGAGCAGGGACTGGTGGTCCTCCAGGAGGTGGCGGGAGATGTCCATGCCGAGTACGTCGAGTTCCGCGGCGAGCTGCTCGGAGGTGTTCATCACCGGCAGTCCCGCTGTCGTACCGCCTTCCGTCGTACCACCGTCTGTTGCACCACCATCTGCCGTACCGCCTTCCGTCGAGGCGCCCAGATCGTCGTCCATGGGGAGTTGCCCCGAGGCCGAGCCGTGTCCGCGACCGGATCGGTGCAGTTCGGCGATCCGCAGCAGCAGTTCGCGGCGGGGCCCGAAGGAGTCCATCGCCCCGACCTGGGCCAGGCGTTCGGCCAGCGGCCGGCTGGGCCGGGCGCGCTGCCAGAAGTCGCCCAGTGAGGTGTAGGGCTGCCCGCCGGTGATGCGTTCGGTCTCGGCCTCGGTGATACCGCGTACTTGGGAGAGTCCGATCCGAACTCCCCACCTATCAGACACCAGTTCGATTGTGTGTGCGGCCCGGGAGTGGTTGATGTGGGGCAGCAGCAACGGCACCCCGTGCCGACGGGCGTCGGCGGCCAGGACACGCTTGTGGTACATCCCCGGATCGTGGGTGAGCAGCCCGGCCAGCAGGGCCGCCATGCGGTGGGCCTTGAGCCAGCTGGACTGGTAGGCGGGCTGTGCGAAGGCCGCCGCGTGCGCCTTGGCGAAGCCGAAACTCCCGAAGCTCTCCAGGATCTCCCACACCTCCCGGACGACCTGCGCCTGATAGCCACGGGTACGGGCCTCTGCGGCGAACCAGGCCCGCATACGGCCGTGCCGGTCCGGGTCGGACAGCGCGCGGCGCGCCTCGTCGGCCATGCCCCGGTCGCAGCCGGTCATCGTCGTCATGATCTCGATGACCTGCTCGTGGAAGACCACCTGCCCCTTGGTCTCCTCCAGGATCGGTTTCAGGCTCGGGTGCGGATAGCGGGCCCGGGTGCGGCCGTCGCGGGCCTCGATCATCGGGTGCACCATGTTCGCGGCCACCGGGCCCGGCCGGAACAGGCTGATGTCGATGATCAGGTCGAGGAACGACCTCGGACGCAGATTTTTGACCAATTCACGTTGACCTGGGCTTTCGAGCTGGAACGTGCCCATGGTGTCCCCGGACACGATCATGTCGTAGGTCGCCTGATCGTCGGGCGGCACCTGCGCGGGGTCGTCCAGGTCGAGGCGCTCACCGGTGACCCGCTCGATCTCGGCGACCGCGTGGGCGAGCGCCGACTGCATCCGTACGCCGATGACGTCGATCTTCGGATGCCCGGTGTCCTCGATGTCCTCCTTGTCGAACTGGGCCATGGTGATGCCCTCGACGGTGGTCGGCAGCACCGGGGTGCGCGCCAGCAGCCCGGCGTTGGACACCAGGAGCCCGCACGGGTGCATCGCGGCCTCGTTCGGCAGCCCGTCCAGCATCTCCACCAGCTCCCACAACCGGCCGTGGTCCTCCCCCGCGACCTCACGCAGCTCCGGCAGCTCGGTCAGCGCCGCCCGGGCGTCCCGCGCCCTGATGTGCGGAAACTCCTTGGCCAGCCGAGCGGCCCGGTCGGGGTCCACACCTCGGGCCCGCGCCACGTCCTCGATCGCCCCGCGCACCCGGTACGTCTTGTACACCGCGAGCGTCGCCACCCGCTCGGCCCCGAATCTCTCGCGCACCGCCTGATAGATCTCGAGCCTGCGGGCCGACTCCACGTCCAGGTCGATGTCGGGCAGCGCGGACCGCCGCGCGGACAGGAACCGCTCCATGACCAGGCCGTGCGCCACCGGATCGACCGGGCTGATCCCCAGCAGGTGGGTGACCAGCGAGCCGACCCCCGAGCCGCGCGCCGCGACCCGGATACCCAGCTTCTGGGCCTCCGCCGCGACCTCGGTGACGGTCAGGAAATAGCCGGCGAAGCCGTGCCCGGCGATGATCCGAAGCTCGTCCTCCAGCCGGTCCCACCGCGCCACCTCCCGGTGGTAGCCGCGGTTCATCATCCCCGCCGCACAGCGTTCGGCCAGCACACGGTCGACCGACTCCGCACTGGCGCCCACCAGATCGGGCTCCGGCAGATTCAGCCGCCCCAGCCCGAACGCCTCGCCCGGATCGACCACACAGGCCGCCGCCGTCTCCTCGGTCGCCTTCAGCAGCTGCCGCGCCTCCGCACCACGCCCGCCCATCGCCTCGGCGATCCGTCCGGCGATCCGTTCCATCTCCCCGGCGTCCTTCAGCCAGCGCTGCCCGCTGTCCAGCCGGGCCGCGTCCCGGGTGTCGATCGGCACGAGCAGACGCGCGGAATCCAGGATGTCGGCGACCTCCCGCTGGCCCGGGTCGGCGTATCGCACGCTGTTGCTGAGCACGGCCGTCACCTGCTGCTCGGCGGCGAAGCCCGCCATCCGCGCGGCCAGCCGCAGCGACCCCGGTCCGGTGCCGGGCCGCCCATGGCAGACCACCTCCAGGCGCAGCGCCTCCCCGAACCGTTCCCGCCAGGGCTCCAGCAGCAGCGCCGCCCGGTCCGGCCGCCCCGACGCCAGCGCCAGGCCGACCTCGGAACCGGCCCCGAGCAGCACGAACAGCCCGTCGCGACCACAGGCCAGGTCATCCCACCCAACCCCTTGGCCTGACACGCCTGACGCGCCTGACTCGGCCGACGCGGTGGACACCAGACGGCACAGCTCGGCCCAGCCGGACGCGGACCGGGCCAGGAACACCGCCCGGAACGGCGCCTCCGTCACGAAGGCACCACCCTTGGCCGGCGTACGCTGCCGCTTCGCCCCGGCCGACCGGGCCCCCGGCGCCCCGGGAACCGCCAGATCGGTACCGAACAACGGCCGTACTCCGGCCCGCGCACACGCCTTCGCGAAGCGCACGGCTCCGGCGAGGGAGTCCCTGTCGGTCAGTGCGAGAGCGTCCAGTCCGCGTTCCGCCGCCCGCTCCGCGAGCGCGTGCGGATGGCTGGCGCCGTAGCGCAGTGAGTAGCCACTGGCGACATGGAGGTGCGTAAACGACATACACACCTCCTGCTACCCACAAGCCCCCCTTCGGCCGTCCCGTCCCACGAGGTCCTCACCCTAACCCAAGGCTCGCACACTCGTTCGATTGCCGCATGCGGGAGGACCTCGCAGCACACTCCTCACCCCACCCCTTGCTTCATCTATCGAATTTCGATAGATTTCCATCGCAACTCGATGGAAGGACGGGCCGTGGGAAAGCTGACAGTGCGTGCGCTGCGCGCCGTGCTCGTGGTGGTGCTCGCCGGCACCGTGTTCGTACAGGCAGGGATGGTGTGGGCGTTGGTCAGCGGGAACGACCCGGAGGACGGGTCGCTCCCGCTGACCGCGCTGCGCGTGATCACGATCCTGGGCATGGTGTCGGTCCAGGTCGCTCTGGTCTGCGTATGGCGGCTGGTGGCGATGGTGCGACGCGGAACCGTGTTCTCCCACGCCGCCTTCCGATACGTGGACGGCGTGATCGGCGCGATCGTGGCGGCTGCCCTCGTGTGGTTCACGGTCACGGCCGTCAACGCACCGGGCCAGCGGGACGACCCGGGTGTCACCGTCATCATGGGCGGGATCGGCCTGGCCATCCTGGGGGTCGCGCTCATCGTGCTCGTACTGCGGATGCTGCTCGTCCAGGCCGTCGCGCGCGACGTCGAAGCGGCACAGATGCAGGCCGAGCTGAACGAGGTGATCTGATGCCGATCACCGTCGACATCGACGTGATGCTGGCCAGGCGGAAGATGTCCGTGGGCGAGCTCGCGGACCGCGTGGGGATCACACCCGCCAACCTGGCGGTACTCAAGAACGGCCGCGCCAAGGCGGTGCGCTTCACGACTCTCGCCGCGCTCTGCGAGGTGCTCAAGTGCCAGCCGGGCGACCTGCTGCGCTGGGAGGCCGAGGACGCCGCCGGCGGATGACGCGCCCCTCCAAGATCATGGACTGTTGACCAACCCCATCCGCGGCGCGCGGCACGGGCGAAGACGTCGCCGGTACGGCTGACCACGCACGCGGGGCCGGGCCGCGAGCTCTCCCCGGCGGGAGCCCGGCCCCCAGGCGTACGGTGCGGCCGGGGACGGTAACGCTGCCGTCGGGGGCGCGGGCGAACCACCCCGACCTGCCCGGTTCCCCCGCCCTCCCCGCGCCAGTCCCGCCTCCCCCCTCAGTCCCGGCCGAGAGTCGCGCGGGCGTCACCCGCGGCGCGCCGGACGGCGGTGTCGGTCAGTTCCCGCACCTTGTCGGCGGGTACCGGGACGCCCGGCGTCTCGAAGAACCAGCGCCCCGTCTCCTCCTGGGTCAGCCCTTCGGGCTGTGCCGCCAGGTACGGCTGGACGTACACCGGGGTGCCCGGCTCGCTGCGCCAGCTGTCGGCCAGCGTGCCGATGTCCACCGCGTCGTAGCCGAGGGCGTCCAGCAGCTCCCCCACCTGCGCCTTGGCGGCCGCGTCGTCACCGGCGACGGGCAGAGCGCTGCGGTCGGCGGCGCCGGCGGGCCGGGCGGAGGTGAACAGGCGCCGGAAGTCGATGTTGTTGAACACCTTGACCACCCGGGACTCGGCCAGGTGCCGCTGCACCAGGGCGCTGGAGGTCTGCTCACCCGCGTCCAGCTCGACGATCCGGTCGTCGCGGTCCGGGTAGTAGTTCATGGTGTCGATGACGGTCCTGCCCGCCAGGGCCGCTGCGGGCAGTTGCTCGTAGGCGCCCAGCGGAACCGTCGCCACCACCAGGTCACCGGCCCGCGCGGCCTCGTCGGGCGTGGCCGCGCGGGCCTGCGGACCGAGTTCGGCGACGAGGTCGGCAAGGGTCTCGGGGCCTCGGGAGTTGCTCAGTACGACGTTCAGGCCGGCGCCGACGGCGAGGCGGGCCAGCGCGCCGCCGATCATGCCGCTGCCGATGAGTCCGAGGGTCTTGGTCATGGGGTCACATCTCCAGTCAGTGGTTCTAAGTGCCATGAACGATCCATTCACTGAATACTGAGACTCAGTGTCAGGATAGAAACCGTATCTCATCGAGACGGCACGCCGGCCCCCACCACGACGAAATCCCGCCCCCGGAAACCCGGGGGCGGGATCGTCCCGGACCGATCAGGCCGGGAAAGGGATCGTGTGCGAAGGAGAAGCCTCAGCCGATCTGCGTACCGGTGGCCGACAGCGCCTCCGTGACCGGCTGGAAGAAGGTCTCCCCGCCCGAGTCGCAGTCACCGCTGCCGCCGGAGGTGAGGCCGATCGCGCTGCTGCCCGAGAAGAGCGAGCCGCCGCTGTCACCGGGCTCGGCGCAGACGTCGGTCTGGATGAGCCCGTTGACGATGTCGCCGTTGCCGTAGTTCACGGTCGCGTTCAGTCCGGTGACTGTGCCGGAGTGCACCTGGGTCGTGGAGCCGCTGCGGGTCACCGACTGACCGACGGTGGCCGAGGCCGCGCCGGTGATCCGCTGGGAGCTGCCGTTGTAGAGGTTGACCTGGCTCGGGTGGGCCACGTCGGCCGTGTACTTGACCAGGCCGTAGTCGTTGCCGGGGAAGCTGGACGACTCGTTCTCGCCGATCACGCCGGACGAGTCCGACCACGTCGAGATCGCCTCGGTGCAGTGCCCGGCGGTCAGGAAGTACGGCTCGCCGCCCTTGACGACGTTGAAGCCGAGCGAGCAGCGGCCACCGCTCCCGGTGATCGCGTCGCCGCCGGCGATGAAGGGCCTGAACTCCCCCTTCGTACGCTGGAGTTCGGCCGTACCGCCGAGGCCGTCGACGACCTTGGTGAGCGTGGCCCACTCGGCCGCCGAGACCGTGCGGTCGGCGGTGACGACGACCTTGTTGGCCGTCGGGTCGACCGCCCACGAGGTGCCGGGGATGGTCGCGTCCTGCTTCAGGGTCGTACGGGCACTGTCGAGTTCGGCGACGGAGTTCTCGACGAGCCGGGCCTTGGCGCCGGCCGACTCGACGGACCGGGCCGCCGCTTCGTCGAGCACGTTGACGACGAGGGTCTTCGTCTTCGCGTCGTAGTACGTTCCCGCGACGTCGGCGCCGAGGTCCTTGCCGAGTGTCGAGGCGATCTTTCCGGCCGCCAGAACCGAAAGGGCCTTGGGCTCGGCGGACTTGGTGACCTCACTCGCGTTCGCACTCTGGAAGGTCACTCCCGCGGCGACAAGTGCGGTGATGCCCGCACCTACCACGGTGGCACGGCGTCCGGATATGCGTCGGTGCTTCAACTTGCGTCCTCCTGTGGGGGGTTCGGCCGGAGGTTGTGGGGACCTCCTTGGCCGGTCGAACCGCACCCACTATTCCGAGGCGCCCGGGGAGCACACAAGGTCGACTTCAGGACGCGCGTAGACAAACGGGCGTGCGCCCCCACCGGCAGACCTACCTTGACTGTCCACGGTCATCACACAGTTGCCTCACATCAATTCGCACTGCAAACACTACGGGTGAGTAGCGAGTGGGCAGACGGTGAGGTCTAGTCCTGTCTTGAATTCGCCCCTTCGGGGCTCAGTTCCAACAGGGACGCGGCGGACGGAAGTTGCTCCTGCAGCGATTGCGGTGATGACGGTGATGACGGTGATGGCAGCGACTGCTGTGGTTGCTCAGGCTGACCGGACTGACTGGGCTGACCGGGCTGACCGGGCTGACCGGATCGCTCGGCGATCGCCGTCTGCGACCCGTCGTCCGACACCCGCGCCACCTCCGGCGACCCCGCCGCCGTCGCGCCCGGCCGTTCCGCCGAGGGCGCGACCGGCTGCCCGACTGGCTGCCCGGCCGGCTGCTGTGCCCGTTCCAGGAAACGGAGCAGCTCCACCGGGAACGGCAGGACGAGCGTCGAGTTCTTCTCGGCCGCGACCGCCACCACCGTCTGGAGCAGCCGGAGTTGGAGCGCGGCGGGCTGCTCGGACATCACCCCGGCGGCCTCCGCCAGCTTCTTCGAGGCCTGCAACTCGGCGTCCGCGTTGATGACGCGGGCCCGCCGCTCCCGGTCCGCCTCGGCCTGGCGGGCCATCGAGCGCTTCATGGTCTCCGGCAGGGACACGTCCTTGATCTCGACCCGGTCGATCTGCACACCCCAGCCCATCGCCGGGCTGTCGATCATCAGCTCCAGGCCCTGGTTGAGCTTTTCGCGGTTGGAGAGCAGATCGTCGAGATCGCTCTTGCCGATGATCGAACGCAGCGACGTCTGCGCCATCTGCGAGACCGCGAACCGGTAGTCCTCGACCTGGACGACCGCCTCGGCCGCGTCGACGACCTTGAAGTAGACGACCGCGTCCACCCGGACCGTGACGTTGTCCCGCGTGATGCCCTCCTGCGCGGGCACGGGCATCGTCACGATCTGCATGTTGACCTTGCGGAGCTTGTCCACGAAGGGCACGATCACGGTGAACCCGGGTCCGCGCACACTCGACGTGAGCCGGCCGAGCCGGAACACCACACCGCGCTCGTACTGTTTGACGACCCGCGCCGCCGCTGCCACGTACATCACTCCGACGGACGCGACAGCGACTCCCGCCGTCACCAGCTCCTCGACCATGCCGGCCCCCAGGGTCCGAAGTGGGCGTATGCAGGGGAGACTTCCTGTACTGCCACTACTTTCCGTACTCCGAAGGTAACTCCGTCGGGCGCACAAGAGCGAGCCCCCGCACGCGAGTTGCGTACGGGGGCTCTCCTGCTGCTGCCGGCTGCAGGTCAGGCCGTGCGAAAACCGATGGCGCCGGTTGTTCCAGCCGGTTGCTCTAGAAGACGCTGACGCCGTAGGCGCTCAGGGCCTCCGTGACGGGCTGGAAGAAGGTCGTACCACCGGAGGTGCAGTTGCCACTGCCGCCCGAGGTCAGACCGTAGGCGACACCACCGTTGGAGTAGAGCGGGCCGCCGGAGTCGCCGGGCTCGGCGCAGACCGTGGTCTGGATCATGCCGTAGACGATGTCACCGCTGCCGTAGTTGACCGTGGCGTTCAGGGCGGTCACCCGGCCGCTGTGCGTGCCGGTGGTGGAGCCGCGACGGTAGACCGTCGTGCCCACGGACGGGGTGGCGGCGCTGGTGATGTCCACGCTGCCGACGGTGCCCGAGATGGAACTCGTCGGGTAGCTGGTGGAGTACCGGACGATCCCGTAGTCGTTGGTCGGGAAGCTGGAGCCCGAGGTCGCGCCGAGCAGCGTCGTACGACCGGAGTTGGACCACCAGTTGCCCGCACCGTCGGTGCAGTGACCTGCGGTGAGGAAGTAGTAGGTGGAACCGCTGCGGACGTTGAAGCCCTGGGAGCAGCGCCAGCTACTCGCATAGATAGCGTCGCCGCCGGAGATCAGCTTGTTGAACGTACCCGGGGTCTTCTTGATGGTGATGGCGCCGGCGGTGGTGCCCGCCTGCCGCTTGATCTTCGCGATCTCCGCCTTGGAGACCGTGCTGTCGACGGTGACGACAACGCGGTTCGTCTTGGCGTCGACGGCCCAGGCGGTGCCCGGGATGTCGGCCTTGAGCACCGAGCTGCTCGCCTTCGAGAGCTGGGCGGTGCTGAAGGAGGTGACGTCGGCGGCGGTCGCATTGGGGATCGCGACTGCGGCCGCGGCCACGAGTCCGGTGCTGACGGCGATCAGCCGGGTCCGTCTCGTGATGCCACTGCGGGGGGTGGTGCGCTTGATCCTCACTTGTCGTTCCTCCACATGGGAAGTCGGGGGCCCGCGTGGGGTCGGGGCCCGTGAGGCGCAGTCAGGGACCTTCTGTCCGGATTCCGAACATGCTGTGACCCTGACAAGCGCTGGGTGGGAGTATTCGGCCGTACCACCGACCGACGCAAGGGCGCCTTTCGGCCTCACGATGTTCAACCCCCGTACGACCCGCAGGGGTTGATCAAGGAGCTGGATGTTCTGGTGATGCCCTGCCGGCATGAGCATCGCTCTACCGGAGATCGCGTTCCCCTACGGCACTGTCGCGACGACCAGCGTATTCCCCGGCGGGGGAAAGGGGCAGACGCAGCGGTCGGCGAACGCACACAGCGGGAGCAGGGACCGGTTGAACTCCACCGTCGTGCGCCCCTCGGCGAGCGGAGCCGCGGAGCGCGGAAACCGGAAGCGGTAACTGCCGTCGCCGGTGGTCGAGTCGGCGAAGACGGCCCACGGTGTGCCGCCCGTCGTACGGCGCGAACCGGCCGGGCACCGACCGACGCGGGTCGTACGCGGTGACCTCGACGCCCTTGACCGCCGTGCGCGTCCCGGCGGCGGGGCCGAAGTCACGCACACCCCCACCGCCCTCGCTCACCAGTACGACCGGGCGCCGCTCACCGAGGCCGACCCGGGCCGAGCCCAGGACGACCCCGTCACCGTCGGACATCCACCGCCCGGGGATGGCCGAAAGTCGACCGTCCGGAAAGCCCTCGACCCCGTACGTACCGACGAGCGAGAGGGGCCCGTAGGGCGCCGACACCGTCTCGATGCGCCGTTCGTGCCATTTCTGCCACGCCTCCGACGCGTCCACCGTCATGAACCCACTCCAGCTCACTCCCTGGAAACACTCCGTGCGCCGCCTTCGGCACAGGCCCGGACCACGCGTTCTGTGCGCGGCCCGTACACAACCTGTATGTCATCTTTGTCGGCGCGACGCCCTGTCAGCCCGTCCATACGGGTTCGCCCAGCCCGAGGTGCGAGCGCAGGGTGACCCCCTCGTATTCCGTACGGAACGCGCCACGTTCCTGGAGCAGCGGCACGACCAGGTCCACGAACTCGTCCAGTCCGCCCGGGGTGAGCTGCGGGACGAGGACGAACCCGTCGGCCGCCTCCTCCCGTACGAACGTGTCGAGTCCGTCGGCGACCGACCTCGGGGTGCCGACGAAGGAGTGCTGGCCGCTCGCCTCGATGACGGTCTGCCGGATCGACAGCCCCTTCGCCCGGGACAGGGCCCGCCACCGCTCGGCCACCCGCACCGGGTCGGCGGCCCCGACCCGCCCGTGCGCCAGGGCAGGCACAGGCACCGGATCGAAGTCGGGCAGTGGGCCGTCGGGGTCGTAGGAGGAGAGGTCGGTGCCCCAGATCCGCTCCAGGGCGAGGATCGCGTGCCGCGGCGAGACCTGCTGCCGGCGGATCTCGGCGGCCCGCTCCCGCGCCTCGGCGTCGGTGTCGCCGAGCACGAAGGTCACCCTCGGCATGATCTTCAGGTCCCCGGGCGCCCGCCCGTACTTCGCGAGCCGCCCCTTGACGTCGGCGTAGAGGGCCCGCCCGGCTTCGAGGCTCCCGTGCCGGGTGAAGACGACATCGCCGGCCGACGCGGCGAACTCCCGCCCCTCCCCCGAGTCCCCCTCGTGGATCACAACCGGCTGCCCCTGCGGTGAGCGCGGTACGCCGAACTCGCCCGCGATGTCGAAGTGTCGGCCCCGGTAAGCGAAGGGCCTCGACACCCCCTCCGGCGTCCAGGAGTCCCACAACTCCCGTGCTGCTTCGACGAATTCGGCCGCACGCGGGTACCGGTCCGCCCGGTCGAGAAAGGCGCCGCGCCGGAAGTTCTCGCCGGTGAGGGCATCGGAGGAGGTCACCACGTTCCAGGCGGCCCGGCCGCCGCTGAGATGGTCCAACGTGGCGAATCTGCGGGCGAGTTCGTACGGCTCGTCGAAGGTCGCGTCGACCGTGGCGGCAAGCCCGATCCGCTCGGTGACGGCGGCGAGCGCGTTCAGCACGGTGATCGACTCGGGCCGTCCGGCCACCTCCAGGTCATGGATACGGCCCTTGTACTCGTGCGGCCGCAACGCCTCGGCGAGGAGGAAGAAGTCGAACAGCCCGCGCTCGGCGGTCCGGGCGAGCCGCTCGAAGGGCGCGAACCCGATCTGCGACCCGGCCCTCGGATCGGCCCACACGGTGGTGCCGTCGGCCCCCGGCGAGTACGCGGCGAGGTGCATCCGCTTGCGCCCCGGCGCCCGTACGGTCATGACGCGCCCCCGGCGACCGGGACCGACCCGGCGTACTGGTTGGCGGGCCGGGCCAGCCCGAGGTGCTCCCTGAGGGTGCGGCCCGGGTAGAAGGTGCGGAACAGGCTCCGGTGCTGGAGCAGCGCCACCGTTCCGTTGACGAGCCGCTCCAGGTCGCGGCGCGGCTCGGCGGGGACGAGATGGAAGCCGTCGACAATGCCGGACGTGTGCCACGCGGTGATCAGCTCGGCGAGATCGACGGGCCCGCCCCGGTACAGCGGGCCGTGCACGCTCGGCCGGGGACCGCCTCCCCCGTGCCCCGGCGCGGCGGCGTGCTCACCACCCCCGAGGTCGACGACAAGGCTCGCGAGGACCCGCAGCCCGTCCGGGTCACGCCCCAAGTCCTTGGCGGCGACGCGCAGTTCGTCCCGTACGGCACCCGCCTGGGCGGCGCTCACGGCCCGGACGAGCGCCACGTCGGCGTACCGGGCCGCAGTCTGCCGGGCCTGTCCCTCGGTGGCGTCGACGACACGGACGGGGTGACCCTGGGGCGGCCGCGGCACGGTGGACGGGCCCTTGACGGAGAAAGTGGCGCCCTGGAAATCGACATCGACATGGTGCGGCTTGTCCCGGTCGACGAAGCGGCCGGTCGCCACATCCCGTATCCCGGCGTCGTCCTCCCAGCTGTCCCACAACCGGGCCGCCACGTCGGCGACTTCACCGGCCTCCCGCCACAGCGCGTCGCCGGGTGCGGCACGGCGGCGGCCGAAGAGCCGTGCCTCGGCCTCGGTCGCCGACACGTCGAGCTGCCAGCCGGCCCGGCCGCCGCTGACCCAGTCGAGGGTCGCGATCGCCGCCTGGACCTGGAAGGGCTCGGTGTGCGTGGTGGTCACGGTGGGCACCAGCCCGATCCGCGCGGTGGCGGGCGCGACCCGCGCGAGCACCCCGAGCGCGTCGGGCCCGGGGCGCGCGAAGGAGTCCCCGAGCGTCACGAAGTCAAGCCCGCCACGCTCGGCGAGCCGCACCGACTCGACGTACAAGTCGGCGTCGAACAATCCCTGTTGGTCGACGGCAGCGGCCAGATGCAGCAGCCCCCGACCGTGCGTTGAGGTCATGGGGTGAACCTTTCGTCGGTGCGTCACAGCACCCGCATGGCAAGCAGGACTCAGGCGGCGGTGCCGCGCTCGGCACCTGGTTCGACGCCCGATTCAGCACCCGGCCCGGCGCTCGGCCGGGCGCCTGGCCCGGCGCTCGGTCCGGCGCCGGGCTCGATAACGGACTCGACACCAAGCCCCGCACGGGACCCGGCACCACACTCGGCATCACCCTCGGCGCTGGACCCGACAGCGAGCCCAACACTGGACCCGACACCGCGCTCAGCGCCGCGCCCGTCACCAGTCCCGACACCGAGCCCCGCACCGGACTCGACACCGAGCCCCGCACGGGACTCGGGATCACGCTCGGCATCGCGCTCGGCGCTGGACTCGACACCGTGCTCAGCACCGAGCCCGACACCCATCCCGAAGCCAAGCCCGACACCGGACTCGACACCGCGCTCAGCATCGCGCTCGACGCCAAGCCCGACACTGGACGCGACAGCGGACTCGACTGCGCGCTCACCGCCGCGCCCGACAGCGGCCCCGACACCAAGCCCGGCACCGGACTCCGCATCACGCTCACCGCCGCGCCCGACAGCGGACTCGGCGCCACGCACATCGCCGGACTCGCCGCCGCGCACATCGCCGCGCTCGCGACAGTCCAGTGCCCGCAGAAAGGACAGCGCGGCGCGCGCGGTCGCGTCGTTCTGGCGGAACGCGGGGCCGCCGGTGCGCGGCCGGGTGAACGCCCCGGAGCCCCGCGCCTCGGTGTGCGGTCCGAGCGCGAAACGCCGGGGATGCGGCCGGCCGTCCCGGTCCAGGAGCCGCCCGTCACCGGGGTCCACGGCGAGCAGCCCCTCGGGGGTGACGGCGGCCCCGTCGGCGTACAGCTCGCGCAGCAGGGCGTCCCGGGCGCGCTCCACCGTCGGCTCCGGCAGTCGCGCCTCGACCAGCGCCCGGGCCTCCACCGAGGCACCGGGCACACTCGCACCGGACGCCCGGAACACCCCGTCCTCGGCGGTGACGACCGTGTCGGCGCCGAGGAAGTTGAGGAGGCCGGCCCGGGACAGCGCGAGCATCTGCCGCAGCCGGGGTCCGGGCGGCCCGGAGGCGAGATAGCTGAAGAAGCCGTGCCACCAGGACCCGATGTCCCCGAGCCGCACCAGTTGCCCGTAGACGGAGAGCAGCCCGAGAAAGACGGCCAAGTCGGGGCTGTACGAAGGATCGTGATGCCGGGTCAGATCGTCCCGGATGTACCTCCGCAGCCCCTCCTGGAGCGCCTCGTACGACGGATACCGCACCCCCTCCAGCGGCCGGTCGAGGGCGTCGAGGTCGAGCCGGTCGGCCGGGTCGGGCACGGTGGAGGCGACCAGCACCTCCCGCTCCGCCCGGTCAGCGGCGGCGTACCTCTCCTCGAAGTCCGTCCAGGTGCCACTCGTGCGCTCGGGATGGACGGTGAACAGCCGGTGGTAGTGCGCGAACCCCAACTCCTTCTCCACCAGCGGCCATACGTCCCGCCGGAAGTCGAAGCCGTCAGAACGCGCGAGCAGGGCGTCCACCTCGGCGGGCCCGAAGAACCGTGGCAGCGGCGGCCGTTCACCGGTCCAGTCGTAGCCGATCTTCGAGTGGTACGGCACCCCGCGCCGCGAGCCGACGTACAGCACGGGCTCGTGCCCGGACGGCAGATAGGTCAACTCCCCCTCCGCACCGGAAGGATCGCCCTCGTACCGCCCGCCGCGCCCCTCCGTGAGCAGCACCATCAGGTCGACGAAGGCGAGCCCGAAGCCGCGCACGAGGACGGGTTCACCGGGCGTGAGCGCGGACAGGTCACTGTCGGCGGTGAAGTCGGGCGGCAGATGGACCAGCCCATGAGTCTGCGCGTACGCGGCCAACTCGCGCTGCTCGTCGTCGAGTTCGGCGTCGAGATGGCCGAGGGTCAGCACGACGAGGTCGGCGAGCAGCGGCCGGGCGCGCCCCTCGAGCCACACCTCCTGGCGCCCCTCGCGCGGCCCGCTCACCCGCAGCGCGCGCCCGGCGTGGTACCGGACGCGGACACCGGGCGGCAGGGCGGCCACCGTGTCCTCGTACACCCAGTTCAGATAGGCGCCGAGGCACGGCCGGGCCGAGAATTCGCGGCCGTCGATGTCCGCCCACTCGTGCAGCGTGGGTCCCGGGCGCACCGGGCCCTTCATGGCCACCGTCTCGTCGGTGAACATGGTGACGTCCTGGGCCTGCGAGTTCATCCACAGCAGCGGGGACTGCTCCTGGCGCCAGATCCGGCCGGCGCCCGGCGGATGCGGGTCGACGAGATGGATGTCGAGGCCCGAATCCCCGTACAGCTCGGGCGCGTTGGCGGCGATCCGCTCCAGGAGGCCGGTCCCCCGCGGCCCGGCCCCCACGATGACGAGAGTCGGCCTCGGAGAACGGCCCGCAGTGCCGGAAGAGGCCGATACGGCCAAGGGGTGTGAGGACATGCGAGGGCTCCGTGACGCGATAGGTCGAACACGGTGGTGCCTTCACACGGGTGTCGCACAGCGCGGACACGACACAGGAGGTCGTATCTGGCGCGCGTTACGGCCGAGCCCCTCAGCAGGGCCGTCCACCGACTGTACGGCGACGTTTCCCCTCACTGTCAAGGCTGTCCGAACTGTGAGCGGTTCGTCTCATGTCGGTTGACGCCGAACCGGATGCCTGTTCCACTTGCCCCATGCATCCACAGCAGTGGCTGGTCAAACGCTCCCACATCGACTTTGGTCGAGTGTGGTCCTCCTCCTGTTGAGCTGACCCCCTGCACGCCCGCTCGCCCGGGCGCGTTTTCGCGTTCTCCCGCGCATCTCGCGCGTTTCACACCTCGCCCGCGCCTTCACACCCGCGCACACCCCTCCCCTCACGCGCCTCCCTTTTCCCGGTCCTCACCTCTCACCTCGCCACTTTCCCTCCGCTTCCCTCCGCCCGCCCAGGAGACCGCGAGCAACCAAACAGCAACAGATCCCGCCACCGGAGACCAAGGGCCGACCAACGACTGGCCAAGGACCGCCCAAGGGCTGACCGGGCGTCAGACCCCGCTCGGCGGCGACCGGGCCTCCACCGAAGCCATCTGAAGCTCCGTCAGGAATGCGGGCAGGACGCCCATTCACCCATACGTCCCAACGCTCACCCATACGCCACGAAGAATCATATTTCACTCTCAGTCAGCAGCCGCACACAGTAAGACCCTTGCGGCGCGGGGCCTCTCGACGAAATGGTTGTGCACCAGTACCGTCACGAAACCCCCGCGCGGCGTCTATTCACTTGGCGCGCCATCCGCATCATGGATGACGATAGGGATGCGGAAAGCAAGAAGGACCGCTGTGAGAGGAGGCGTCCATGGGATCGGTACGCAAGGCAAGCGCCTGGCTTGGCCTCGTCGACGACAACGATGACGAGCGTTACTACGACGACGACTACTCCGAGGGGACCGAGCAGCCCGGGGATGCCTGGGTGACGGACCCGCGGGTCAAGGTCGCCGGCGAGGTGGCCGAGGAGAAGGGCCGTCGCATCGGCACGGTCACCCCGGACAGCTTCCGGGACGCCCGCGCCATCGGCGAGCTCTTCCGGGACGGCGTCCCGGTCATCATGAACCTCACGGCCATGGAGCCCGCCGACGCCAAGCGCGTCGTCGACTTCGCGGCGGGCCTCATCTTCGGCCTGCGCGGCTCGATCGAGCGGGTCTCCAACCGCGTGTTCCTGCTGACCCCTTCCGACACGGAGATCGTCAGCGGAGAGGCCCAGCCGCACCGGGCGGACGGTTTCTTCAACCAGAGCTGAGCAAGGCCGCTCACCGGCCGCGCCGCCCGCTGTTCAGGTCAGCGGAAGGCGTCAAGTCCGGTGAGCGCCTTGCCCAGCACCAGTTGGTGCATCTCGACGGTGCCTTCGTACGTGAGCACCGACTCGAGGTTCGTCGCGTGCCGCATCACGGGGTATTCGAGCGAGATCCCGTTGGCGCCGAGGATCGTCCGGGCCGTACGACAGATGTCGATGGCCTCGCGTACGTTGTTCAGCTTGCCGAAGCTGACCTGCTCGGGACGCAGGCGGCCGGCGTCCATGCGCCGCCCCAGATGGTGGGCGAGCAGAATCCCCTTGTGCAGCTCGACCGCCATGTCGGCGAGCTTGGCCTGGGTCAGCTGGAACCCCCCGATGGGCCGCCCGAACTGCTCGCGCGTCTTCGCGTAGTCGACAGCGGCCTCGAAACAGGACCGGGCCGCCCCCATGGCGCCCCAGACGATCCCGTACCGGGCGTGGGAGAGACAGCTGAGGGGCCCGCGAAGCCCGGTGACACCGGGCAGCACGGCATCACCGGGCAACCGCACCTCATCCATCACCAGCTCACTGGTGACGGAGGCGCGCAGAGACCACTTGTGCTTGATCTCGGGCGCGGAGAACCCGGGGGCGTCGGTGGGCACGACGAACCCACGAATCCCGTCATCGGTCTGCGCCCACACGACGGCGACACCGGCGACGGACCCGTTGGTGATCCACATCTTCCGCCCGGAGAGCACCCAGTCACCACTGCCGCCATCCCGCTTGGCGTAGGTACGCATGCCGGCGGGGTCGGACCCATGGTCGGGCTCGGTGAGCCCGAAGCAGCCAATAACCTCCCCGGACGCCATCCGGGGCAACCAGTGCTGCTTCTGCTCCTCGCTCCCGAAGGCGTGGATGGCGTACATGGCGAGGGACCCCTGCACGGAGACAAGAGACCGAATCCCGGAGTCGGCGGCCTCCAGCTCCAGACAGGCGAGCCCGTACTGCACGGCGGAAGCCCCGGCGCACCCATACCCGTCGAGCGACATCCCCAGGGCACCGATACCCCCCAACTCCCGGGCAAGCCCCCTGATGTCCGGCAGCTCCCCGTCCTCGAACCACCCCCCGACATACGGCAGCACCCGATCCGCGGCCCAGGCCCGCACGGTGTCCCGGACCGCCAGATCCTCCGCGTCGAGCATGTCGTCGAGCCCGAGCGGGTCGGCGGGATCAAAAGGGGGCATCTTCGCAAACGCAGCCACAGGGAAGCCTCCGATAACTTTAACTAGCACCGCTAGTCACAACGCGCCCGACGCTACGACGAAGCATGCCGCACGTCCACGGGTGAGGGCGAGATCGGTCGCCGCCGACGGCCTTTCCCACCCGCCCACCCGTGCGGGCCAACCGAGACGCGGGCCTCTGCCGTAGGGGCGAAGGCCCATCGGCGACTGCGGGCCAGGCAGCGGTCCACCGAACCACCCGCAGCCGCCAACGGACCCCCACACCCCACGACAGAGCCCCACAACTGAACGGGCCGAACGGGCGGGCGGGAAAGGCTCTAACCGGCAGCCGCCAACGAACCTCAACCCCCACAGGAGACGCCCGCATCTCGAACGCCCCGCATGGGCGGGCGGGTGGGAAAGGTTCTGCCCCGCAGCCGCCGACGGGCATCCGCCCCCGCAGGAGACGCCCACGTCTCGATCGACCCGCACGGGCGGGCGGGTGGGCGAACACCCCGTTCACACCGACACGCGGCTCCCCGCAACCTCCCGAGGCCCAGGCACCGCAGCCAGCCCAGCGGCGCCGTCGCACTGCATGACCCGCGGCAACCGCAACGCCATCACCGCCCCCAGCACCAACAACCCCGCACTCACGAGCAACGTCACATGCAACCCGTGCACAAACGCATCCCGAGCCGCCGAACGAAGCGCCGCCCCGGGCGACCCTCCGAGCCGCCCGGCAACCTCGTACGCCTCGCCCAGCGAATGCCCCGCCGCAGCCGACGCCGACGCCGGAACCCCCGGCACCGACCCCACCCCGGGTGCGTACGCCGCGTTCATCACACTCCCGAGGAGCGCGATCCCGATCCCCGCGCCCAGCTGGTACGAGGTCTCACCGATCGCCGCCGCTCCACCCGCCTGCTCCGCCGGAGCCTCCGCCAGCATCGACTCGTACGCCCCGAAGAGTGTCGTCTCCAGCCCGAAGCCCAACAGCACGAACCCGGACAGCAGCAACCCCGGATTGTCCCGCCCGCCCATCGCCATCAGCAGCACGACCGCCGCCGCGGTGAGGCAGAACCCGGCACACACCATCGTCCGCGGCCCGAACCGCCGCAGCAGCCGCGCCCCCACCAGCCCGGCCGCCATGGCCGCCAGCGTCAGCGGCAGCAGCCGTAGCCCCGTCTCCAACGGGGAAAGCTTCAGCACAAGCTGCAAGTACTGCGCCGCGATCAGCTCCAGCCCGACCAGCGCGAGCATCGCCAGCACGATGCACCCGACGGACGTACTGAACGCCGGCCGGGCGAACATCCCCAGGTCCACCAGCGGATGCTTGCGCCGCCGCTGCCGCCGTACGAACACCACCAGCAGCAGGACACCCGCCACCAGCGGCACGACCGTGAGGAAGTTCCCAGCCCCCTCGCCACCGCCCAGCCGCTTCACGCCGAGCACGACACCGAACAGCCCGCCCGCCGCCGTCAGCGCGCCGACCACGTCCCATGGGCCGGTGTCCCGCTCGCCGCGCGACTCGGGCAGCAGCAGCCGGCCGACCGGAAGGCTGACCAGCATCAGGGGAATGTTGACGAGGAAGACCGAACCCCACCAGAAGTGCTCCAGCAGGAACCCGCCGAGCAGCGGCCCGACCGCCGCGCCCACCGCCGCCACCGCGCTCCAGACACCGATCGCCAGCGCCCGCTCGTGCCGGTCGGGGAAGACCTGCCGCAGGATCGAGAGCGTCGCGGGCATGATCATCGCGCCGCCGACACCCAGCAGCGCCCGCGCCAGGATCAGCACCTGGGCGCTGTCGGCGAGGGAGGCCAGACCGGAGGCGACGCCGAACAGCGCGTATCCGAGGAGCAGGATCCGCCGCCGGCCGACCCGGTCGCCCAGCGTGCCGAACAGGATCAGCAGCGAGGCGCAGACCAGCGGATAGATGTCGACGATCCAGAGCAGCTCTATCGCGCCGGGCCGGAGGTCCTCGCTGACTGCGGGTACCGCCACGTGCAGCACGGTCGCGTCGACCGCGACGAGCAGCAGGCTGGTGCAGAGGACGAGAAGGACGACCCAGCGGTTGGCTCCGGCACCGGCCCCGGCCGCCCGGCGGCGCAGCGCGACGGCAGCCCTGGTCGTCCCGGACATGTACGTACCTCCAAGGTTCCCTCGCGTTCGGCGGTCCGCGGGGTGGGGACTCCCCGGGGCTCCGGCTGAGGAGGAGCGGTGTCCTCAGTCCGCGCGGCGAATAGCGAGTGGTCCGACAGCGTACGCGAGTTCACAGCGGCGAAAAGTGGCGGACCTCTCAGACGCCCACGGAACCCGTGTGGTGTACACCACGCCCTCGGCGGGCCGCCCGCCTCCGCGCCCGCCCCTGTTCGATACGCCGTCGATAATCGACCGGTGACAGACCTCGGAACCCGCCCGCCCCCCGCGCTCCCGGCGCTGCCCACGCTCCGCCGAGCGGCGCCCGCCCTGCTCGGGTACGCGGCCGTCCGTGTGCTGGGTCTGGTCGCGCTGGCCGTGTGGAGCGCGGCGCGGGACAAGAGCGCGTACAAGCTGCTGACCGCCCGCTGGGACTCGGTCTGGTACACCCGGGTCGCCGAACTCGGCTACGGCTATGAGGTGCGTCTCCCCAACGGCGATGTGCACTCGAACCTCGCCTTCTTCCCGCTGCTCCCCTGGCTGGAACGGCTTCTGGCCTCGGTTACCCCGATGTCGTACGCCGACGCGGGCTTCACGGTGAGCGTCGTCGCCTCACTGGCCGCCGCGTGGGGCGTGTTCGCGGTCGCGGATCACGTCTACGGCCGCCGGGCCGGCGTCTGTGCCGTACTGCTGTGGGCGGTGCTGCCGGTCGGGATCGTCCAGTCGATGGCGTACAGCGAGTCACTGTTCACGGCGCTGGCCGCCTGGTCCCTGTACGCGGTCCTCACCGGCCGCTGGCTGACGGCGGGCACCCTGGCCCTGCTGGCGGGCCTGACCCGCCCGGTGGGCCTCGCGGTGGTCGCGGCGGTGTGGACGGCGGCCATCGCCTCCTGCCTCCAAGGCGTACGGAACCAAGGGGAGCCCGTATGGCGACGCGCCCTCGCCATGCTCATAGCGCCGCTCGGCGCCGCCGGATACGTCCTGTGGGTCGGCCACCGCACCGGCAAGGGCCCCCTGGGCTATCTGGACGTCCAGGCCGGCTGGCGCAACGGTTTCGACGGCGGCGCGGCCTTCGCCCGCTTCGTCGCCGACAAGTTCACGTCGTTCCCGTCGGCCCTGGCCGGGATCGGACTGATCGTCGGCGTGGGCCTGCTGATCTGGCTGTACGCCGTCTGCGTACGGCAGCGCCAGCCGCTGCCGCTGCTGGTGTACGCGGGTGTCGTCACCCTGCTGGCCCTGTGCGCGTCGAGCTACTTCGGCTCGAAACCACGTCTGTTGCTGCCCGCCTTCCCCCTTCTGCTGCCGCTCGCCCAGGCGCTGGCCCGGCTGCGTACGTCCAGGTCGGCGCTGGTGACGGGCGCGGTCGCGGTGGCCTCGGCGGTCTACGGGGCGTTCTGGCTGAACGGCTCCGGCCCGCCCTGACCACCGGGCGAATTCCGGACGACCACTCGGTGAACTAATTCGAAAGGGCCATAAAACAAGCTCTCCGCATGATCAATGGAAATGAAGGGAAGACGCGTCCCCCAATAGGGATTCTGCGGAATTAAACATCATCCTGAGAGGAATCCCACATCACATCGTCATTACAAAGCCGCAGATTGGGCGGAGAACAGCGCTCACTCGCTGTAACGTCGATTGAGTGAGTACCGAAGGAAACCTCGCCCGTCTGGACCGGGTGTTCGCGAGGCTGGACCGGGAACCGGAACGGCCGACCCACATCGATGTGCCGAAGATGAGCCGGCACAGGATCGCGCTCCTTGTCGCGACCCTGGCCTTCTATCTCGCCACCGTGTGGGCCGTAGTGATCACCTCATGGCTGGTCCGGCTCGACTGGCAGGTCATGTTCTTCCGGCCCTACCAGCAGTGGCCGGAGATCCACGCGTTCCTCGACTACTACGTGGTACTCGGCCAGCGCGGCCCCACCGCCGTGATGATCTCGGCCTGGCTGGGCTGGCGCGCCTGGCGTCAGCACACCCTGCGCCCGCTGCTCGTGTTCGGTGTCGCGCTGCTGCTGCTCAATGTCACCGTGGGTGCCGCCAAGATCGGCATGGGCCGGCTCGGACCGCACTACGCGACCACCATCGGGTCGAACGAAATGGGCATGGGCGGGGATATATTCCCCAGCGGTCACACCGCGAACGCCGTGGTGACCTGGGGAATCCTGGCCTATCTGGCCACCGGCCCGCTGGCCAGGCGCTGGCTGTCCGCCGGTTCGGCGCTGATGTCCCTCGGCGTCGGCCTCACCACGGTCTATCTCGGTACGCACTGGCTGAGCGATGTCGTCCTGGGCTGGGTCGCGGGTCTGCTGGTCCTGCTCGCACTGCCGTGGTTCGAGCCACTGATCCCCCGTACGGAGACCTGGATCCTGTCGCTGCGCGACCGCTGGCGCGCCCGCGGCAAGGGCACCAGCACGGCGCCCGTACCGGCCCGCGTCGGCACGCCCGCGCTGCTGGGGCCGCACGCGACCGCCGAGGAAGAGGCCACGGCCCGCGAGAACACCACCCCGGCGGCCCGCTCGTCCCGGACGCCCACCCATCCGGCCCATCCGCACGCGGCCCGTTCGGAGCGCACCCCGATCACGCCGACCGGCAGCCGTCGCCCGCCGCACGCGGACCGCGCCCCACGCGGCACCGGCGCCCCCTCGACCCGCCCGCTGCCCGGCAACGGCTGAGCCGCAGGGGCGCACCGGCGGGTCTCAGCCCTTCCAGCAGCGCTTCACCCTGCCGTCGGCGACCTCGAAGTTGAGCCGTCCCGACCGGTACTCCATGGTGATGATCGCCCCGGGCGGCAGCGACCGCACCGCGGACCAGCCGCGCTCCCGGGCGAGCCGCTCTGCACGCGTCGAGTCGAGGCCGACATAGGTGTCCGGATTGTCCTGGGGTTCTTCGGGCCTGGGAATCGATGCCATGCCCGTCACCGTAGGCGCCCGGCGGCGGCCGGGGAAAGCCCGGCCGCCGACACCCCGCATCTCCCGGTACGACTCCGGTCACGCTTCTGTCACAAGATCACGACACTTGTTTCGAGCGATAATCATCACGCATGGCTAATTCGCCACCCCTCCGAGAGCCCCCGATAAACCCCGTTAAACCCCGCCCGAGAACGCCGGAAGGACGACTCGGAGGCGGCGAATTGCGCCACCCATCTCCACCCCGGCGCCTTACGCGCTTCCTACACTCGCCATACATGGTGATGCCACGCGTCCCGGTCGCCCTCCGGACGACAGAGCACATAAAACACCCACGACTTCCCCACAGAACCCCCGCACCGAAGCTTCAGGACACCGCCCCGGATCCCCTCTCGGTAACCGTCGACCGCGCCACCGCGCGGGACAGCCGGTCCCGGGCGGTCCTGATCACGTCGACGAGTTCCTCGGGCTCCAGCACCTCGAAATCGAAGCCCGTCAGCATGATGTGGACGACCATCACATCGAGGCTCGCGGCCCCGGTGCGCAGCACACAGGCCTCTTCCCCGTCTGCCTCCAGCGTCCCGGCCGAGGGCGAGATCCGCTCGGCGGCCTCCGCGAGGGGCACCAGCAGCCGGACAACGGCGTGCGAGGCGTACGCGCGCGTGGACACCCCTTTGGAGACATAGGCGGCGAGATCGTCGGCAGGGGGCGTACGAGGGGCGAAGCGCGGTCCGTGCGGCGGCTTCGGCGTGATGCGGTCCACGCGGAAGGTCCGCCAGTCGGCTCGGTCGACGTCCCAGGCGACGAGATACCAGCGCCGCTCGGTGCACACCAGCCGGTGCGGTTCGACGGTACGGCGGGAGACGGCCCCTTCGTGTGCCCGGTACTCGAAGCGCAGCCGTTCCGTGTCTCGGCAGAGGTGGGCGAGTTCGGTGAGGACGGCCGGGTCGACGGCGGTGGGCTGCGGCCCGCGCAGCATCGGCACCGTGAAGGCGTTCAGCGCCCCGACCCGCCGGCGGAGCCGGTCGGGCAGCACCTGTTCAAGTTTGGCCAGTGCCCGTACGGAGGTCTCGCCGATGCCCTCGATGCCCTGCCCGGCGGCGGTCCGCAGCCCCACGGCCACCGCGACCGCCTCGTCGTCGTCCAGCAGCAGCGGCGGCAGCTCGGCGCCCGCGCCCAACTGGTAGCCACCGCCCGTGCCGGGGCTCGCGTTGACCGGATACCCCAGCTCGCGCAGCCGGTCGACATCCCGGCGCACGGTCCTCGGGGTGACCCCGAGCCGGTCGGCCAGATCGGCGCCCGACCACTCGCGGTGAGCCTGGAGCAGCGAGAGCAGACGCAGCAGTCGTGCCGAGGTCTCCAACATGGTCGAAGTCTGTATCAAGGGCGGTACGGCAGTTGCGGCACGTCGAAGCAGTCGCTGTTCATGTCCCCTTGCGAGACCCACCCCTTGCCGTCCCGCCATCGGGCGACCGAGAGACATGTCCGGCGCGTCCTGGGCGGTTCGGCGAGCCGCTCGAACCGCACCGGAATCAGCAGACCATCGGCCGTGTACCCCTCACTGCGGTTCATGAAGTCGTCGACGCACGCGCGCGTGATGCCCGTTCCGGCACACGACCTCGCCGCGTCCGTGAACCACCTCGCCGCCGCCCAGCCCTCCAACTGCCACTGGGAACGCGTCTTCAGTCCCTTGGTGGCGTCCCGGAACTCCCGTACGGCCGCCTGTCCCGTGTCCTCGTAGTTGCGGCTCGCCCCGGTCGCCCACAGGGCGTTGCGGCACCGCGGGGAGTCCTTGTAGTCCTCGGGGACGGTGGAGGTCCAGTTCTGTACGTTCGTCACCTTGGCGGTGACCTTCGCGCCCACCTCGTCCATCGCCTCGCACAGCTGGGCGTTGCCGTGGGTGTCGAGGGCGTCGAAGACGACGTCGGCGCCCTGTTCCTTCAGGTCGGCCGCCGCCGCGCGGAAGTTGGGCAGCGCGAAGTCGACCTCCTCGGTGACCACGTCGTACCCCTCGGCTTTGAGACCCCGGGCGACCAGCCGGGCGTACGCGGCGGAGGCGGCCTGGTTGTACGAGACGACGGCGGCCGTACGGGCGCCCTGCTCGCGCGCGAAGTACCGGTAGACCTCCGTGCCCCCGTACAGAGCCCCGCCCCAGCCCGGAGTGCCGTTCCGGGGCGCGAGGCTGCCGTAGATGCCGTACAGGTGCGGGTAGGTGTCGTAGGCGGCGCCGATGGGCTGGCCGCCGATGTCGGGCACGCGCGCGCGGGAGACGAGGCCGGCGCCCGCGTAGTCGAGGGCGGTGGTGGCGACCAGGGCGACGACCTTGTCCTCGTCGATCAGTTTGTGCACGCACTCGTTGTTGCCGACGCCGCTGCCGCCGTCGTCGCACAGCCGGACCTCCACCGGACGGCCGTCGATGCCCCCGCGCGCGTTGAGCCGCTCGAACCAGGCCTTCGCCCCGTCGCGGGGGCCGGTGAAGGCGGTGGCCCCGACCGGGCTGGTGGCGCTGGCGATGATGCCGACGCGAATGGGCGCCGTACCGGCCGGCGGTGTCGTCGAGGTACCGCGGTGCTCGAAGTCGCTCTCCGGGAGGCGGCTGCCGCAGGCCGCGCTCAGGAGGAGCAGCAGCCCCAGGGCGGCCGACTCAACACCCCGGAGCCGTCGACGCATTGCCGCTCAGCCCGACCAGCGCGCAGAGCGTGCTGACGGTGACCTTCCAGGTGCCGTCCTGTTCGACTGCGGTGCCGGAGGCGTTGGGCAGGGCCGTGGCGCCCTCCAGGAGGAGCGCGTAGTCCACGTTCGCCGCGGTGGGCGAGGTGAACTCGACCTTGTCGACCTTCGCCTCGACCTGTCCGCCCCGCTGGTCGCCACTGAAGGCCTGAAGCAGCAGACCCAGCTTGTCGCCGTTCTCCAGGACCGCCTGCTTGTCCTTCAGGGAGACGGCCGGGTCGAAGAACTTCACCCAGTTCTGCCGGATCTCCTTCTCGGCCGCGACGGGATCGGCCGGACCGTCGCCGATCGGCTCCGCGGACGTCTCGGTCGGTTCCGCCGTGTCCGTCGGTTCCGTGGACACGGACGGGGTGGACGTCGTCGAGTCACCGCCTCCACCGTCGTCGTCGCTGCACGCCGCGAGGGCCGGGCCGAGGAAGAGCACCAGGGCGGCCGCGATCGCCGTGCCCCGCCGTGCGTTCCCCCGCCTGAGGTCGCTCCCGAGAACCATCTGGCTCACCACCGGGTGTCGGTCCGGGCCAGGCGTGCCCGGTGCTTTCAGGGTCAGCTGACAGCGGGCATAGTGCAAGCCATTGGCGGGCTTGGACGGACACAGCCAGGACACACGACGTGTGGGAGCCAAGGATGCAGACAGCTCGATCGGCTCGACCGCGGACCGTGCGTCCCGTCCTCTGGACGGGCTGGGCCGCGCTGGCGGCGGGCGCGGTGCTGTGCGTGCTCGGCTGGTACGGCGTCTCGGGCGAGCGCTTCGCCGAGCGACAGCTGCCGTACCTCGCGTCCTGCACGGTCCCCGGGGCCGCCCTGATCGTCGCGGGCGCCGTTCTCCTCGCCAACAGCCGGGACGCGCTCGCCGCGGCCCGCGTGGAGGAGCTGTACGGCCTCCTGGTGGCCGCGGAGCCCGCCGAGGCCACCGGGGAGCCGGTCACCGCTCCCGTGGCCGTCAGCGGCCGTCTGCTGATGGTTCCGGGCGGCACCCTGTGGCACCGCGCGGACTGCCCGCTGGTCGCCGGGAAGCCGGAGGCGGTACCGGTGGACGGCAAGCTCCTGGCGACCGGTGAACTCGCCCCCTGTCCGATCTGCGAGCCGGACTCGGCGGACGACTGACCGATGGCGTCCCTGACGTACGACCTCACCCTCGCGGGCCTGTCCGTCGGCAGCGCGGCGGCGCTCACCGGGATCGGCCTGATCGTCACGTACCGCGCGACCGGTGTGCTCAACTTCGCGCACGGCGCGATCGCGATGGTGTGCGCGTACGCGCTGCGACAGAGCACGGTCGAGTGGGGCTGGCCCCTGTGGCTCGGTGCCCTGGTGACGCTGTTCGTCCTGGCCCCGGCGATCGGCATGGCCCTGGAGCGGTTCGTGTTCCGGCCGCTCGCGGTCCTGGGCGGCGACCCGGCGCAGACCCTGGTCGCGTCGATCGGCGTGTTCGTGCTGTTGGTGGGCGGGGCCGTGCTGGTGTGGGGCCCCGGGGCGCGGGCGGACGCGCCCGAGCTGGTGTCGGCGGATCCATGGGGGCAGTTGACGGTGGCCCTGGTGCTGGCCGTCGCCGTGGGCGCGGTCACGCGGTGGACGCGGTTCGGGCGGGAACTGCGGGCAGTGGTCGACGACCGGCAACTGGCGGTGCTGAACGGCGTCGACGCGGACCGGGTGGCCGCGGCGGGCTGGGCGTTCGGCTCGTTCACCGCGGGCCTGACGGGCGTACTGCTGGCCCCGTACGTCCGCCTCGACCCGTACGGCATGCCGCTGCTGGTGATGGAGGTGGTGGCCGTCGCGGTCGCGGCCCGGATGCGCTCGCTCCCGGTGGCGGTACTGATCGCCCTGGGCATCGGGGTCGCCCAGAGCCAGCTGACGCGCCTTCACCCGTCGGGCTGGGCCCAGCCGCTGCTCCAGGCGGTCGCCACCAACCTCTTCGTGGTCGCGCTGCTGGTCGCGGCCCTGGTCCTGCCCGGCATCGGCACACGCGACGCGCTCCCGCGCGCGGCGACGGCCCGCGTACCCACCCCGCCGGGCGCGTGGATCGTGGCGGCGGTGCTGTTCCTGCTCCCCCTGGGCTTCGCGGGCTCCGACCTGCATACGTCGGTCCAGGTGCCGGCGCTGGGCGTGGTGCTGCTGTCCCTGGTGGTGGTGACCGGCCGCGGCGGCCAGATCTCGCTGGGGCAGGCGGCGTACGCGGGCCTGGGCGCCCTCTTCACGGCCCTGCTGGCGGCCGGCCGCTTCCCCGGCCTGCCCCGGCTCCCCGAACTGGCCGCGCTGGCCGTGGCGGTGCTCCTGGTGGCTCCCCTGGGCCTGCTGACGGGCTGGCCGGCGATCGGCCGCCACGGTCTGGCCCTCGCGCTGGCCACGTTCGCGGTGGGCGTCGGGGTGAGCCGCTTCGTCTTCGCCCAGCCGTACGCCACCTCGGGCCTGACCGTGAACCGCCCGGCAGGCTTCGAGGGCGACCGCGCGTACTACGTCCTGGAACTGGCGCTGCTGGCGGTCGCGTTGCTGGCCACCCGCTTCCTGCGGACGGGCCGCACGGGCCGGGCCCTGGCCGCGATGCGGGACCACGAACAGGGCGCGTCGGCGTCAGGGGTCCGGGTCCCGTCCCTGAAACTGCTGGCCTTCGTCACGGGCGCCGCCCTGGCCGCCCTGGGCGGCGCCCTGCTCACAATGGGCCTGCGCGCCTTCGACCCCGGCGCGTTCGACCCCGTACGCGGGCTGCTGTGGTTCGCCGCGGTGGTCGTCCTGGGCGCCGACAGCACCCTGGGCGCGCTGACGGCGGCGGCACTGCTGGTGGGCCTGGACGCGGGGGCACGGGGTGGCATGGCGGCGGCCCTGATCGGCGTCCTGGCGGCCCTGGTGGGCCGCTTCCCGGGCGGCCCGTACGAGGCTCTGCGCGCGGCGACGGTACGGCTGCGGCCGGGCCAGGGGGTGCGGCTGACGCCTCTGGGGGTTGCGGTGCGGGGGCGGCTGAGGGCCGCGGGGCTTGGGCGATCGGGAGGTGCGGGGCAGGGGCAGCTGGAGACGTCACGGCACGGACGGCTGGAGACGGCAGCGCACGATCAGCCGGAAGCTGCGCGGCACGGACACCTGGAGGGCGCACCGCACGGACGGCCGGAGGCAGCGCGGCACGGGCAGTTGGAAGCGGCAGCGCACGAACCGCCAGAGGCCGCCCCGCGCGGACAACCAGAGGGCTCGCCTCACCGACAGCCGCAAGCGACGCGGCACGGACAGCTGGAAGCGGCAGCGCACGCACAACCAGAGGCGACACCACTCGAACAGCCGGAGGGCACCCCGTGCGGACGGCCGGAGACGACAGCGCACGAACAGCCAGAGGCAGCGCAGCACGGACAGCCGGAAGGCGCACCGCACGGACAGCCGGAAGGCGCACCGCACGGACAGCCGGAAGGCGCACCGCACGGACAGCCAGAGGCAGCGCGACACGGACAGCCAGAGGCAGCGCGACACGGACAACCAGAGGGCACCCCGCACGGACAACCGCAGGCGACACCACACGGACAGCAGCAGGCCGCCCCGCAGGGACGGCTAGTGAGCGAGGGTGCGCGGCCGACCGCCGGCCCGGCCGCTCCCGGTCTCCCGGTCGCCCCGACCGCTGCCCCGCCTCGGGCCCCCGCCGCTCCCAGGAGCTCCTCCCCCGCACCCTTCCTCCGCGCCCGTGGCCTCCACGTCCGCTACGACGGCTTCACGGCGCTCGACGGGGTGGATCTGGACATCCGGCCAGGACGGGTCACCGCGGTCGTCGGGCCCAACGGGGCCGGGAAGAGCACCCTGTTCCACTGTCTCGCCGGAACCGTGCGTCCCACGCGCGGGAAGGTGCTTTACGGGACGCGGAACATCACCCGGCTCTCCGCTCATGCCCGGACCCGGCTCGGTGTCGCGCGGACCTTCCAGCAACTGGCCGTCTTCCCGTCGTTGACGGTCGCCGAGAACGTCCACGTGGGCGCCGAACAGGGACACGTCACCGACCCGGCGGCGGCAGAGCGGGCGTTGCGGCTGCTCGGGCTCCACGGACTGGTACGTTCGCTGCCCGCCGCCGACCTGCCCACGGGCACCCTGCGCCGCGTCGAACTGGCCCGCGCACTCGCCGGAAGCCCGCGCGTCCTGCTCCTCGACGAACCCGCCGCCGGTCTCGACACCGCCGAGATCACCGCGCTGACCCGCGTGCTGCGCGCCCTCGCCGCCGACGGCACCGCCCTGCTCGTCGTCGAGCACGACCTCGACCTGGTCGCCGACCTGGCCGACGAGGTCCACGTCCTGACGGCGGGCCGGATCGTCGCGTCCGGGCCGCCCGACCAGGTCCTCACCACCCTGGAAGCGACGGTGGGCCGATGACCACCCTCGCCCTGCGGCACGCGCGCGTGCGCTACGGCCCGTTGGAGGCCCTGCACGGCGTCTCCCTCACCGCCCCCGGTCCGGGCCTCACCGTCCTGCTGGGCCGCAACGGCTCCGGCCGTACGACCGTCCTGCGCGCCCTCGCCGGAGCGGTACCGCTGTCCGGAGGCGCGGTGGTGTGGGACGGCGTCGACGTGACCCGGATGCCGGCGTACGAACGGGCCCGGCGCGGACTGTGCCTGGTGCCGGAGCGGCAAGCCGTGTTCGGGTCGCTGACGGTCCGGGAGAACCTGGAGCTGACGGCCGCCGATCCCGCCCCCGCGCTCGACGCCTACCCGCAGCTGAAGCCCCTGCTGTCGCGCCTCGCGGGCACCCTCTCCGGCGGCGAGCAGCGCATGCTCGCGCTCTCCCGCGCCCTGCTGGCACGCACGCGCGTGGTGCTCGTCGACGAGCCCGCGCAGGGCATGTCACCGGCGGTCGCGGCCCACACGTACGGGCTGCTGGGCGCGCTGGACGCCTGTGTGATCGTCGCCGAGCAGCGGTTGCCGCCCGCCCTGCACGGCCGCCGGGCCCTGGTGTACGAACTCCGCCGGGGCGCGGTCGTGTTCGGCGGGGAGGCCGCCGAACTCGCCGACCCGCCCAGGTGACGCCGGTGCCCCATCCGGTCCGGACCGGATGGGGCACCGTGCCCGACTCAGGGGGAGCGGCTCAGATGTCGAGCCTCTGTCCGGGCACGATCAGGTCGGGATTGCCGCCGATGACGGCCTTGTTGGCGGCGTACAGGTGCTGCCAGGTGGTCGTGTACCGGGCGGCGATGCCGCTCAGGGTGTCGCCCGCGCGGACGGTGTAGTCACCGTCACCACGGGACGAGCTGCGACCGGTGTGGGCAGGCGCGCGCTCGGGCGCCTGCGACGGGACCTTGGACGCGGCGGACTCGCCGGAACCGGTCACCTTCTTGATCGACTTCTTCGTCGACTTGGTGCCGGCCGAACCGGAGCCCGAGTCGGAGCCCGATGCGGCGGGAGCGCTCCCGGAGGCTCCGGCGCGCGCCGAACAGGTTGGCCACGCGCCCCAGCCCTGGGCGTTCTGGACCTTGGTGGCGACGGAGATCTGCTGGGACTTGGAGGCCCCGTCGGCGGTGGCCGCGTAGGCCGTACCGCCGTAGGCACGCCAGGTGCTCGCGGAGAACTGGAGTCCTCCGTAGTAGCCGTTGCCGGTGTTGATGTGCCAGTTGCCGCCACTCTCGCACTGGGCGATGCGGTCCCACACCCCGCTGTCCGCTGCCGCGGCGTTGCCGGTCGCGGCCAGCAGTCCAAGAGGGGCGAGCAGGGCCGCCCCGGCGAGGACCGCCGTCTTGCGCGACTTGCGGGTGTAACTATCGGCACATTCGGACATGTAGATCCCTCTCTACGGACCCGGACTCCCCCTGACCGGAACGCGTCGGCCGCGCGGTGACGCGGTCGGCACACTCCGCCCCGTCCGTCGGCGGTGGTGCTGCGCGATGTCTGGTTCTGCGCGGCCGGCGGACGTACCCGAGCGGTGCAAGGTGCACACGGCGGAGGAATCTATGGACCCTGACGAGGCGTTATCAACCAACTCCCCGTTCCCCCAGGCCAGTTCAGGGTTACCGAAGGTATCGGCGAATTCCGGCCACCCACTTCATTCGCGCATTTCATGATTTGTCGACCAGCTACTCGGACAAACTGTGAGTCAGTTCACCAAACCAACTTCCGTAACCTGTCCGTTACTTGACATGGAGTGCTCGATTCCGCACCCAACGTGACCGTGTGCATGGGATGGTTCGATTCCGTTCGCCGTGCAGCGTGACTCCCGCCACAGATCGCCCGTTGTCATCTTCATGAGCCCGGACTGTCCGGGCCCACCGGCCGGGGGCGACCCGGCCCCGCCACGTACCGCATCCCGAGGGAGCCACCCGTGCCGCGCATGCTCGATGTCAGCGACGAGGTCCGCGCCGAGATCGGCGACGAAGAAGCCGACCGGCTGCTCGCCGGCGACAACGCCCCGGGCAGTTACGACTGCACGTCCTGCCGCACGCCGGGCGACTCCGCCCAGGAGCGCACCAGCACCGTCCTCTTCATCGGGGACGAGACCGCCGTCCTCGCCTTCGCCCACGCGGGCTGCCTGCCCTCGCAGGTCGTCCAGGTCACCGAGGAGCAGCTCCAGGGCGCGGTCCGCTCCATCAACGCCGACGAGGAGGCCCCGACGCCCCCGCCCGAGCAGGCCGTACTGGGGGTCACCAGCGGACTCGTCCTGATCGAGGGCGAGTTGCACCCCGCCCTGGTCGTCGAACCGACCGCCCCGATCGTCCGCCCCGGCACGACCGGCGCCGGCGACGACTTCCTGCCGCTCCTCATCGAGCAGGGCTTCATGCCGCTGACCGAGCTGACGGAGGTGCCGCCCGTGCTGCACGGCTGGTCGGTGCTGCTCGCGGCGGGGCAGCTGCACGCCGTGCTCCAGCCTGGGCCGAACGGGGGCTCCGCGGTGGCCTGGTGGCAGGCGCACCAGCCGCTCCAGGTCACGGAGAGCTGGCGGGCCGCCGCGAACAAGCATCAGCAGGTGCTGATGTTCGCGGCGCCGGTGGGGTCCATTGGGCGCCAGCCCCGGGAGGATCTGCTGCGGGACGCGTTGGACAAGGCGGCGGGGGTCGGCAAGTTGGTTGCCAGTGCGTTGCCGCTTGCGGGGACGTGAACGCGGTTGCCTTCGGCGGGGGCGGAAGCGCTGTCGGGGGTGGGGGTTCGGTGGTTTGGCGGCTTGCGGCTGAGTGTGGCTTGTCGCGCAGTTCCCCGCGCCCCTGCAGGGGCGCTCCGCGCGCCCTGCAAAGTCCGGGCGGCGGCCGCATCTGTTGGAGGGCGGGGTCGTTTGGACGTATGTGCACACCTTCGACGCTCCCCGCCGCCAGTCCTACTCCAGCGGCCCATCGGCGACGCCGATCTACGACGCGCTCTACGCCGAGTACGGCAAGTCCTTCCGGTCGCGGCCCGGTGACCGCAGTGGTGAGGAGGAGCTGAACTTCGCGGCCTTCGGGAGCAGTCCGAACAGCCATGCCTCGTACGGCGGCTCGCTCGGGTCGGGTTCGTACAGCGCCTACAGCGCGGGGGCGTTCAGCGCGCGCACCGGCGGGGGCCAGCCGTCCGTGTGGCAGCGGGTCGGTCAACTCGACGCACAGCAGGGGCAGACTCAGACGGCGACAGCGACAGCGACCGCCGTGTGGCAGACGGGCGCGCGGCAGCAGCACTACACCGGGATGACCCACATCCCGGCGGCACTGCCACCGGGCCCGCGCCGGGGCCTGTGAGCACCACCACCTGCACGTGACTGAGGGCGGCTCCGGATCGGAGCCGCCCTCAGTCACGTAACACGTACTGCTGCTACCTCTACTTCTTCTTGCCGCGCTTCTCGCGCACCCGCACCGAGATGTGGATCGGGGTGCCGTCGAAGCCGAACTCCTCGCGCAGCCGGCGCTCGATGAAGCGGCGGTAGCCGGCCTCGATGAAGCCGGAGGCGAAGAGCACGAACCGCGGCGGCTTGGTGCCCGCCTGGGTGCCGAACAGGATGCGCGGCTGCTTGCCGCCGCGGACCGGGTGCGGGTGGGCGGCGACCAGTTCGCCGAGGAAGGCGTTCAGCCGGCCCGTCGGGACCCGGGTCTCCCAGCCCGCGAGGGCCGCCTCGATCGCGGGGACCAGCTTCTCCATGTGGCGGCCGGTGCGCGCCGAGACGTTGACGCGGGGCGCCCACGCCACCTGGGCCAGCTCGGTCTCGATCTCCCGCTCCAGGTAGTAGCGGCGCTCCTCGTCGAGCGTGTCCCACTTGTTGTACGCGAGGACGATCGCCCGGCCCGCCTCGACGGCCATGGTGACGATCCGCTGGTCCTGGATGGAGATGTTCTCGGAGCCGTCGATCAGGATGACCGCGACCTCGGCCTTCTCCACGGCGGCGGCCGTACGCAGCGAGGCGTAGTAGTCGGCGCCCTGCTGGAGGTGGACCCGCTTGCGGATGCCCGCCGTGTCGACGAACTTCCAGGTGACACCGCCGAGTTCGATCAGCTCGTCGACCGGGTCACGGGTCGTGCCCGCGATCTCGTTGACGACGACCCGCTCCTGGCCCGCCACCTTGTTCAGCAGCGAGGACTTGCCGACGTTCGGGCGGCCGATGAGGGCGATGCGGCGCGGGCCGCCGACCCCGGCGCCGAAGGTCTGCGCGGGTGCCTCGGGCAGCGCCTCCAGGACGGCGTCCAGCATGTCGCCGGTGCCACGGCCGTGCAGCGAGGAGACGGGGTGCGGCTCGCCGAGCCCGAGGGCCCAGAGGGACGTGGCGTCGGCCTCGCCGCTCGGTCCGTCGACCTTGTTGGCGCACAGGACGACGGGCTTGCCGGCCTTGCGCAGCAGCCGGACGACGGCCTCGTCGGTGTCGGTGGCGCCGACCTTGGCGTCGACGACGAAGACGACCGCGTCGGACGCCTCGATGGCGTACTCGGCCTGGGCGGCCACGGAGGCGTCGATGCCGAGGACGTCCTGCTCCCAGCCGCCGGTGTCGACGATCTTGAAGCGCCGCCCGGCCCACTCGGCCTCGTAGGTCACGCGGTCGCGGGTGACACCGGGCTTGTCCTCGACGACGGCCTCGCGGCGCCCGATGATGCGGTTGACGAGCGTCGACTTGCCGACGTTCGGCCGTCCGACGACGGCGAGGACGGGCAGTGGCCCGTGTCCCGCCGCGTCGATCGCGCCCTCGACATCCTCGATGTCGAAGCCCTCCACCGCGGCGAGCTCCATGAACTCCGCGTACTCGGCATCGCCAAGCTCTCCGTGCTCGTACTCTCCCGAGCTCTCGGAGGGAATGTGGTCGTTCATGAAGTGCGTACCTCGTTCATCGTGGTGATCGGTGAAACCCCCGATTGTCGGGTGATCCACTACTGAAACTACTGAAACCGCTCAAACTACTGAAACTGCTCAAGTACTCAAGTGTCGCTCAGCGCTCAGCGGGGCGCCCGGCGTTTTCCTGCCGGCCGGTGAGCCGTCTGGCGTTGTCCAGGTGCGCGGTGAGGTGCTTCTGGATGCGTACGGTCGCCTCGTCCAGCGCCGCGCGCGTACGCCGTCCGCTGCCGTCGCCCGCCTCGAACGGGTCACCGAAGACCACGTCGACACGGCTGCGCAGCGGAGGCAGCGCCTTTATCAACCGTCCGCGCCGGTCGGTACTTCCCAGAACGGCCACCGGAACGATGGGCGCGCCGCTGCGCACGGCGAAGTAGGCGAGCCCGGAGCGCAGCGAGGCGAAGTCGCCGTCGCCGCGGCTGCCCTCGGGGAAGATCCCGAGCACCCCGCCGTTCGCCAGCACACCCAGGGCCCGACTGATCGCCGTACGGTCGGCCGTCGAGCGGTCCACCTCCAGCTGGCCGGTGGCGCGCATGAAGGTGGCGATCGGGCCGATGAACGCCTCCTTCTTGACCAGGAAGTGCGAGGCCCGGGGTGCCACGCCGATGACCATCGGCCCGTCGATGTTGTGGGAGTGATTGACGGCGAGGATCACCGGCCCGGTCGCGGGCACCTTCCAGGAGCCCAGGACACGCGGCCTCCAAAGCCCGTACATCAGGCCGACGCCGATACGCCGCCCGACCTCGGCACCGCGCTCCGACGGAATGTTCGACGGGTCGCTCACTTCGCGTCCCGCTTCTCCTCGACAAGGGTGACGACGCACTCGATGACCTGCTGAAGGGTCAGCTCGGAGGTGTCGACCTCCACGGCGTCGTCCGCCTTGGCGAGCGGTGAGGTCTTGCGGCTGGAGTCGGCCGCGTCCCGCTTCAGCAGCGCCTCGCGGGTGCTGTCGACGTCGGCGCCCTTCAGCTCGGCGCTGCGACGGGCGGCACGCGCCTCCGGGGACGCGGTGAGGAAGATCTTCAGATCGGCGTCGGGCAGCACGGTCGTCCCGATGTCCCGCCCCTCGACGACGATCCCCGCCACGGCGGACGCGGCGATGGACCGCTGCAGCTCGGTGATCTGGGCCCGCACCTCGGGCACGGCGCTCACCGCGCTGACCTTGGAGGTGACCTCCTGAGTACGGATCGGACCGCCGACGTCGGTGCCGTCCACGGTGATCGTCGGGTTCTCCGGGTCCGTACCGGAGACGATCTCCGGCTTGCCCGCCACGGCGGCGATCGCGGAGGGGTCCGTGATGTCGATCCCGTTGTTCACCATCCACCAGGTGATCGCCCGGTACTGGGCCCCGGTGTCCAGGTAGCTGAGCCCGAGCTGCGCGGCAACAGCCTTGGACGTGCTCGACTTGCCTGTGCCGGAGGGCCCGTCAATGGCGACAATCACTGCGGCGCGATCCACTGTGGAGGCACCTTTCCTGGTCCGGGGTGGTGGGGTGGGGGCGGTTGGTGCCCCGGACAAGGTTACTGGGTGCGGGTCACTCGTCCGGCCGCACGCCCTTCAGCCCGTACGGTGCCTCTTCAACGCCGGCCCGGACATTCCCAGCCCGTCCGGCGTTTGAGGACGAGGCCCCTTCAGGGCCGATCGGGGGTCTGGGGGCGGAGCCCCCAGCAACGGCGGCCCACCCCCTACTGCCGAATAGCCCACCCTCGCTCCCGCAGCGACGCCGACAACACAGGCGCAGCCTTCGGCTCCACCATCAACTGCACAAGCCCCGCCTGCTGCCCCGTCGCATGCTCGATCCGCACATCCTCGATATTGACCCCCGCCTGCCCCGCATCGGCGAAGATCCGAGCCAGCTGCCCGGGCTGGTCGTCGATCAGCACGGCAACCACCTCGTAGGCCCGCGGAGCGGACCCGTGCTTGCCCGGCACCCGCACCTGCCCCGCGTTCCCGCGCCGCAGCACGTCCTCGACCCCGGTCACGCCCGCGCGGCGCTTCGACTCGTCGGAGGACTGGAGGGAGCGCAGGGCCTGGACGGTCTCCTCCAGGTCGGCGGCGACGTCCGTGAGGAGATCGGCGACCGGCCCGGGGTTGGCGGAGAGGATGTCGATCCACATGCCGGGGTCGGACGCGGCGATCCGGGTCACGTCCCGGATGCCCTGCCCGCACAGCCGTACGGCGGCCTCCTCCGCGTTCTCCAGCCGCGCGGCGACCATGCTGGAGACCAGGTGGGGCATGTGGGAGACGAGAGCCACGGCCCGGTCGTGGGCGTCCGCGTCCATCACGACGGGAACCGCACGACAGTGCGAGACCAGCTCCAGAGCGAGGTTGAGAACCTCGGTGTCCGTGTCGCGGGTCGGCGTCAGCACCCAGGGGCGGCCCTCGAAGAGATCGCCGGTCGCGGCCAGCGGGCCCGACTTCTCGCGGCCCGACATGGGGTGCGAGCCGATGTACGCGGACAGGTCGAGGCCCAGCGCCTCCAGCTCGCGGCGCGGTCCACCCTTGACGCTGGCCACGTCGAGGTAGCCGCGCGCGACACCCCGGCGCATCGCGTCGGCGAGGGCACCGGCGACGTGCGCGGGCGGCGCGGCGACGATCGCGAGGTCGACCGGGCCCTCCGGCGGCTCGTCCGTACCGGCGCCCAGGGCGGCTGCCGTACGGGCCTGCTCGGGGTCGTGGTCGGCGAGGTGGACGACGACGCCGCGCGAGACGAGGGCGAGCGCGGCGGACGTACCGATGAGGCCGGTGCCGATGACGAGTGCGGTTCTCACTGGGCGATGTCCTTGCGCAGGGCCGCCGCGGCACCGAGGTAGACGTGCGCGACGTCGGCGCGGGGCAGGTCGGACTCGATGTGGGCGAGGATCCGGACGACGCGCGGCATCGCGCCCTCGATGTCCAGTTCCTGGGCGCAGATCAGCGGTACGTCGACGATGCCGAGCTTGCGGGCCGCGGCGGCCGGGAAGTCGCTGTGCAGGTCGGGCGTGGCCGTGAACCAGACGCTGATCAGGTCGTCCGCGGTGAGGCTGTTGCGCTCCAGGACCGCGGTGAGCAGCTCGCTGACCCGCTCGTCCATGTGCCCGGCCTCGTCCCGATCCAGTTGGACGGCGCCCCGGACCGCTCGTACCGCCACGGTGATGCTCCTTGCTGATGTACGTATTCGAAGCTGATGCACGTATTCGGATCCACGTATCGGCTCTTGGCGCATCCAGCCTAGTCAGCCCGCGCGCGGCGGACGTTCGGCGCCCGCCCCCTGAGACGCGCGGCACAACGCGCACGGGGCCCTGCCAATGTCACCCGATTCGCCCCAATCCGCGAGTTGGCGTGCGAACACGCCCACGCGCTCTGGACGCGGGGGCGCGGGTCCGCTCTCATGGCAGGAAGCTCGCCTCGGGGGAGGCCCGATGAAGCGCACCGGACCGCTTTTCACACTGCTCGCGGGACTGTTGTTGGCCCTGTTCATGCTGTCGCTCAACGCGACGACAGGGACGAAGCCCGCGTCCACGTCCCAGGCGGACACACCCGCAGACAAGGTGTCACCGTCCCCGGCACCGACGAAGACGAAGGCGTCCCCATCGCCGACCCCGTCCCCGTCACCCACCAGGAACCCCGTACCGAACGCCGACTACGCGGGCCGTACGGACGACGACTCCTCCGCGGTGTCGGTCTCGCTGCGCGACGGCAGGGCGATCGCGTACTTCTGCGACGGCCACGACAAGGAGTCGTGGCTGAAGGGCGATGTCGAGGCCGACGGTTCCATGAAGCTCACCGGCAAGGGCGGCTCCGTACTGAACGGCACCCTCAAGGGCAAGAGCATCCGCGGCACGGTCGACATCGAGGGCGGGCACTACGCCTTCACCGCCGACAAGGCGGTCAAACCGTCCGGGCTCTACCGGGCGACCGCGACCGTGCGGAACGCAGAGATCGACGGCGGCTGGATCGTGCTGTCCACCGGGGACCAGGTCGGCATCGTCAACCGCAACGGCAAGCCCTCCCCCGCGCCCCGGATCGACCCGGAGACCGGCGCGGTGACGATCGACGGCGAGCGGCTGACGGCCCGCCCGGTCACCCCGTGAAGCACCGCCTCAAGCCACCAGGGACAGGTACAGGGACAGGGAGCCGAACATGACCGTGGACCCGAACGCCGCCACCCAGAGCTTCCCGCCGCGCCCGCCTGCCCCCGGCGGCCCGAGCGCGGCCCGCTATCTCGTCCCGGCACTCGTCGCCGCAGCCGTGGCGCTGGCCCTGGGCGTGTACGGCAAGGTCCACGACCCGGAGGGCACCGCCTTCAACCTGGCCGGGTTCAGCAGCACGGGCGCGGTGAAGTCCTGGCTCGCGACGGCGGCCTTCGGCTTCGCGCTCGTCCAGGTCGTGTCGGCGGCCATGGTGTACGGGAAGCTGCCGGGCCCGAGCTGGTCGGGAACGCTGCACCGCTGGTCGGGCCGGATCGCGTTCCTGACAGCGGTCCCGGTGGCGGTGCACTGTCTGTACGCTTTCGGATATCAAACATACGATTCACGTGTGATGTGGCACTCCCTCCTGGGTTGCTTCTTCTTCGGTGCTTTCAGTGCAAAGATGCTGCTGCTTCGCTGGGATCGACTGCCCGGCTGGCTGCTGCCGGTCGTCGGCGGACTGGTCTTCACCGTCCTGACGATCGTCTGGCTCACTTCCGCCCTATGGTTCTTCCGCACTTTCGGAGTGACGACATGACGCAAGGCCCGACGCGACGCACGGTCCTCCTCGCGACAGGCGCGGCGGCGCTCACGGCGGGATGCAGCGAGTACGGCGACGAATCATCGTCCTCCGACGAGACCTCCGCCGGGACCCCTGGCCAGGAGCTGACCACGACGGCCGACATCCCGGTCGGCGGCGGCAAGATCTTCAAGGACGAGCAGGTCGTGGTGACCCAGCCGAAGGACGGCGAGTTCAAGGCGTTCACCTCGATCTGTACGCATCAGAAGTGCCCGGTGGCGAACGTCTCGGACGGCACGATCAACTGCACCTGCCACGGCAGCAAGTTCAGCATCACGGACGGCTCGGTGGCCAACCCCCCGGCGACGCAGCCGCTGGCCGAGAAGAAGATCACGGTCACGGGAAATTCGATCCGCCTGGCATGAGCTCCGCGCGTACGCTCCCGGAATGCGCCCGCATTCCGCCCCCGAAGCCCTCGAAGCACCCGAGACCCCTGCGGCCTCCGAAGCCCTCGTACGCGACCACACGATCTACGCCTGTGTGATGGGCTCGCGCGCCTTCGGCCTGGCGACGGACGGCAGCGACACGGACCGGCGCGGAGTGTTCCTCGCGCCCACTCCCCTGTTCTGGCGCTTCGAGAAGCCGCCCACGCATGTGGAGGGCCCCGCGGAGGAGCAGTTCAGCTGGGAGCTGGAACGCTTCTGCACACTGGCTCTGCGCGCCAACCCGAACATCCTGGAGTGCCTCCACTCCCCGCTCGTCGAGTACGCCGACGACACCGGCCGCGAACTCCTGGCCCTGCGCGGGGCGTTCCTCTCCCGCCAGGCGCACGAGACGTTCGCGCGCTACGCACTCGGCCAGCACAAGAAGCTGGAGGCGGACGTCCGCATCCACGGCGCCCCGCGCTGGAAGCACGCGATGCACCTGCTGCGCCTCCTGACGAGCTGCCGCGACCTGCTGCGCGCGGGCACGCTGACGATCGACGTCGGCGACGAGCGCGAGCGGCTGCTGGAGGTGAAGCGGGGCGAGGTGCCGTGGCCGGAGATCGAGTCCCGGATGACCCGCCTGGCGGCGGAGGCGGAACAGGCGTCCCACCACAGCCCGCTCCCGGAGGAACCGGACCGACGACGAGTGGAGGGCTTCCTGGTCCGCACGCGCCGCGCATCGGCCCTGGGGCAATCCAGCCCGTCCGGCGCCTGAGGACGAGGCCGTTCAGACCGAAGGGGGCCTGGGGGCGCAGCCCCCAGTGTTCAGCTGTCCCAGAGGGCCCCGAGCGTCTGCAGGTCACCCCCGTACTCGATCCGGTCCGCCCACCGCGTGGGCCACGCGTCGGTGCCGTGCCAGGCACCGGCGAACGCTCCGGTCAGGCAGGCGATCGAGTCCGAGTCGCCGGAGGTGCAGGCGGCGCGGCGCAGGGCCGTGAGGGGCTCGCCGGGGAAGAGCAGGAAGCACAGCAGGCCGGTGGCCAGCGCCTCCTCGGCGGTCCAGCCGGCGCCGGTGGCGAGGCAGGGGTCGTCCTCGGGCGAGACGGTGCGGACGGCGCGCTGGAGCCGGTCCAGGATCGCCAGGCACTCGTCCCAGCCGCGGGCGATGAACTCCTCGGGGCTCGCATCGTGGCCGTGCGTCCAGAGGTCGCCCAGCCAGCGGTGGTAGTAGTGGCTGCGGCTCTCGTGCGCGTACGTACGCAGGAGGGTCACCAGTACGGCCGGGTCGGCGCCCTGCGCGAGCAGCCGTACGGCGTGCGCGGTGAGGTCGGACGCGGCCAGGGCCGTCGGGTGGCCGTGGGTGAGGGCCGCCTGCAACTGGGCGGCGCCCGCGCGCTGTTCCTCGCTCAGGCCCGGGAGCAGACCCAGGGGCGCCACACGCATGTTGGCGCCGCAGCCCTTCGAACCGATCTGGCTGGCCTCCTGCCAGGGCAGCCGCTCCTTCTCCAGCAGGTTGCAGGCGACCAGGCAGGTGTGGCCCGGCGCCCGGTTGTTGTCCGGCGACCGGAACCACTTCACGAACTCCTCGCGCACCGGCCGTTCCATCCCCGCCGGGGTGAGCAGCCCCCGGTCCGTCGCCGCGCGCAGACCGTGCGCGAGCGCCAGCGTCATCTGCGTGTCGTCGGTGACGATCGCGGGCGTGGGCAGCTCCATCTGCCGCCATGGACCGCACTTGGCGAGGATGGACGGGATGTCGCTGAACTCGGTCGGGAAGCCCAGGGCGTCGCCGAGCGCGAGCCCGATCAACGCCCCGCTCGCGGCACGCTTCCTGACGGTCGTGGTGGTCATTCGGGGCGTCCTTCCGGTGACGTCGGTGACGGTGACGAGGGAGACGGTTCTGAGGAGGGCGAAGGGGACGACGGAGGCGAGGCGGGCGACACCGACGTCGTCGGGCGCAGCAGCGGCGGGTGCAGAGTGGCCGCGGTGCCCGCGCGGTACAGCGCGGCGGGTTTGCCCCGGCCGCCGGTGAGACGTGCGGCGCCCGGTACCGGTTCGACGAAGCCCGGCGTGGCGAGCACCTTGCGGCGGAAGTTGGGCGGGTCGAGTGCGGTGCCCCACACGGTCTCGTAGACCTGCCGCAGCTCGCCGAGGGTGAACTCGGGCGGGCAGAACGCGGTCGCGATGCAGGAGTACTCCAGCTTGGCGCCGACCCGGTCGTGTGCGTCGGCCAGGATGCTGTCGTGGTCGAAGGCGAGCGGCCCGAGCGCGTTGTACCGCAGCCATTGGGCCTGCGCCGCGTCCCCGCCGCCGTGCGGTTCGGGCGCGTGCGGCAGCAGCGCGGCGAAGGCCACGGACACGACCCGCATTCTCGGGTCGCGGTCGGGCTCGCTGTAGGTGCGCAGCTGCTCCAGGTGCAGCCCGGACACGTCCGACAGGCCGGTCTCCTCGGCGAGTTCGCGCCTGGCCGCCGTCTCCGCGGACTCGTCGGGCAGGACGAAACCCCCGGGCAGCGCCCAGCGTCCGGCGTACGGCTCGTGGCCGCGCTCGACGAGCAGCACGTGCAGCGCGCCCGCGCGGAGGGTGAGGACGGCCAGATCGACGGTGACGGCGAAGGGTTCGAAGGCGTACTTGTCGTATCCCTCGGGGGCCCGGCCCCGCGCCGTTCCGTTCACAGGTGCGGTCATGCCCGCCCACCCCCTTCACCGTCGCCCTTTATGGTCACCGTGACCAATAGTCATACCGACTATAAAGAGCGCGGCCACCCCGCACAAGCTTCTTGACGACTCCCATACGCCAAAAGCCCCTCAGCGGCCTCTCAGGCGCCCGGGAGGAGCCACGAGACCCGAAGAGACCCGGAGGGGCACCAAATCCTCTCCAGCGCGCCCAGGAGCCCGCCGACGGCCCTCCCGAGAAACACAGGCGGCCGGCCCCGGAGAACTCCGGAACCGGCCGACGAAAGCAAGAAGCGCTCAGGAGGCGCTCGGCACTGCTAGAGATCGACTTCCTTCATCAGCATGCCGACCTCGGTGTTGGACAGCCGGCGCAGCCAGCCCGACTTCTGATCGCCCAGGGTGATCGGACCGAAGGCGACCCGCACCAGCTTGTCGACCGGGAAGCCGGCCTCCGCGAGCATGCGGCGCACGATGTGCTTGCGGCCCTCGTGGAGGGTGACCTCGACGAGGTAGTTCTTGCCGGTCTGCTCGACCACCCGGAAGTGGTCCGCACGCGCGTACCCGTCCTCCAGCTGGATGCCCTCCTTGAGCTGCTTGCCCAGGTCGCGCGGGATCGGGCCCACGATGTGCGCGAGGTAGACCTTCTTCACGCCGTACTTGGGGTGGGTCAGCCGGTGCGCCAGCTCACCGTGGTTGGTGAGCAGGATGACGCCCTCGGTCTCGGTGTCGAGCCGTCCGACGTGGAAGAGCCGCGTCTCGCGGTTCGTCACGTAGTCGCCGAGGCACTGCCGGCCCTCGTTGTCCTCCATCGTGGAGACGACGCCCGCGGGCTTGTTCAGCGAGAAGAACTGGTACGACTGCGTGGCCACCGTCAGCCCGTCGACCTTGATCTCGTCGTGCTCGGGGTCGACGCGCAGCCCCTGCTCCACCACGATCTCGCCGTTGACCTCGACGCGGGACTGCTCGATCAGCTCCTCGCAGGCCCGCCGGGAACCGTAGCCCGCGCGCGCGAGGATCTTCTGGAGCCGCTCGCCCTCCTGCTCGGCGCCCGGGAACGTCTTGGGCAGTTTGACGTCCTTCTTACCGGCGTACCGCTCCCGGTTGCGCTCCTCGGCCCGCGCGTCGTACTCACGGGAGGTCGCCGGGGCCCAGCGGCCCCGCCCGGTGCTGCCCTGGCCCTGCTTGGGTCCGCCCTTGGCACCCCCGCGCGCGGAGGCACCGCGCCCGGACTTCGGACCGTCCGGGGTCGCGGCCGGTCCCACGTCGTAGCGCCGCTCCTCGGGGCGGGGCTTCTTCGGCCGCCCGGCCTGCTTGTCGTCGCGGTCGTTGCCGGCGCCGCGGTAGTTACCGCGACCCCCGCTGCTCCCGCCGCGGCCGCCGCTGTTGCCACCACGGCTCCCGCCGTTGTTTCCGCTGCTGTTCCTGCCGCTGCTGCTTCGCATCAAATTTCCGTCTAGTCGTCTGCGTCGTCTGTACCCGGAGCATCAGGAGCGTCCGGATCGAACGACGGAACACCTTCCTGCGTCTCGGCCTCGATCGCGTCCGCCTCCGGAAGGAAGGGCGCGAGCTCCGGGAGCTCGTCCAGGCCTCGCAGGCCCATTCGCTCCAGAAAGTAGTTCGTCGTCGTGTACAGGATCGCACCTGTTTCGGGTTCCGTGCCCGCCTCCTGGACCAGACCGCGCTGCAACAGGGTCCGCATGACCCCGTCGCAGTTGACTCCGCGGACGGCCGAGACCCGGCTGCGGCTGACCGGCTGGCGGTACGCGACGACCGCGAGCGTCTCCAGCGCCGCCTGGGTGAGCCGCGCCTGCTGACCGTCCAGAACGAAGCCCTCGACGGCCGCCGCGTACTCGGGCCGGGAGTAGAAACGCCAGCCCCCGGCGACCATCCGCAGCTCGAAACCGCGCCCCTGGACGGTGTAGTCGTCGGCCAGCGCGCGCAGGGCGTCCGCGATCTGCCGCCGGGGCCGCTGCAGTATCTTCGCGAGGTGCTCCTCGGTCGCGGGTTCGTCCACGACCATGAGGACGGCCTCCAGGGCGGGCCCGAGATCGAGATCGGCGACGGTCCGCAGCCCGGCCGGCACCTCGGTGGTCTCCTCGCTCACGCCTTCTCCTCCTTCGCCTTCTCTTCCGGCACCTCTGGCGGCCGGTCGAACTCGTCGGTGACCGTCGGCTCCTGATCGCCCTCCCCGCCCGTCCAGCGCACCACCAGCTCCCCCAGGGCGGTCTCCTGGTCCAGGGCGACGGCCTTCTCCCGGTACAGCTCCAGCAGGGCCAGGAAGCGCGCGACGACGGTCAGCGTGTCGTCGGTGTCCTCGACCAGCTCCTGGAAGGTGGCCTCGCCCAGCTCCCGCAGCCGGGCGACCACGATCCCGGCCTGCTCCTGGACGCTCACCAGAGGCGCGTGGATGTGGTCGACGTACACCTGGGGCCTGGGCTTCGGCTGCATCGCCTTCACGGCGAGCTTCGCGAACCCCTCGGCCCCGATGCTGATGACGACCTCGGGCAGCAGTTCGGCGTGGTGCGGTTCGAGTCCGACGGTACGGGGGTAGCGGCGGGCCTCGTCGTCGAGACGGCGGCTGAAGATGTCGGCGATCTGTTTGTACGCGCGGTACTGGAGCAGCCGCGCGAACAGCAGGTCCCGGGCTTCAAGGAGGGCCAGGTCGGCCTCGTCCTCGACCTCGGCGGAGGGCAGCAGCCGCGCGGCCTTCAGGTCCAGCAGGGTGGCCGCGACGACCAGGAACTCGGTCGTCTGGTCGAGATCCCAGTCCGGGCCCATCGCCCTGATGTGCGCCATGAACTCGTCGGTCACCTTGGAGAGGGCGACCTCGGTGACGTCGAGCTTGTGCTTGGAGATCAGCTGGAGGAGGAGATCGAACGGCCCCTCGAAGTTGGCGAGCCGAATCCTGAAGACCCCGTCATCGGGTTCGGCGGGCGGAGCGGCATCGGCATCGGCATCGGCAGCAGGAGGGGCGGCCTCCGCAAGCGGGGCGGGTTCCGCCTCGCTTTCCGGTTCCATTGCTGGAACCGGGGGCTCCGGTACGTCCTCGGCCACCGGAACGACTTCCACCGGCTCCTCGACCGGAACCGGCGGCGAGCCCCCCGGCCCCCGCCCCAGCACACGCCGACGGCCGGCTGAGCCGGGGCCGGATGCGGGGGCGTCGTTCGAGGTCATGGCCCCGCAGGCTACCGCTAGCGCCCGCGCAACCGTCGTACGAGGATGCTCGCGTCCCCACGGGACTCCAGATCGGCGAGCACCACCGCGACCGCTTCGCGCACGATCCGGCCGCGGTCGACCGCGAGCCCGTGCTCGCCCCGGAGCACCAGACGGGCGTGCTCCAGGTCCATCAGCTCCTCGGCGGAGACGTACACCGTGATCTTCTCGTCGTGCCGCTCGCGACCGCTGGGGCGCCGCGAGGGGGCCCGTCCGCTTCGCTTGCGGGACGCCGACACCGACTGCGGCGACGGGCCCTGCCCGGAGGCAGAACCTTCCTGCTCGCCCTGCCGCCGCGCCGAACGCTCCGCGGTGGCCCCCCGGCTGCGCGACTCCCCGGCATCGGACGAGTCCGCGCCGGCGGCGACATGCTCGTCGCCGTCGCCGTCACCGCCCTGGACGGGCACCGAGTGCGGCGCGTCCTCCGTGGCGGCGGCCCCGTCGCTCTCGCCGGCGGGTGCCGGCACACGGGGCTCGCCGTTGGCCTGGCGCCTGGGCGTGGACGACTGGAGCGCCATGCCCCCGGTGGTACGGAACAGCTCGTCGGCCCCCGGCAGACTCACTCGGCGTGACACCGGGCGAGCACCTCCCTGGCGAGCTGGCGATAAGCGGCGGCGCCGACGGAGTTGGAGGCGTACGTGGTGATCGGTTCGCCGGCGACCGTGGTCTCCGGGAAGCGGACCGTGCGTCCGATGACCGTGTGGTAGACGTGGTCGTCGAAGGCCTCGACGACACGTGCGAGCACCTCACGGCTGTGCACCGTGCGCGAGTCGTACATCGTGGCGAGGATCCCGTCCAGCTCCAGCTCCGGGTTCAGCCGCTCCTGGACCTTCTCGATGGTCTCCGTGAGCAGCGCGACACCGCGCAGCGCGAAGAACTCGCATTCCAGAGGCACTATCACCTTGTGAGCCGCCGTCAGGGCGTTCACGGTGAGCAGGCCGAGCGAGGGCTGACAGTCGATCACGATGTAGTCGTAGTCGGCCATGAGCGGCTTCAGGGCGCGCTGGAGCGTCGACTCGCGCGCGACCTCCGACACCAGCTGCACCTCGGCCGCCGACAGGTCGATGTTGCTCGGCAGCAGGTCCATGTTCGGGACCGCGGTCTTCAGCAGGACCTCGTCCGCGGACATCCCCCGCTCCATGAGCAGGTTGTAGACCGTCAGGTCGAGTTCCATCGGGTTCACACCGAGGCCCACGGAGAGGGCGCCCTGCGGGTCGAAGTCGACCAGCAGGACCCGGCGTCCGTACTCCGCGAGCGCGGCACCCAGGTTGATGGTCGACGTCGTCTTGCCCACGCCGCCCTTCTGGTTGCACATCGCGACGATCGTCGCGGGGCCGTGACTGGTCAGCGGACCCGGGATCGGGAAGTACGGCAGCGGGCGTCCGGTGGGACCGATGCGCTCACGGCGCTGACGGGCCGCGTCGGGCGCGAGCGTGGCCGCGTACTCCGGATCGGGCTCGTACTCGGCGTCGGGGTCGTAGAAGTGCCCGTCGGGCAGTTCGTCGTAGTCGGCGAAGTGGTTGTGGACCCCGCCACTACCGTCGCCGGCCATGGCGTTCACGTGATGGCCATCCATGCTCATGTGTGCGGGCTGAGTCACCACCGGCATCGGGTGACCCTGGTGGGCTGCGAAGGTGCGGACCGCGACGGAGCCGACAGCCGCGAGCCCCGTGGGGCCCGAGCCCCGCGCCGGCATTCCTGGTTGACCACCCCCGGGAGTAAATGTCGACTCATTCACAAGTCGTCTTACCTCCTTGGTGACCAGGTAACTTCTCGATAGGTCAGCGTGGCACCATGCCGACGGTTGGCGACTCTATGGCGTGTCGGCCGTTCGCAGCAACACAATCCGCCGTACCGGGCCCGATGTGTCGGCAATGAAACATCCCTCTGTCAAGGGCGTACGGCCGTCGCACGGCAGGTTTCACCGGTGCGCGAATCGGTTGAAGCGTTACGTTCGAGGCGAGTTGAACGAGTGTCGCAAAGTGACCATACACACATCCGGCCGGACCTTGTCGGGCAAGGTCCGGCGGGGCGTGGGGCGTTGACGATGCCTGTTGACGTATCGCCTTTTACCCGCTGATGACTTGGTCTTTTTGTCGACCGGGAGCCCCTGCTGGGCGGCCGGGAACGTCAGGTGACACCATCAGCCGAGCAGCGAGTCCAACTCGACGTGCTCCAGCCCGTGCGCCTCCGCGACCTCGCGGTAGACGACCTTGCCGTCATGCGTGTTGAGGCCCCGGGCGAGCGCGGGATCGCGGCGCAGCGCCGCCACCCAGCCGCGGTCGGCGAGTTCCACGATGTACGGCAGAGTCGCGTTGGTGAGCGCATAGGTCGAGGTGTTGGGCACCGCGCCGGGCATGTTGGCGACGCAGTAGAAGACCGATCCGTGGACCAAGAAGGTCGGTTCGGCGTGGGTCGTGGGACGCGAGTCCTCGAAGCAGCCGCCCTGGTCGATCGCGATGTCGACGAGCACGCTGCCCGGCTTCATCCGCGACACGAGTTCGTTGGTGACCAGCTTCGGGGCCTTGGCGCCGGGGATCAGCACGGCGCCGATGACGAGGTCGGCGTCCAGGACGGCCTTCTCCAGCTCGAAGGAGTTGGACATGATCGCCCGGACCTTGGTGCCGAAGACCTTGTCGGCCTCGCGCAGCTTGTTGATGTCGCGGTCGAGCAGCGTGACGTGGAAACCCATGCCGACGGCGATCTGCGTGGCGTTCCAGCCGGAGACGCCGCCGCCGATGACGACGGCCCGCGCGGGCTGCGTGCCGGGGACGCCGCCGGGGAGCACGCCACGGCCGCCGACCGAGCGCATCAGGTGGTAGGCGCCGACCTGCGGGGCCAGCCGGCCGGCGACCTCCGACATCGGGGCGAGCAGCGGCAGGGCGCGACCGGGCAGCTCGACGGTCTCGTAGGCGATCGCCGTGGTGCCGGACTCGACGAGCGCGTCCGTGCACGCCTTGGACGCGGCCAGGTGCAGGTACGTGAAGAGCGTCTGGTCCTTGCGGAGGCGGTGGTACTCCTCGGCGATGGGCTCCTTGACCTTCAGCAGCAGGTCCGCGGTGGCCCACACCTCGTCGGCCGTGGGCAGGATCCGCGCGCCCGCGGCCACGAACTCGTCGTCCGTGATCGAGGAGCCGACGCCGGCGCCGTGCTCGATGACGACCTGGTGGCCGTGGCGCACCAGTTCGTGCACTCCGGCGGGCGTGATGGCCACGCGGAACTCGTTGTTCTTGACCTCGCGGGGGATGCCGACCTTCACGTCGATCACGGTCCTTGGCTCAGAGGGTGTGGGGGCATAGCAATACATACCCGGACGTGCGGGGGCACACCAGGAGACCGCAGGAGAAGGCGCGGTAGAGCCAGTCTAATGAAGGCGTTCTCGGTGTCTAGCCTTTCAATGCATCAATCTTCGACTGATGTACTACGGATTTCGTAGGTGTTAGCACCGTGTTCCGGGTCCGGATCACCCTCAGGGAGGTCCGGCTCACCCTCCTGGGCCTCCGGATCGTCGCCCAGCAGCCGCTCCGCGGCGCCCCGGTGCAGCCGTGCCGCCGCCGGATCGCCGAGGTGCTCCAGCGTGTCGGCCAGCCGCAGCTGGAGCGCTCCCTGCAGCCGTACGTCGTCGGCGCGCCGCGCCCACTCCACGGCCTCCTGGCAGGTGCGCAGCGACTCCTCGGGCCGTCCCGCGTACTCCTGGACCCGCGCCAGCTCGCTCAACGCGCGCGCGTGGGCGGCCACATCGCCGTTCTTGCGGTAACCGGCCACCGCTGCACGCCAGTTGCGCAGCGCCTCGCCGTAGCGGCCCGCGTAGGTGTGCGCGGTGGCGATACGGCCGTACAGCCGGGCGGCGTCCTCGCGCTCGTCGCGCGCCAGGCGCTGGGCGAGCGCGCGCCCGTACCAGTCGGCGGCGCGGTCGTAGTCCCCGAGTTCCTGGTGTGCGCCCCCTACGGATTCCATCGCGCGCCCGGTGGCGTACGGGTCGTTCGCCTCGCGTCCGGCGTCCAGGGCGGCCCGGTAGCGGGCCAGCGCGTCGTTCGTACGTCCGGTCTGCGCGTCCAGGTCGGCGAGGTTCAGCAGGGCGGCGGCCCGCTCGCGGGGCAGGTTCCGGCGTTCGGCGATGTCGAGGACGAGGCGGTGGACGCCGTACAGGTCGGGCGCGGCGGCCTGGGTGCCGATGTGCGCGACCATGGCCTTGACCAGGGCGGACATCAGGCGACGGGCCAGTGTGTCCAGCTCACCGTCGGCCACGGCCATCTGGGCGGCGGCGAGCAGCGCGGGCCTGCGGATGGTGAGCCAGTCCGCCGCCGCCCTCGGGTTCGGGAAGCGCAGCGAGTCGGGCGTGCCGAGGAGCTTCTCGCGGGCCAGCGGGCTGTCGGTCTCGGTGATCGCCCGGCAGGACACCAGCAGCCGTACCGTCCGCTCCAGCATCCGCGCGCGGGCCAGCTGCAACTCGGCCGGGCGGTCCTGGGACTCCGCGAGGGGGCGCAGGAGGGGCAGCAGGCAGCCGGGGACCTCGTACTGCGGCAGCGGCGAGTCCACGGCCGTCAGGAGGCTCAGGGCGACGAAGTCGTCCAGGGTGGCGCGGGCGCCGCCGACCGAGCAGCCGGCCAGCGCGGAGGCCGTCTGCGGGTCGACCAGGCCGCCGGGGGCGAGCGCGAGCAGTCGCAGTATCCGGGCGGCCGGGGCGGGCAGCGAGGCGTACACGAGGCGGAAGACGCGGCTCAGGGCGGTGCCCTCGTCGCTCTCGGCGTGGAGTTGCTTGGCGAGGTCGGAGACGGCCGCCTTGGGCCGGGCCGCGAGCCAGCCGCCGGCCAGCATCAGCGCGGCGGGCTGCCCCTGGCACACCTCGGCGAGTCCCTCGGCGGAGCGCGGGTCCACGGTGATGCGCACCGACCCCGTGAAGCGTTCGAGCAGTTCCACGGCCGACTTGGTGTCGAGGCCGCCCAGGGTGCACGGGCGGACGTCGGAGATCCCGGTCAGCGGGCCGCCGGAGACGGCGACGGCGAGGCAGTCGGGGTTGTCCGGCAGCAGCGCGTCGACCTGCTCGGCGTCGGCCGCGTCGTCGAGCAGGAGCAGCATCCGCCGGTCGGCCAGCGCGTCGCGCAGCGCCTCGGACAGCTCGTCCTCGTCGGCGCCGGGCGGGGTGGGCAGCTCCAGGGCGGTGAGCAGCTCGCGGGCGGTGCGCTCGGTCGGTACGGGGGTGCCGTCGGGCTCGGTGAGGCGGGCGCGCAGGATGCCGTCCGGGTAACTGTCCGCGACCTGCCGGGCCAGCTCCTCTGCGAGGGCGCTGCGGCCCGAGCCGGGCTTGCCCGCGATGAGCAGCACGCGCGCGCGGGGGGCCTTCCGGCCCGCGAGGGTGTCGAGTCCGGCGCGCTCGATGTCGGCGCGCAGTTCCTTCAACTCTCTTGTCCGGCCGAGGAACTGACTGACCGTGGGAGCGTGCGGCCGATCGTTTCCGGACAGCTTCGTGCCGTCTGTGTCCACCGCCTGATCCGCCACGGGCCACACTCCCGTCCACCTGCACGCGCAAGCCCGCCGGGACTCCGGTTCGGGCGTTTCCAGAGCCTAGTTCACGCTCTGCGACGATCTGTGCGGAGCACGACGGGCAGGTCGCCCGATCGGATCAGGCGATGGTCACACCGGAGTCGGCAGTTGGCCCATACCGGTGCCTCAGGCCTCGAAGGGCCGGGCCGGCCACGGCGCCTCGGCCGGGCGCAGCGCGTCGAGTCCGTCGTCCTGCTCGGCCGCGACCAGCGAAAGGAGGCCGACGACAAGGCAGTTGTTGTGCAGCTCGCCGGCGAGGACGCCCCGGACGAGTTCACCGACGGGCACGCGCGCGTGCTCCATGTCGGCCTCCTCGTCCTCGACCTCGAAGCGCTGTCCCTCGGCCTCGGACAGGTTCCGGGCCAGGAAGATCCGTACGGCCTCGTCGCAGCCGCCCGCCGTGGGGTAGACGTCGGTCAGCACCCGCCAGTCCTCGGCCTTGACGTGCGCCTCCTCGTACAGCTCGCGCTGGGCGGCGTGCAGCGGATTCTCGCCAGGTACGTCGAGCAGGCCGGCCGGGATCTCCCACATCCGCTGGCGGACGGGGTGGCGGTACTGGCGGATCAGCAGGACCCGGCCCTCGTCGTCGAGGGCGAGGACGCCCACGGAGCCGGGGTGGACCTGGTAGTCGCGGCCCACGACCGAGCCGTCGGGCATGACCACCTCGTCGGTGCGCACGGAGGTCTTGTTGCCCACGAAGGGGGTCTCCGTCGCCCGGATCTCCCACTCCTCCGGAGTGTCCTTGATGGTGGTCATGTCGACTTGTCCTCCCGCGTCCCGCACGTACCAAAGAAACCGGGGCACACACCCCAGAAGGCGCGCACCCCGGTCACCGTACCGTCCTCGGGTTACTTGGCCGTCTTGCGCTCGACGGCAGCCTTGACGAGGCCCGCGAAGAGCGGGTGGGGCCGGGTCGGGCGGGAGCGCAGCTCCGGGTGGGCCTGCGTGGCCACCAGGTAGGGGTGGACCTCGCGCGGGTACTCGACGTACTCCACGAGCTTGCCGTCCGGGGAGGTGCCGGAGAACTGGATGCCGGCCTTCTTCTCCAGTTCGGCGCGGTAGGAGTTGTTGACCTCGTAGCGGTGGCGGTGGCGCTCCTCGACGTACTCCTTGCCGTCGTACACCTCGCGCACGATGGAGCCCTCGGCGAGCTTGGCCGGGTACATGCCCAGGCGCATCGTTCCGCCCATGTCGCCGTCGCCCGCGACGATGTCGAGCTGCTCGGCCATGGTCGAGATGACCGGGTGGGCGGTGGCGGCGTCGAACTCGGTGGAGTTGGCGTCCTCGATGCCGGCCAGGTTGCGGGCCGCCTCGATGACGATGCACTGGAGGCCGAGACACAGTCCGAGCAGCGGGATCTTGTGCTCGCGGGCGTACTGGATCGCGCCGACCTTGCCGGACACACCGCGGTCGCCGAAGCCGCCCGGGATGCAGATCGCGTCCACGTCCGCCAGCTGCTTCTTCGCGCCGGCCGGGGTCTTGCAGTCGTCCGAGGTGACCCACTTGATCTTCACGCGCGCGTGGTTGGCGAATCCGCCCGCGCGCAGCGCCTCGGTGACCGAGAGATAGGCGTCGGGCAGGTCGATGTACTTGCCGACCAGGGCCAGGTTGATCTCGTGGGCGGGGTTGTGGACGCGGTCCAGGAGGTCGTCCCAGGTCGTCCAGTCCACGTCCCGGAAGGGCAGGTCCAGCTTGCGGACGACATAGGCGTCCAGGCCCTCGCGGTGCACGGTCTTGGGGATGTCGTAGATCGAGCGGGCGTCGGGGCAGGCCACCACGGCCGCCTCGTCGACGTCGCACATCAGGGAGATCTTGCGCTTGATCGCGGTGGGGACCTCGCGGTCGCAGCGCAGCACGATCGCGTCCGGCTGGATACCGATGTTCCGCAGGGCCGCGACCGAGTGCTGGGTCGGCTTGGTCTTCAGCTCGCCGGAGGGGCCGATGTAGGGCAGCAGCGAGATGTGGACCACGAACACGTTGTCCCGGCCGACCTCGTGGCGGACCTGGCGCACGGTCTCCAGGAAGGGCAGCGACTCGATGTCGCCGACCGTGCCGCCGACCTCGGTGATGACGACGTCGACCTCGTCGGTGGCCATACGGCGGATGCGGTGCTTGATCTCGTTGGTGATGTGCGGGATGACCTGGACGGTGTCGCCCAGGTACTCGCCGCGCCGCTCCTTGGCGATCACCGTCGAGTAGATCTGGCCGGTGGTGACGTTGGCCGAGCCGTCGAGGTCGCGGTCGAGGAAGCGCTCGTAGTGGCCGATGTCCAGGTCGGTCTCGGCGCCGTCGTGCGTGACGAACACCTCACCGTGCTGGAAGGGGTTCATCGTGCCCGGGTCGACGTTCAGGTACGGGTCGAGCTTCTGCATGACGACCCGCAGGCCGCGCGCCTTGAGAAGCATGCCGAGGCTGGAGGCCGTCAGACCCTTGCCGAGCGAGGAGGCGACACCCCCGGTGACGAAGATGTGCTTGGTCGTCGTGGCGTTGCTGTTTCGAAAAGCAGCGGGTGTCATGGCCAAGGCGGGGCTCCCGTGGTCGCGGTCTGGGGTGCGGTACGGCCACCCGGCCCGGAGATTTCCGGGTTTTCGCTGGAGGAGCCGTCGCTGCGGTTCGGGGGTTTCGTGCCCACCGGTCCACGGGCTACCAGGGTATCAGCGACCCGGGGAGAAGGCTTCCGGCCACGCTCCGCGCACACCCGGACACACATCCCGTACACGAGTCACCATCACCTAGTCCAGCGCTCACCCGAAACCGTGCCCGCTCACCCGAGCTTCACTCGTTCAGCGGACCCGGGTTGTCGAGAGCGGCACGCGGATCATCTGAGTGCGTCGTATGCTCCTCGGACACTCGCTGCCGAGCCCGACCGGCAACACGGCACCACCCCCGCCCGTAACCCCGGAACAACGAGAGCTCGTCAGTCCGTTGAGCACCGATTGGTGTTTGCTCCACCGCTCAACGACGCTTTACAACGAACCCTTGACCGCAAGAGCGAGACCCCCCTTCTTCTTCTCTACGGGGGGCGACGTGGCCGTTCGACTGGAGTTGCACGTGGCCGGGCGCATCGAAGACTACGCACTCATCGGAGACATGCAGACCGCCGCGTTGGTCTGCCGGGACGGCACAGTCGACTGGCTGTGCCTGCCCCGCTTCGACTCCCATGCCGTCTTCGCGGGACTGCTCGGCACCGAGGAGCACGGCTTCTGGCGCCTCGGCCCCGCGCACGCGACGGACGCAGAACCCCCCACCGCGGCACGCCGCCGCTACCGGGGCGACTCGCTGATCCTCGAATCAGAGTGGGACACCCCGCGCGGCACGGTCAGAGTGACCGATTTCATGCCCCCTCGTGACGGCGCCCCCCAGCTGATCCGCATCGTGGAGGGCGTCAGCGGCCGGGTGCCGATGCGCTCGGCCCTGCGCATGCGGTTCTCGTACGGCCGTGTCGTGCCGTGGGTGCACAAGCACGAGGGGCGGACGGTGGCCGTCGCGGGCCCCGACTCGGTGTGGTTCGACACCACGGCCGAGACGTACGGCAAGTCCCTGACGACGTACGCCGACTTCACGGTGGCACCGGGTGACCGCATCGCGTTCACCATCTCCTGGGAGCCCTCGCACAAGCAGCCGCCCGCGCTGCCCGAGCCGGAGCAGTCCCTCGACGCCACCGAGGAGTTCTGGCGCGAGTGGGTCGAGCAGTGCACATACCACGGCCCCTATCGCGAGGCCGTCGTCCGCTCGCTCATCACCCTGAAGGCACTCACGTACGCGCCGACCGGCGGGATCGTCGCCGCGCCCACCACCTCCCTCCCGGAGGACATCGGGGGCGTACGCAACTGGGACTACCGCTACACCTGGCTGCGCGACGCGGCCATCACCCTCTCCTCCCTGCTGCGCACCGGCTACCGCGACGAGGCCCGCGCCTGGCGCGAGTGGCTGCTGCGCGCGGTCGCCGGCGACCCCGAGAACCTGCAGATCATGTACGGCATCGCGGGCGAACGGGAGTTGGGCGAGGCCGAGCTGGACTGGCTGCCCGGCTACGAGAACTCTGGGCCCGTCCGGGTCGGCAACGGCGCCGCGCACCAGCTCCAGCTGGATGTGTACGGCGAGGTCACCGAGGCCCTGCACCTGGCGCACATGACGGGTCTGGCCCGCAACGACTACGCCTCGCTGCTCCAGTTGAAGCTGATCCGGTACCTGGAGCAGCACTGGGACGAGCCCGACGAGGGCATCTGGGAGGTGCGCGGTCCGCGCCGGCACTTCGTGCACTCGAAGGTCATGGCCTGGGTCGCGGTGGACCGCACGATCAAGCTCATCGAGTCCGGTGACGCGGACGGCCCGCTGGAGAAGTGGCGCGAACTGCGCGACGACATCCACCGGGACGTGTGTGAGAAGGGTTACGACAAGGAGCGCAACACCTTCACACAGTCGTACGGCTCGAAGGAGCTGGACGCGAGCCTGCTCCTCATCCCGCAGATGGGCTTCCTGCCGCCCGACGACAAGCGCGTGATCGGCACCATCGAGGCCATCCAGCGCGAACTGTCCACGACCGACGGCTTCATCCTGCGCTACCCGACCTCGGGCGGCGAGGAGAACCTCGACGGTCTGCCGGGCGACGAGGGCGCGTTCCTCGCCTGCTCGTTCTGGATGGCGGACGACCTGGCGATGATCGGCCGCGTCGACGAGGCCCGCAAACTCTTCGAGAAGCTCCTGGCCCTCCGCAACGACCTGGGCCTCCTGGCCGAGGAATGGGACCCCCGCCTCAAGCGCCAGGTGGGCAACTTCCCCCAGGCCTTCAGCCACGTCCCATTGATCGACACGGCCCTGAGGCTGACGGCTTCAGGGGCCTACGGCGGCTGAGCGCCCCAAAGGGGCGCGGGGAACGGCGCGACCAGCCACGACGGCGCCGCACGTCAAAACGGCGCCCTCGTGGTGAAGCGCATAGGCTGAGAGCACTAAATGCCCCTTATCGGAAGGGGACCGCCATGGCCTCCCCCTCAAAGGCGGGCGCAGCCCTCTCCGCGCTCCGCGAGGATCTGACCGGCGAGGTCTTCGCCCCGGGGGATCCCGGGTACGACGACAACCGAACCGTCTACAACGCCATGATCGACCGCCGCCCCGCCGTGATCGCACAGTGCGCGGACGACGCCGACGTAGCCCGTTCCGTCCGCTTCGCCCGTGACCTGGACCTGAAGATCGCGGTCCGCGGCGGCGGCCACAGCGTCGCGGGCATGGCGCTGAACGACGGCGGTCTGGTGATCGACCTGCGCCGGATGCACGAGGTGACCGTCTACCAGGCTGCCCAGTCGGTACGGGTCCAGGGCGGCGCCCTGATGAGCCACCTGGACCGGGCGACCCAGCCGTACGGGCTGGCGACCACCGGCGGCCGGGTCTCCACCACCGGGGTCGGCGGCTTCGTACTGGGCGGCGGCAGCGGCTGGCTGGAGCGTTCATGCGGCCTCGCCGTCGACAACCTCATCGGCGTCGACCTGGTGACCGCCGACGGCACCGCCGTGCACGCGAGCGCCGGGCAGAACCCGGACCTGTTCTGGGCCCTGCACGGCGGCGGCGGAAACTTCGGCGTCGCCACCTCACTGACCCTGAGACTGCACGAACTGCCCGCGGTCTCCATGGCCCTGGTGCTGTACCTCCCGGAGTTCGGCCAGGAGGCGACCCGCGTCTACCGCGACGTGATCGAGGCGGGCCCGGACGAGGCGAGCGGCGCGGTCATCTATCTCGCCGGCCCGCCCGAGGAGTTCGTACCGCCGCACCTGGTCGGACAGTTGCTGTGCGCCGCCCTGCTGACGTACGCGGGCCCCGAGGAGGACATGCGCAAGCTCGCCGAACCGCTGCTCGCGCTGCCGCACGAGTCGGCGGTCGTGACCGCGATCCCGTACGCCGACCTGCAGTGCATGCTCGACGACCCGCCCGGGATGCGGAACTACTGGTCGGCCGAGTACCTGACGGGCGCCCCCGACGACTTCGTGGCCGCGTTCTGCGCCGCCGGGAACTCCGTACCGGTCCCGACACCGACCACGCACGTGCTGTTCCCCATGGGCGGCGCGGTCGCCGACGGCCCGGCCGAGTACCCCGTCCCCTACCGGGACGCCCCCTGGGCCGTGCACCCCTTCGGCATCTGGGAGGACGCGGCGGACGACGAACGCTGTATCCGGTGGGTCCGTGACGTCCGTGCCGAGGTGCGGCCGTGGAGCACCGGCGCGGTCTATCTCAACTTCATCGGCGACGAGGGCGCGGAGCGCGTGATCGCGGGCCTGGGCGCCGAGAACACCCGCCGGCTGGCGTCGGTGAAGCGCCAGTACGACCCGGACAACGTGTTCCGCTTCAACCACAACATCGTTCCGGCGTAGGGAAGCCGCCGGTGGTGCTGATGGGCAGGTCGTCATCCGTACGTAGGTGCAGGTAGCGTCCGCTGCATGGACAGCCGTACGGACAGCCGTTTGGAGACCCAGGGCGCCGGGATCACCGTGCGGCGGGCCCTCGATCTGCCCGGGCTGCGCAGTGGGCTGCCGGAGATCCTCGCGGGCGCCGACCGGCTGGGGCGGACCGTGCGGTGGGTGCACGCGGGCGAGGTCCCGCACATCGCCTCGCTGCTGAAGGGCGGCGAGCTGCTCCTGACGACCGGGTACGGGCTCGGCACGCGTCCGGCCGAGCAGCGCGCGTTCGTCCGTACCCTGGCCGAGCGGGGCATCGCGGCGCTCGTCGTGGAGCTGGGCCCCCGCTTCACCCGGCTGCCCGCGGCCCTGGTGGAGACGGCCCGCTCGACCGGTCTGCCGCTGGTGCAGCTGCACCGCGAGGTGCCGTTCGTGGCCGTCACCGAGGAGATCCACACCGAGATCGTCAACGGCCACTACGCGCTGCTCCAGCGGGCCGAGGAGGTCCACCGGCGCTGTACGGAGGCCCTGCTGGGCGGTGGCGGCATTCCGCAGGTCCTGGGCATCCTGGCCGACTTCAGCGGCAACCCGGTGTTCCTGGAGACGCCGGACGGCCAGCTCCTGTACGCCGCCGGGGCCGGCCCGGAGGGCGCCGACCCGCTCCAGGTGTGGGAGGGCCTGCGCGCCCAGCAGAAGGACGCGCCGCCGTCCGCCGGTTCCGTGCTCGTCGATGTCCCCGGGGGCGGCCATGGCACCGGCTCGGTCCGCGCGCGGCTGGTCCTGCTGCCCGTCCTCGAACCGCTCGCCCCCGTGCACCGCATCGCCGCCGAGCGGGCCGCGGGCATCCTGGCCGTCGTCCTGATGCAGGCCCGCCAGGAGGAGGAGCTGGCGGCGCGTGGCCGCGGGGACTTCCTCACCGACCTCGCGGAGGGCCGTATCGACGCGGAGGCCGCGCCCGCGCAGGCCCGCGTCCTCGGCTTCAAGCCCGGCACCGGGCCCCTGCTCCCCATGGTGATGCGCCTCGGCGACACGCTGGCCCCGGGCGGCGGCTGGGCGGTGCTGGCCCGCGCGGTCGCGGAGGAGCTGGCGTCGGTGGGCGTGCCGGTGCTGCTGGGCGTACGGCCGGTGGAAGGGCGCGTACCGCTGCTTGTGGGCCTTCGCACGGAGGCGGAGCGCCCGACGGTCGCCGACCGGGTCGCGACGGCGCTGCGGGCCGGTGTGGAGCGCGCCGGGATGCAGCGCCCGGGCGCGCCGCCGCCGGTCGTCGTGGTCGGGGTGGCCGGGGGCTGGGCGGCGGCCTCGGCGGGGCTGCGGCACGCGGCGGAGACGGCGACGGCGGCCCAGGGGCTGCCGGACCGCCCCTGGTACGACGCCCGGCGCCTGGACATCGACCTGTTGCTGTGGCGGCTGCGCGACCAGCCGGACCTGGCGGCCTTCGTGGACCGCGCGATCGGCCCGCTGCGCACCCACGACCAGCGCTCCAAGCCCCCGCTGCTGCCCACCCTGGAGACCTATCTGGCGCACGCGGGCCGCAAGGCGGAGACGGCCCGTGAACTGCACCTCAACCGCCAGACGCTCTACAACCGCCTGGCGCGGATCGGGGAGTTGCTGGGCACGGACCTGGACGACCCGCAGACCGTACTGGCGTTGAGCCTGGCGCTGCGGGCCCGCAGGCACGTGACCTGACCCGGCTTGCCCCTAGGACAGCAGCCGGGGCTGGGTGAACTCGTCGTAGACGCTCAGCACTTGGGCGACGGTCTCGTCCTCGGTGGGCCAGGTGGCGATCTGCCGCGCACCCCGCTCACGCAGGAGTTCCTGGCGCTCCGGATCCCCGAGGAGCCGTACGACGGCCCTGCCGAGGGCCGCCGCGTCGCCGTACGGGACGAGTTCGGCCGCTTCCCCGACCAGCTCCGGAACGCCTCCCACGGAGGTCGCGATCAGCGGTACGCGCGCGTGGAGGGCCTCCTGGGCGAGAACGGACCGCGACTCCCAACGGCTGGGCAGAAGTGCGAGATCGGCGGCGACGAGCAGTTCGCTCACGTCGTCACGGCGCCCGATGAGCCGGACCGGCAGCCCCTCGTTCTCGATCCGGCCCTGCAACTCCGCCCGCAGGGGCCCCTCCCCGGCGATCACGAGGAGCGGCGCGGGATCGAGACCGCTCCACGCCTGTACGGCGTCCAGCAGGACGTCGTACCCCCGGTGCCGGTCGAGGGAGCCGACGGCCATGAGCAACGGGCGGGCGGTGGCGCCGAGTTCGGCCCGGGTCTTCAGCCGGTCGGCCTCGTCCCACCCCGTGCTCCCGGGCGGCGCGGGCAGCGCCACGGCGGACAGCCGGGCGTCCCTGGCGCCGCGCCGCCTGGCCCGGTCGACGAGGTCGGAGGAGGTCCCGAGGACGACGGCGGCGGCCTTCACGACCCGCCGCTCCAGCACCTTCAGCAGCTGGGCGCGCGGTCCCTCGGCGTACGCGCGGTTGTGCCACGTGACGACGAGCGGGGTGCGGCGCCCGCTGAGCGCGAGGGCGGCCCGGAAAGAGGCGTGCAGCCCGTGCGCGTGCACGAGGTCGGCGTTCGAACAGGCCATGCGCAGCGCCGCCACCGAGGCGGGGTCGCTGCTGCGCGGGATGGGCACGTGTTCGGCACCGGCGCCCGTGAAGTCGTAGGCGCTGTCGGCGTCGGAGGGGGCGCACACGCTGACCCGCACGCCTCTCGCGACGAGCCCCGCGGCCAGCGAACGCACGTGCGCGCTGCTGCCGGCGTTGCCGCCGCCGAGCACCTGGACGGTGCGCAGCGGCGACTGGCCGTGCGGTGAGTGGCTGGTCACGGGGCTCACGTGGCCGGGGGCTCCTGGTTCGGCGTCGGGCGGTCACGAAGAAGGGACTTGGAGAAACGACACGGAGAAACGTACAGAAGGATCGGGCGGAAGGGGTGTACCGCGCGGCTTCCTCCCTGTACGGGAGGTTTTCCATGCTCCTTCAAGGATGCCAGTACGTACGGGTGTTCCGAACCACGGAGGGGTGCGGGTTGTCACCCACACGAGTGAGAGAGAACCCACTAAACGTCAACTGTTCGAACGTCAGCCGTCCGACCGGGCCGTCGCCAGCAGTTCCTCCGCGTGCGCCCGCGCCGTCTCCGAGTCCTCCTGCCCGGCCAGCATCCGCGACAGCTCCCGTACCCGCTCCTCGCCCTCCAGGACCTTCACGCCCGAGCGGGTCACCGACCCGTCGTTGGTCTTCTCGACCAGCAGCTGCCGGTCGGCGAAGGCGGCGACCTGCGGGAGGTGGGTCACGACGACGACCTGCGCGCTCTTCGCCAGCTTGGCCAGCCGCCGCCCGATCTCGACGGCCGCCTTGCCGCCGACACCGGCGTCGACCTCGTCGAACAGATAGGTGGGCACCGGATCGGTCCCCGCGAACACGACCTCCACGGCCAGCATCACGCGGGACAGCTCACCCCCGGACGCGCCCTTGGCGATGGGCCGGGCGGGCGCCCCGGGATGCGGGGCGAGCAGCAGTTCGACCTCGTCGGCACCGGACGGCCCGTAGGCGACCGTACGCCCGCCGACCTCAACGCCCTCGGGGTCCTCGGTCTGCCGGATCTCGAACGACACGCGCGCGTGGGGCATGGCCAGCGAGGCCAGCTCGGCGGTCACGGCGGCGGCGAACCGCTCGGCGGCCTCCGTCCGCGCGTCCGTCAACGCCTGCGCCATCCCGCCCAGTTCGCCGCGCAGGGCGTCCCGCTCGGCGGTCAGCTCGCCGATGCGCTCGTCGTCGCCGTCGAGTTCGAGCAGCCGCGCGGAGCCTGTCTCGGCCCACGCCAGCACTCCTGCGACATCGGAGCCGTACTTCCGGGTCAGCGCGGTGAGGGCGGCCCGCCGCTCCTCGACGGCCGCCAGGCGCAGCGGATCGGCGTCCAGGTCGTCGGCGTACCCCGCCAGCTCCCCGGCGACGTCCCCGAGCAGGATGCCGACCTCGCCGATCCGGTCGGCGAGCGCGGCCAGGGCGGAGTCGTGCGACCGTACGGCTTCGAGGGCCCGGTGGGCGCCCGCGACCAGCGTGGCCGCGTCGATGCCCTCGGGGTCCTCGGGATTACCGGCGAGCGCGGCATGCGCGACGGTCGCGGCCGAGGCCAGCGCCTCCGCGTGCCCGAGCCGCTCGGCTTCCTCGGCCAGCTCGACATCCTCACCGGCCCGCGGCTCCACAGCGGCGATCTCATCGAGCCCGTACCGCAGCATGTCGGCTTCCTGGGCCCGCTCCCGCGCGCGCGTGGTGATCTCGTCCAGCTCGGCGGAGACGGCCCGCAGTCGCCGGTACGCCTCCCCGTACTTGGTGAGCGGCGCGGCGACCGCGTCCCCCGCGTACCGGTCGAGCGCCGCCCGCTGCCGGGACAGCTTGAGCAGCCCCTGCTGGTCGGTCTGCCCGTGCACGGCCACCAGCTCGTCGGCCAGCTCGGCCAGCACGCCCACGGGCACGGAACGCCCGCCCAGATGCGCCCGGGACCGCCCTTCGGCGGAAACGGTACGGCTGATGAGCAGCGCCCCGTCGTCCAGCTCGGCGCCGGCCTCCTCGGCCCGTACGACGGCGGAACCGCCCGGAGGCACGGTGATCCGCCCCTCCACGACCGCGTTCTTGGCCCCGATCCGCACCAAAGCCGCATCGGCCCGCCCACCGAGCAGCAGCCCGAGGCTGGTCACGACCATGGTCTTGCCCGCACCGGTCTCACCGGTGACGGCGGTGAAGCCGGGCGACAACTCGACGACCGCATCGTCGATCACGCCGAGCGACCGTATCCGCATCTCCTCCAACACGAACACGACCATACGAGGTCAGCCACCCCAAGTGCGACGCCCCCCACCCCACAGATGAGAAGGCCCAGGTGAACGAATGCACACGGGTCGCCCATGTCACCCGGGTGAGTGGATGTTTTCAGGGGCGCGGGGAACTGCGCGACAAGCCACAGCGAACCTGCACACGCGCACAGATCCCCACCACCCCCCACAGGGCGCTAGTGAGGAGCACCTCGCCACCCGGACACCGGCAACGCGAACTTGGCCACCAGCCGGTCAGTGAACGAAGCATGGTGCAGCCGAGCCAACCGAACCGGCACAGCCCCCCGCCGAACCTCCACCCGAGCCCCAGGAGGCAACTCGACAGTCCGCCGCCCGTCACACCACAGAACACCCGGCGGAATATGAGGCAGAACCTCCACAGCAAGCACAGAATCCGGCGAGGTCACCAACGGCTTCGCGAACAACGCATGCGCACTGATCGGCACCATCAACAGCGCCTCCACCTCGGGCCACACCACAGGCCCACCGGCGGAGAAGGCATAAGCAGTCGACCCGGTAGGCGTCGACAGACAAATGCCATCGCACCCGAACCCGGTCACCGGCCGCCCGTCGATCTCCAGCACGACCTCGAGCAACTTCTCCGCGGACACCTTCTGCACGGCCGCCTCGTTCAGCGCCCAGTCCGTGTGCACGATGTTCCCGTTCTGGTGCACGACGACGTCGACGGTCATCCGTTCCTCGACCTCGTACGCCTTCGTCACCACCCGGTCGACCACCTTGTCGAGGTCGTCGCGCTCGGCCTCGGCGAGGAAGCCGACGCTGCCGAGGTTGACGCCGAGCATCGGCACCCCGGACGCCCGGGCGAACTCGGCGCCACGCAGCAGCGTGCCGTCACCGCCGAGCACGATGAGCAGCTCGCAGCCGTCGAGGCACTGCGCGGTGGCCTCCTCGACCAGCTCCACCTCCGGTGGCAGCGGCACTTCGGCCGCCTCCGCCGCGAGCACCCGCACCCCGATTCCGGAGCGCAGCAGCCCCTGGACGACGAGTTCGGCGCTTCTGATCGCGGCCGGCCGCCCGGTGTGGGCGAGCAGGAAAACAGTACGATCTCGGGTCTGAGTCAACGAGGCCCCTCCGCCACTGCACGTTCGACATCGGCCGGGTTGAGTTCGGGTGCGCCGGCCCGCAGCCACAGAAAGTACTCGACATTCCCCGACGGCCCGGGCAGCGGGCTGGCGGTCACACCTTGCACACCCAGCCCCAACTGCCCTGCACGGGCGGCAACTCCACGTACCGCCTCGGCACGCAGTTCGGGACTGCGTACGACTCCTCCACTCCCCAGCCGTTCCTTCCCCACCTCGAACTGTGGCTTGACCATCATCACCAGATCGGCATCGGGCGCCGCACACCGCGCAAGGGCGGGCAGCACGAGGCCGAGCGGGATGAAGGACAGATCCCCCACGACAAGATCCACTGGTTCCCCATCGATCGCTTCGAGCGTCAACTCGCGTACGTTCGTACGGTCCTTGACGGTGACGCGTTCATCGCTCTGGAGAGACCACGCGAGTTGTCCGTACCCCACGTCGACCGCGACGACGTGCGCGGCACCCGTGCGAAGCAGTACGTCGGTGAATCCACCGGTGGACGCGCCGGCGTCCAGCGCCCGCCGGCCGCCGACCTTCAGGCCCTGCGGTACGAAGACCTCCAGGGCGCCCGCGAGCTTGTGGCCGCCCCGGGAGACGTACTCGGGATCGCTGTCGTCGGCCGTGACGACGATCGCGGCGGCGGTCTCCACCTGGGTGGCGGGCTTGGTCGCGACGGTCCTGCCGACGCTGACCCGCCCGGCGGCGATCAGCTGGCTCGCGTGCTCGCGCGAGCGGGCGAGCTTCCGCCGCACCAGCTCGGCGTCAAGACGGCGGCGTGCCACTCCTGCCACGTTCGGTTCAGCTCCTATTGCCGTACGTCGTCGGGGGCGCCGGAGGTCCCGGGCGGGCGTCGAGCGCGGTGAGCGTGTCGCGCAGCCCCCGGTGTACATCCTCGTACACCTCGACATGGCCGTCCGTGGCGAGGTGGTCGGCGTCACCGAGCCGGTCCAGCTGGGCGTCGACCTCGGCGTCGCCCGTGGGGACGCGGGGGATGTTCAGCGGGGCCGGGGCGGCGGGGTCGTCGTCCTCGGGCCCGGAGTCGTACCCGGGTTCGACGGCCGTCTCCGGAGCCGCGTCCGCGACCGCATCCGCACCCGGATCCGGAACCGGTGTCTCCGCCGGACCTTCGGCCGGGGGCACTGAGTCGTTCATGCCCCGACGCTACCCCGAACCGCTGAGGTACCGTCGTTCGCGATGGCCACGATCGAGGAGTGCCGCAGCGCACTCGACAAGCTCTCGGACAACATGGCGGGCGCGACCGGGGACGCACGCGAGGCGGCGGCCCTGGACCGCTCGCTGAGCTGCCGTATCACCGACCTGGACGTCACCTTCGTGGGACGCCTGCAAGGCGGCCGTATCGAGGTCCAGGACACCCTCCAGGGCCCTCCCCGGGACAAGGCTGAGATCCGGCTCACCATGTCCGGCGACGACCTGGTCGCGCTGGTCGCAGGCGAGCTGAACTTCGCGAAGGCCTGGGGCTCGGGCCGGGTGAAGCTGGAGGCGGGCCTGCGGGACCTGTTCCGCCTCAGGAAGCTTCTGTAACCAGCTTCGTACGGGTTTTGCGCGCGGCCGGCACCACCAACGGCGTCCCCGTCTCCGGATCCTCGATGACCTGACAGCGCAGCCCGAACACCTCTTCGACCAGCTCTGCCGTGACGATGTCGCCCGGCGCGCCCTCGGCGACGACCGAGCCCTCACGCAGTGCGATGAGATGCGTGGCGTAGCGGGCCGCGTGATTCAGGTCGTGCAGTACGGCGACCAGGGTCCGCCCCTGTTCCTCGTGCAGCTCGGCACAGAGGTCGAGGACGTCGATCTGGTGCTGGATGTCGAGATAGGTCGTCGGCTCGTCGAGCAGCAACAGGGGCGTCTGCTGGGCGAGCGCCATCGCGATCCACACGCGCTGCCGCTGGCCGCCGGAGAGTTCGTCGACATAGCGATCGGCGAGTTCGGCGACGCCGGTCGACTCCATGGACTCCCGGACGATCCGCTCGTCGTCCTGGGACCACTGGCGCAGGATGCCCTGGTGGGGGTAGCGACCCCGGCCCACCAGGTCGGCGACGGTGATCCCGTCGGGCGCGATCGACGACTGCGGGAGCAGCCCGAGGGTCCGCGCGACCTTCTTCGGGGGCATCGAGTGGATGAGCTGTCCGTCGAGCAGCACCCGGCCCTCGGTGGGCTTCAGCATCCGCGACAGGGCGCGCAGCAGCGTGGACTTGCCGCAGGCGTTCGGGCCGACGATGACCGTGAAGGAGTTGTCGGGTATCTCCACCGACAACTGCTCGGCGATCACACGCTGGTCGTAGGCGAGGGTCACGCTCTCGGCGGACAGGCGGTTCACGGTGTTGGTGCCCTTCTTGATGTTCTCGTTCGTGGAGTCGCTCATATCCGGCCCGCCTTCCGCTCGGTGACCAGCAGCCACAGCAGATACACCCCGCCAAGCACACCGGTGACGACGCCCACGGGCAGCTGATCGGCGCCGAAGACCCGCTGCGAGGCCCAGTCGGCCACGATCAGCAGGGTGGCGCCCATGCACATGGACGGCACCAGGTTCGGCCCCGGCGAGCGGGTCAGCCGCCGGGCGAGCTGCGGCGCGGTCAGCGCCACGAAGCCGACGGGTCCAGCGGCGGCCGTGGCTGCGGCGGTGAGCAACACGGCGGCCAGCATCAGCACCAGCCGTACGCGCTCGACGCGCACCCCGAGGGCGTACGACACGTCGTCGCCCATCTCCGTCATCCGCAGCCCGCGCGCGTTCGCGAGCACCAGGGGTACGAGGACCAGGCACAGCCACAGCAGGGGCCAGACCTGGTCCCAGCCGCGCCCGTTGAGGGAGCCGGTCATCCATACGACCGCACGGGCCGCGTCGACCAGATCGGCCTTGGTGATCAGATAACCGTTGACCGCCGACAGGACCGCGGAGAGCCCGATGCCGACGAGCACCAGCCGGTACCCGTGCACGCCCTGCTTCCAGGCCAGCAGATACATGGCGAGCCCGGTCACCAGCCCCCCGACGAGCGACCCGAGGGTGACCGCGCCCGCGCTCCCGGAGAACAGCACGATCATGACCAGCGCACCGGCGGTCGAGCCCTGGCTGAGTCCGAGTACGTCCGGACTGCCCAGCGGATTGCGGGAGATGGACTGGAACAGCGCCCCGCCCAGCCCGAGCGAGGCCCCGACCAGCAGTCCGACCAGGACCCGCGGCAGCCGCAGCTCGCTGACGATGAACTCCTGGCCCGCGTTGCCGTCGCCCAGCAGCGTCCTGACGACGTCCCCGGCGGGGATCGGGAAGTCGCCGGTGCCGATCAGCACCACGCTCGCGGTGAGCCCGGCCAACAGCAGCCCCACGACGACGACCAGCGCGCGCACGTCCAGGCGCAGGGAGAGTCCGCCCGGGGCCCGTACGACACGGCTGGCGCGACCGGCGCCCCGGGCGGGCCGGACAAGAAGGTTGCTCTTCACAGCTGCGCCGTCCTCCGCCGTCGTACGAGAAAGATGAAGACCGGGCCGCCGAGGACCGCAGTGACGATGCCGACCTGGAGTTCGGCGGGCCGGGCGACCATCCGCCCGATGACATCGGCCCCGAGCAGCAGCACCGGCGACAGGACGGTCGCGTACGGCAGGATCCAGCGCAGGTCGGGCCCGGTGAAGGACCGCACGACGTGCGGGACCATCAGCCCGACGAAGACGATCGGACCGCAGGCGGCGGTCGCGGCGCCGCACAGCACGGTCGCGGCGGCCATGGACAGCGCGCGGGTGCGGTTCAGGTTGGCGCCGAGCGCGCGGGCGGTGTCGTCGCCCATCGCCACGGCGTTGAGGGGCCGGGCGAGCAGCAGCGCGAGGACCGAGCCGACCACGATGAACGGCAGGACCTGCGTGATGGTGTCGTCGGTGGCCGAGGCCAGCGAACCGACCGTCCAGAAGCGCATCCTGCTGAGCGCCGCGTCGTCCGTGATCATCACGGCCTGGAGATAGCCGTAGAGCGCGGCGCTGACGGCGGTGCCCGCGAGCGCGAGCCGCACGGGCGTGGCCCCCCGGCTGCCGCCGAGGAACCAGACCAGCGCTCCGACGGCGGCGGCCCCCAGAAAGGCGAACCACACATAGCCGCTCAGCGAGGTGACGCCGAAGAAGGTGATCGCGGTGACGACGGCGGCCGAGGCGCCCGCGTTGATGCCGAGCAGCCCGGGATCGGCCAACGGATTACGGGTCAGCGCCTGGAGAACGGCGCCGGAGAGCCCGAGCGCGGCACCGGCGAGCAGCCCGAGAAGCGTCCGCGAGACCCGCTCGCCGACAACGACGTCCCCATAGGTTCCCGAGTCCTGGAACAGCCCGTGCCAGACCTGTTCCAGGGACAGCTCTTTCGCGCCGATCGCGATGCTCGCGAGGGCGACAAGAACCAGGATCCCCAGGGAGACGAGGAGTCCAACGGCCCGTATCGCCTGACGCTTCGGGGGCGCGGGGGCGGTCTCCGCGCGCTGCTCAGGAGGACTGTCGACAAACACGAGGTTAGGTTAGCCTACCCTCGCAATCGCCTAGTTGCCCGTCCACGAGAGAGCACCTGAGCGCGGTCCCTCGACTCGGTCGGTCCCTACAACCCCAGCCGTGCCAGCGCCTTCCCCCCGTCCAGCGCGCACACGCCGTCCCCTGCCGCCGTCCAGGCCGCCGCGCACAGAGCGCGAAGCCCGTCGAGGGCTTCCCCCTCCCCTTCCAGCTCCAGCCGCTCCTCCCCCGCGGTCGCTGTCCAGCCCCCGCACCGGAAACCCTCGCCCGCGGGCGTCACCTCGGGCTGCCCGGTCAGCAGCCCCCTGAGGTCGGCGTCGACATAGGTGGGCCGGTGCTGCGGCGGGGCGGCCAGCAGTTGCGCGCCGTCCGTGACGCCGGTCAGCACCAGCAGCGAGTCGACGTCCCCGTTGAACGCGCCCTCGATGTCCGTGTCCAGCCGGTCCCCGACGACCAATGGGCGCTCGGCCCCGGTCCGCAGCACCGTCTCCCGGTGCATCGGCGGCAGCGGCTTGCCCGCCACCTGGGGCTCGGCGCCGGTCGCGATCCGTACGACCTCCACCGCGGCCCCGTTGCCGGGCGCGATCCCGCGCGCGCTGGGGATCGTCAGGTCGGTGTTGGACGCGAACCAGGGCACCCCGCGCGCGATGGCGAAGCACGCCTCCGCGAACCGCCCCCAGGGCAACTCGGGCCCGCCGTACCCCTGCACGACCGCCACCGGCTCGTCCTCGGCCGAGTCGACGGGTTCAAGCCCGCGCTCACGCAGCGCGACCCGCAGCCCCTCGCCGCCGATCACCAGCACACGCGCGCCCGCCGGCACCTGGTCGGCGATCAACCGGGCCACGGCCTGCGCCGACGTGATGACGTCCGAACCCTCGGTCGCTATGCCCAGCTCGGTGAGATGCTCGGCCACCGCGTCCGGCGTACGCAGCGCGTTGTTGGTCACATACGCGAGCCGCATCCCGCCGTCCCGCGCGACGCCGAGCGACTCGACGGCGTGCACGATCGCGCTGCCCCCCGCGTACACCACCCCGTCCAGGTCGAGCAGCGCCGTGTCGTACGCCTCGCTGAGAGCCCGCGCACTGCCCTCGGGCCGCGTCCTGACGGTCTGGCTCATTGTGCGTCACTCCTCGTTCGCCCGGCTTTCCCCCGATCATCCCCCATGCCACTGACAGCCCTACGATGCACCAATGAACACTGCAGGTCCCGCGGACGTACCGGCACGCATGGGCCTTCAACTGACCCCCTTCCGGGGCCTGCGCTACGACCCCGACCGGGTCGGCAGCCTCGCAGCCGTGACCTCTCCGCCGTACGACGTCATCGTGCGCCCGGACGGCCTGATCCACCTCGAATCGGCCGACCCGCACAACATCGTCAGGCTGATCCTCCCCCAGGCGGCGACGCCGTCCATCCGCAACGAACAGGCGGCGGACACCCTCGACGACTGGCTCTCCGAAGGCATCCTCACCGCCGATCCCGAGCCCGCCCTGTACGTCTACGAGCAGCGCGACACGACCGGCCACCTGCAACGCGGGGTCATAGGGGCCCTGCGTCTGTCGGAGCCGTCGGAGGGGGTCGTCCTGCCGCACGAGGACGTCATGCCGCACGTAGTGGCGGACCGCGCGGCCCTGATGCGCGCCACCTCCGCGAACCTGGAACCCCTCCTATTGACCTACCGCAGCAACGATTCCGCAGGCGTGTCGCCGTACAGCACAAGCGCCGTGGTCGAACGCGCGGCCAAGCGCCCCCCGCTGCTCTCGACGACCACGGAGGACGGCTTCGGCCACCGCGTCTGGGCGATCACCGACCCCGCCGAACTCGCCGGGATCCAGGCGGACCTGACACATCACCAGGCCCTGATCGCCGACGGCCACCACCGCTGGGCGACGTATCTGCGCCTACGCGCGGAGCATCCGTCCCCCAGCCCCTGGGACCACGGTCTGGTGCTCCTCGTGGACACCGCCCGCTACCCCCTGCGCGTCCGCGCGATCCACCGCCTCCTGCACGGCCTCCCGGTCGCCGAGGCCCTGACGTCCCTGGAGGGCCACTTCCGCGTACGTCACCTCAACGTCCCCCTCTGCGAAGCGCTCACCGCCCTCGCGGAGGCGGCCACCGAGGGCAACGCCTTCCTCCTGGCCGGCGACGGCGCCTTCCACCTCGTGGACCACCCGGACGAGGTCCTCCTGGCCCGTACGATCCCGGCCGACCGCCCGCAGGCCTGGCGCACCTTGGACGCGACGGTCCTGCACGCCACGCTCCTCGACCACATCTGGCACATCCCCGAGGACTCACCGGCGCACATCGCGTACATCCACGACACGGCGGCGACCGTAGAAAAGGCGGAACAGGACGGCGGTACGGCCGTCCTGATGCACCCGGTCCGCGAAGAGGTCGTACGGGACCTGGCCCGCCAGGGCATCACCATGCCCCGCAAGTCGACATCCTTCGGCCCCAAACCGGCCTCGGGCCTGGTCCTGCGCACGCTGGCCCACTGAACACGCAGAAACGCAGAAGGGCGGGACCCCTGACCGGGATCCCGCCCTCCACGCTGTCACCGCTTACCGAAGATCGTCCGCAGGACCGTCGGCGCTGTCGCCGGCGGACTCGGCTTGGACGGGTTCGGTCTCGACCTCGACAGACGCAGACTCGACGCCCTTGTCCTCGTCGTCATCGTCGTCGAGGACAACAAGGTCGACCCCGTCCACGTCCACGACCGCGTCCTCGTCCGTGTCCTCATCTTCGTCTTCGCTCTCGTCGAAGGCGTCGACGAACTCCACCCCGTCCAGCTCGGCGAGCCGGTCCGACGCGTTCGTGCTGCCGTCCTTGTCGGACTCGACGGCCTTGGCGAACCACTCGCGCGCCTCGTCCTCACGTCCGGCGGCCAGCAGGGCGTCGGCGTACGCGTACCGCAGTCGCGCGGTCCACGGCTGTACGGAGTTGGAGGCCAGCTCGGGGCTCTGCAGGGTCACGATGGCCGCGTCGAGCTGGTCCATGTCACGCCGGGCACCAGCCGCGACGAGCCGCATCTCGACCTGACCGGCCTTGTCCAGCTTGTGCACCTCGGGCGCCCCGGCCATGTCGAGCGCCTTCTCGGGCCGCCCGAGCCCACGCTCGCAGTCGGCCATGACGGGCCACAGTTCGACGTTCCCCGTCATACGGCGAGCCGCACGGAACTCGGCCAGCGCCTCGCTGTACTTCTGGTTCGCGTACGCGGCGAATCCGGCCGCCTCACGTACGGCGGCCACGCGCGAGGCCAACCGCAGAGCCACCCGCGCGTACCCGTAGGCACCCTCGGGGTCCTCGTCGATGAGCCGGGCGACCATCACCAGGTTCTTGGAGACCTCTTCCGCGAGCCCCTTGGGCAGGCTCATCAGCTCCTGGCGTACGTCCTTGTCGATCTCGTCGCCCGTGACGTCCTCGGGGATCGGCAGCCGCTTGATCGGCTCCCGGTCCCGGTCACGCTCGTCACGGAACCCGCCACCGCGCCGGTCGTCACGCCGGTCATCGCCCCGACGGTCGTCACGTCCCCGGTAACCGCCGCCGCCACCGCCGCTGGGTCGCCCCCCACGGTCGTCACGCCCGCGGTAACCACCGCCACCACCGGCAGGACGGCCACCGCGGTCGTCGCTCCGGCCACGGAAGCCACCACGATCGTCGTCACGCCGGACAAAGCCGCCGCGCTCACCACGGTTGTCGTCCCGACCACGGCTGTCGTCCCGACGGAACCCGCCACGGTCGCCTTCACGGCGGTCGTCATCACGCCGGAAGGCGGGACGGTCACCGCGGCTGTCGTCGCGTCCACGGAACCCACCGCCACCGCCGGCGGGACGCCCACCGCGATCGTCGTCACGACGGAAACCGCCACCTGCGGGACGGCCACCACGGTCGCCCCGATTGTCGCGGTCACCCCGGTTGTCGTCGCGACGGAACCCACCGCGATCACCACCGCGATCACCGCCACGGTCATCACGACGATCGTCCCGACGGACGAAGCCGCCACGATCCCCACGGTCATCGCTCCGGCCACGGAACCCACCGCGATCGTCATCACGCCGGAAGGCGGGACGGTCACCGTCCCGACGGTCATCGCGCCGGTCGTCCCTGCGGTCGTCGCGCCCACGGAACCCACCGCCACCGCCAGCACCGGCAGGACGCCCACCGCGGTCGTCGTCCCGCCCGCGATAACCGCCGCCTACGGGACGGCCACTACGCTCGCCGCGGTTGTCGTCGCGCCCACGGAACCCACCGCCAGTGCCACCACCGGCGGGACGACCACCACGGTCATCACGACGATCGTCCCGGCGAACAAAACCGCCACGATCCCCACGGTCATCGCTCCGGCCACGGAACCCACCACGATCGTCATCACGCCGGTCGTCACGACGATCATCACGCCGAACGAAGCCACCGCGGTCACCGCCACCACCACGGTTGTCGTCCCGACGGAAACCACCACGGTCGCCTCGGTCGTCACGACGGGGCCCCGCCGGACGGTCCGAGCGGTCCGGCCGGTCCGAACGCTCGTCACGCCGGAAAGCGGGACGAGCCCCACGATCGCCGTCGCGACGGTCATCACGACGATCGTCACGGCGGACGAAACCACCGCGCTCACCACCGCGGTTGTCATCCCGACGGAATCCGCCACCGCCACCGCTGGCACCACCACCGGTCCGATCGCCCCGGTCGTCACGACGGGGAGCCGCCGGCCGGTCGTCACGGCGACCGTAACCGCCACCCGTCGGTCGGCCACCACGGTCGGACCCACCACGGTCGTTGTCACGGCGATCACCGTCGCGGCGCGGACCACTTCGGTACCCGCCACGGTCGCCGCGGTCACCACTGTCCCGGCGGCGCTGGTCGCGCTCCGGGCGCTCGTCGGGAGAGTTGGTGGACATGATGGGTGACTCCTGTCTTCGGTACCGCAAGCTATTTTAAAACAAAAAAGGACCCCTGGTCCCAGCGTGAACGCTGGGACCAGGGGTCCTCCAAAGATTGTTCGGCGGCGTCCTACTCTCCCACAGGGTCCCCCCTGCAGTACCATCGGCGCTGTAAGGCTTAGCTTCCGGGTTCGGAATGTAACCGGGCGTTTCCCTCACGCT
>NZ_JBIAQP010000022.1:0-219611 GCF_042889145.1 Streptomyces sp. NPDC002680
CCGGCGTTTGAGGACGAGGCCGTTCAGGCCGACAGCGGGGGTCTGGGGGCGCAGCCCCCAGAAGGATGGGAACGGGTAGGGGCGGCGGGGGCGAGTGGGTGTTATGCCTGTGCGACCGGTTCCCTTGTGAACAGGGTGCCCAGGGACGGGGCGTTCACCTTGCGGGTTGTCAGTCTCAGGGCCTCCCAGACCGTTACCTGGTTCGCCGTGAGGACCGGCTTCGCCAGTTGGCTCTCCAGGTTTTCTATGTGCGACGCCGTGTGCAGGGCCGTGTCCGGCAGGAGGAGGGCCTCCGCTTCTGGGGCGTCCGACTCCTGTGCCAGGGCTCGAACGTCCTCCTCCGTCCACTCACCCACCTCCGCCGCCGTGACGATCCCGGCGCCCCTGACCCCCGTCACCTCCACCCCCGCCGCCCCCAGAAACTCCGCGAACAGTTCCGCAACGTCCGCCGGATACGTCGCCCCGATCGCCACCCTCCGTACCCCCAGCTCCCGCACCGCGTGCACGAAGGCGAGCGAGGTGGACGACGCCGGCATGCCCGCCGTCCGGGCGAGGGTGCGTATCTGGTCCTGGGCGCCCTCCCAGCCGTACACGAAGCTGCCGCTCGTGCAAGCCCACACCACCGCCTCCGCGCCGCACAGCCGCAGCTCCTCCACGCCCGCCGCGAGGCGGTCCGCCGAGCCCATCTCCAGGAGGGCGTCCACGCGGTGCGCGTCCTCGCCGATGTCCGTGTGGATCACGTCCAGCCGGATGTCGCTGCCGAGCAGGTGTTCCATGCGCTGGTAGTCGTCCTCGGCGGAGTGGCCCGGGTACAGGAATCCGAGTGCCGTCATGTCCAACCTTCCCGTTCCTGGTGTTCCTGGTGCTCCTGCTGTTCCTGGGGCCATGCGCGTGCCGTCTCGTCCAGCAGCGCCTGGTACGGCCCCACCGCCCGGGTACCCAGTCGACGCAGCGCTGCCCACATCGTGACCTGGTTGGCCGAGATCACCGGGATCCGCAGTTCCGCCTCCAGCTGTGCGATGACGTCGTACGTGGGGAGGTTCGTGCAGCTGATGAACAGTGCTTCCGGGCGGCCTCGGCGGCCCTCTTCCACCGCCCTCCTCGCCATGTCCGCCACCGCTCGGTACGGGACCTTCCAGATGTGCCGCGTCAGGCCCATGAACGCGCAGCCCGTGACCGTGACGCCCGCCTCGGCCACGTACTCCTCCAGGGACCGCGTAACCGACACCGTGTAGGGGGTGACGAGGGCTACTCGGCGTACCGAGAGTTCCGTCAAGGCCTCCAGCAGTGCGCCCGACGTCGTCACCGACGCGACCTCGCCCGCCCTGGTCATCGCCTCGCACATCGCCCGCTCGCCCGCGACACCGCCGACGAAACTGCCCGAGGTACAGGCGTAGGCGACTATCTCGGGCGCGATGACGTTGAGGGTGCGTACCGCGTCGCCGAGTGTCTCGTGCTCGCTGACCAGTCGGGCCAGGTCGAGGCTGACCTCCACGGGGACGTACGGGGTGCGGGTGAGGTGGAGGGACACCTCGTCGGGGACCCAGCGCCACAGCTCGCGGTCCAGGGCGAAGTCGAAGGGGGCCACCACGCCTACGCCGCGCTGCGGGCGTGGTCCACCGAGAAACGACACATCCATGACAGGCACCGGCCTCACAGTGAGGAACGACGGGGCAACGGACCGTACGCACATCCGTGTTGACGAAGGTAGGTTCGGGTGCGAGCGTGGTCAATCCGCGCATGTCAGACGTCCGGCCCTCTCCCCCGGCGTCCCCCAATCGGAAACGGCTCACCATGCCCGCGCCCACCACCCTCCTCGTCCTCGACGCCGACCCGCCGCCCCGCCTCGGCAAGCTCACCGGACGGGCCCGGATCGTGCACGCCGACGAGACGACTCTTGCCGGGCAACTCCCTCACGCCGATGTCCTGTTGGTCTGGGACTTCACCTCGCAGGCCGTACGGGCCGCCTGGCCGGGCGAGGGGGCGCGGCCGCGCTGGGTGCACACCGCGAGTGCCGGCGTCGACCATCTGATGTGCGCCGAACTCGCCGCGTCCGACACCGTGGTGACCAACGCGCGCGGCATCTTCGACCAGCCCATCGCCGAGTACGTCGCCGCCCTCGTCCTCGCCATGGCCAAGGATCTGCCGAGGACGCTCCAGCTTCAGCAGCGGCACGAGTGGCGGCATCGGGAGTCCCAGCGGGTTGCCGGGACGAAGGCCTGCGTTGTCGGGTCCGGGCCCATCGGGCGCGCAATTGCCAAGTATCTCAAGGCACTTGGCGTCACCACCGCCATCGTCGGGCGTACTCCTCGTACCGGGATACATGGGCCCGACGACCTCAACCGGCTGATGGCACGGGCCGATTGGGTGATATCCGCCGCTCCCCTCACCGCCGACACCCACCGCATGTTCGACATCCGCCGCTTCGGGGTCATGCAGCCCTCGGCGCGTTTCATCAACGTCGGACGGGGACAGCTCGTCGACGAGGTCGCGCTCGCCGAGGCGTTGTCGAAGCGGTGGATCGCGGGGGCCGCGCTGGACGTGTTCGAGCGTGAACCGCTGCCGTCCGACAGTCCCTTGTGGGACGCGCCCGGGCTCGTCGTCTCCCCGCACATGAGCGGTGACACCGTGGGCTGGCGCGATGAACTCGGCACGCAGTTCATCGAGTTGTACGAGCGATGGGAGGCCGGGAAGACGCTGACCAACGTGGTCGACAAGCGGCGCGGGTACGTACCGGGGCACTGACGCACGCACTACCGGAGGGCGCACGATGACCGAGCCGATCGAGGCCACTGAGCCGACCGAGCTTGCCGACCTCACCGCCACCCGGCTCCTCGACGGTTATCGCAAGGGCGAGTTCAGTCCCGTCGACGCCACCCGGGCCGCGCTGGAGCGGGCCGAGCAACTCCAGCCCGTCGTCAACGCGTTCGTGCGGATCGACGCCGACAGCGCGCTCGCGCAGGCCCGCGAGTCCGCCGAGCGGTGGCGGCGCGGTGAGCCGGCGGGACTCGTGGACGGCGTACCCACATCCGTGAAGGACATCATCCTGCTGCGTGGTGCACCCACTCTGCGTGGTTCCAAGTCCGTCGACGCCAACGGGAGTTGGCGTGAGGACGCGCCCTCCGTCGCCCGGCTGCGCGAGCACGGCGCCGTCTTTCTCGGCAAGACGACCACCCCGGAGTACGGCTGGAAGGGCGTCACCGATTCGCCGCTGTCCGGCGTCACCCGCAATCCGTACGACACCTCGCGCACCGCCGGTGGGTCGAGCGGCGGGAGTGCCGCCGCCGTCGCGCTGGGCGCCGGGCCGCTGTCGCTCGGGACGGACGGCGGGGGCAGTGTCCGTATCCCGGCCGCGTTCTGCGGGATCTTCGCGCTGAAGCCGACGTACGGCCGTGTCCCCCTCTACCCGGCCAGCGCCTTCGGGACGCTCTCGCATGTCGGGCCGATGACCCGGACCGTGGCGGACGCGGCGCTGCTGATGGAGGTGATCGGGCGACCCGACTCCCGTGACTGGTCGGCCCTCGGGCCGTTCTCCGGGTCGTTCCTCGACTCCCTCTCCGGCGGGGTGCGGGGGCTGCGGGTCGCCTACTCGCCCTCCTTCGGCGGTCAGGTCGCGGTGCGTCCGGCGGTGGCCGGCGCGGTCCGGCGGGCGGTGGAGCGGCTCGCGGAACTCGGCGCGTACGTCACCGAGACCGACCCCGACCTCACCGACCCGGTGGACGCCTTCCACACCCTGTGGTTCAGCGGGGCGGCCCGGGTCACCCAGCGACTCGGGGCGAAGCAGGTCGAGTTGCTCGATCCCGGACTGCGGGAGATCCGGGCGGTGGGGGCCCGTATCAGCGCGCTCGACTATCTCGCCGCCGTCGACGTCCGGATGGAACTCGGGCGGCGGATGGGGCTGTTCCATGAGTCGTACGATCTGCTGGTCACCCCTACCTTGCCAATTGCCGCCTTCGAGGCGGGAGTCGAGGTGCCCGTCGGGTCGGGGCTGCGGCGCTGGACGGGGTGGACTCCGTTCACGTACCCGTTCAACATGACGCAGCAGCCCGCCGCGAGTCTCCCCGTGGGGGTCGACGGGGACGGGCTGCCGGTCGGGATGCAGATCGTCGCGGCCCGGCACCGGGACGATCTGGTGCTGCGGGCCGCGCACGCGCTCGAAGAGGCACTCGGCCTCTCCGCCATCAGGCCCGGCGGAAGCTGAGCGTCTCCCCCGCCGCGCCCGTCCGCCACAGGTCGTTGCAGGCCGCCGCCATCTCCGGGAGGCCCTCGACCACCTCGCCCCACACCGTGCCCGGCACCCAGCCCACATCGCCGTTCAGCAGCAGGTTGTTGCGCTCGTAGAACAGGGCCAGGTCGATCAGTGTCGCGTCGGGCCCGACCTCGCGGTCGTAGCCGTACGACTTCGTGCCCAGCTCCGCTCCCTCGAACGCGAAATAGCAGAGATCTCCGGGGATCGGGGTAACTGTCGGATTTTCCAGGGGCGGTTGCGATTCGGCTTCCGTGAGAGGCGGGAAGAGGGCGTAAATCTCGTTGCGCGCGTACTTGGCGTGATAGACGTCACCCGACAGCGGCAGGGCATTCCACACGGTCTCGCACGTGATCGGGGCACGGTCGGTCAGGAGTTTCGCCGTGCAGCGGATTCCCCGGGCGGCCAGTGACACTTCGATGTATCGATCGTCAGCCATGCCTTCCATGTCTTCCCCGCCGGACTTCTCGCATGCCCTCTCGCACGCCTCTCGCATTCCCCCGCGCATAACTCGTGCGCTCTCGGGTAGCCGCGCGGCCATGGCTCCATCAAACGCACCACCACGCATAGGACGCCGGTCGCTGCTCGCGGGGGTAGCGGCGCTCGGCACCCTGGGGACGGTCGGCTCGTTCGGCACCCTCGGGTGCAGTCGTGTGTCCGCGGACTCCGGCGTCGAGGGCGGTGACCTGCTCGACCGGCTCCGGGCGCAGGGCGTCGTACGGCTCGGTATCGCCGGGGAGATTCCCTTCGGGTACATCGACAAGGACGGTGAACTGACCGGCGAGGCGCCCGAGCTGGCGCGGGTCATCTTCAAGCGGCTGGGGGTGGACCGGGTTCAGCCCGTACCCACCGAGTTCGGGTCGCTCATTCCCGGCCTCAATTCCCAGCAGTTCGATGTCGTGGCCGCCGGGATGTACGTCAATCCGGAACGCTGCCAGCAGGTTCTCTTCGCCGACCCCGACTACCAGATGCTTGATTCTTTCGTTGTCCGCAAGGGAAATCCCAAGGATCTTCACAATTACTCGGACATTGTGAAGAAGAAAGCCAAGCTCGCCACCGGTACCGGATATGCGCAGATCCAGCATGCCGTCGAAGCCGGTTACAAAGAGAGCGATCTGCTCATCGTGCCCGACCAGGTGGCCGGGCTGAACGCCGTGGAGGCCGGGCGCGTCGACGTGTTCTCCGGCACGGCGGTCACCGTCCGGCTGGTCGCGAAGAACTCCCGCAAGGCGGAGGCCACCGACGCCTTCGCGCCGATCATCGACGGGAAGCCCCGGGGCGACGGGGGCGCGTTCGCGTTCCGGCTGACCGAGACGAAACTCCGGGACGCCTTCAACGTCGAGCTGCACAAGCTGAAGAAGAGCGGCGAGGTGTACCGCATCCTGCGGCCGTTCGACTTCACCCAGGACGAGATGACCGATCTGACCGCGAAGGAGTTGTGTCGCGGATGACCTCCGGACTCTGGGAACTAGTCCTCAGAGGAGTCTGGGTCACCATCCAACTCCTCGTGTTCAGCGCGCTGTTGGGCGCCGTCTTCGCCTTCGTCGTGGGGATCGCGCGCACCCACCGGCTGCGTTCCGTGCGCTTCCTCGCCGGTTTCTACACCGAGGTCTTCCGTGGCACCTCGGCGCTCGTGATGATCTTCTGGGTGTACTTCGTGCTGCCGCCCGCCTTCGGCTGGCAGCTGGTGCCGATGTGGGCGGGCACGCTCGCGCTGGGGCTGACCTATGGCGCGTACGGCTCCGAGATCGTGCGCGGCGCGCTGAACGCCGTCGACCCGGCACAGCGGGAGGGCGGGATCGCGCTCGGGTTCACGCCCTGGCAGCGGCTGCGGCTGATCCTGCTGCCGCAGGCGGTGCCGGAGATGATCCCCTCCTTCTCCAACCTGCTGATCGAACTGCTCAAGGGCACCGCGCTGGTGTCGGTCATGGGCATGGGCGATCTGGCGTTCAGCGGCAACCTGGTGCGGCTCGCGCTGCAGGAGAGCGCCGAGATCTACACGTACATCCTGTTGATCTACTTCGTGATCGCCTTCCTCCTCACCCGGGTCATGCGCGGCCTGGAGAAGCAGTTGAAGCGGCAGTTGGCCGGGCAGCCGACGGGTGGTGCCGCATGACATGGGACTGGGGCGCCGTACGCGATTTCATGCCGCACTTCTGGGAGGGGCTGCTCGTCACCCTCCAGGCGCTGGCCCTCGGGTCGCTGATCTCGTTCACGCTCGGGCTGGTCTGGGCGCTGCTGATGCGGACGCCGACGCGCTGGGTGCGCTGGCCGGTGGGGGTGGTCACGGAGTTCGTGCGGGACACCCCGCTGCTCGTGCAGCTGTTCTTCCTCTTCTATGTGCTCCCCGAGTGGGGCATCGCCGCGTCCGCGCTGACCACCGGTGTCCTCGCGATCGGGCTGCACTACTCGACGTACACGATGCAGGTCTACCGCGCCGGCATCGAGGCCGTGCCGCCGGGCCAGTGGGAGGCGGCCACCGCGCTCAGCCTGCCCCTGCGGCGCACCTGGACGTCGGTGGTCCTGCCGCAGGCGGTGCGCCGGGTCGTACCGGCGCTCGGCAACTACGTGATCGCGATGCTCAAGGACACACCGCTGCTGATGACGATCACCGTGCTGGAGATGCTCGGTGAGGCGCGGCTCTTCTCCCAGGAGCACTTCCAGTTCACCGAGCCGCTGACCGTGATCGGCGTCGCCTTCGTCCTGATCTCCTTTCCCGCCTCCCTCCTCGTACGAACTCTGGAGCGACGCCTTGCCAGTTGACACCGTTGACATCGACAAGACCCCTGAGACTCCCACCGAGCTGGTCCGGCTCGACCAGGTCACCAAGCGGTTCGGTGAGCAGACCGTCCTCGACCGGCTGAGCCTCTCCGTCGAGGCGGGGCGGCATGTCACGCTCATCGGTCCGTCCGGGTCGGGCAAGACGACGATCCTGCGGATGCTGATGACCCTGGCCAAGCCCGACGAGGGCACGATCACCGTCGGCGGGGAGCGGTTGTTCCCGGCGCCCGAGAAGCAGGTCCGCGAGGTGCGGAAGAAGATCGGGATGGTTTTCCAGCACTTCAACCTCTTCCCGAACATGAGCGTGCTGCGCAACATCACCGAGGCGCCCGTCACCGTCCTCGGGCTCTCGAAGGAGGAGGCGGAGGCGCGCGGGCGGGATCTGCTGGAGCTGGTGGGCCTCGCGGACAAGTGGGACGAGCGGCCGTCCCGGCTGTCGGGCGGACAGCAGCAGCGGGTGGCGATCGCGCGGGCGCTGGCCATGCGCCCGCAGGTGCTGCTGCTCGACGAGGTGACCTCGGCGCTCGACCCCGAGCTGGTCGCGGGCGTCCTCGACGTGCTGCGGGACATCGCCCGCACCACCGACATCACGATGCTCTGTGTGACCCACGAGATGGGTTTCGCCCGGGACATCTCAGACCAAGTGCTTATGTTCGATTCTGGCCATGTGATCGAGTCGGGCCCGCCGGAAAAGATCTTCAGCGATCCGGCGGAGGACAGAACCCGCGAATTTCTCAGCGCGGTGCTCTGACCGCGTCGAAGAGGCGCCCAGAATGCCAATGGCATATGCCAAGTGAACACGCGCCTGTTGAGAGGCCACGCCCCGAGCGAACAATCTCGTCAACGCCCCCTCCACGTAAGCCCCTTGACGGCTATCGTGGAGGGGATTGGCTGTCCGGATCACGGCCCAGAAGCAAGCCAGGGGGAACACCGTGGCTCTCAAGCACGAGCCGACCGCGCCGTACCACTCGGCCCAGGACGCCCTGCGCGTCCTGGACACGGTGGCACGGCACTCCGCCGGTGTCACCGACGCCGAAATCGCCCGTCAGACCCGCCTCGGCACGGACCGGCTCACCCCACTCCTGCGCATGCTGCGTCGCGAGGGGTACGTCGAACAGGCCGCCGACGGTTCGTATGTCTCCGGCACCTCCCTCAGCCGCCTCGGCGCCACGCACGGCCACGACCAGGCTCTGCGCACCCAGCTCCAGCACACCCTCGACCGGCTGCGCGACTCGGTGGGCGCGGCGATCTACATGAGCCGGTACGTCGACGGCGAGATCCATGTCACCCAGTGCGCGGAGAGCGCGGCGACGCCCGCGGTCAACGAATGGGTCGACTTCCGCACGGCCGCGCACGCCAGCGCGATCGGCAAGAGCCTGCTGGGCCAGCTCGACCACAACAGCCGCCGCGACCATCTCGCCCGCCACAAGCTGGCCCGCCTCACCTCGCGCACGATCACCAACGAGCGGCTCCTGCTCTCCCGCCTGGCGAACCAGCCGCCCACGGTGCCGGTCCTGGACCTCCAGGAGTACGCGGTGGGCACGGTCTGCGCGGCGGTCCCGATCACGGCCGGCTCGACGGTCGGCTGCCTCGCACTGTCCCTCCCGGTCCGCCACGCCCACCGCCTCCGCCAGGCGGCGGACCGGCTGAACCGGGGTGCGGCGCCGGTGCTGCTGTCGCTGGCCATCTAGCCCCTGATCGAGGCGGGGCGGCCCGGTCCGCAGCACTCTCCCGGACCAGGTATTATTTTTCCTGTCGCCAGCCGCGAGAGCGGTCGGCGAGGGTCATGCGCCGCTAGCTCAGTTGGTTAGAGCAGCTGACTCTTAATCAGCGGGTCCGGGGTTCGAGTCCCTGGCGGCGCACGCGACGATCGAAGGCCTCCTGCCGAAGCGGGAGGCCTTCGGCGTTGAGACGAGCCACTCCGGCGCACGGGGATGGTCGGGGGTTCGACAGGGGCGGCTGGGGGTCCGGGGGTTATCCCCCGGATGAAGCAGCATCAGCGGGTCCGGGGTTCGAGTCCCTGGCGGCGCACAGTGACGGTGGCGGGTATGTTCGCAAAAAGCGCGAACCTACCCGCCACCGTTGTTTTTGCGCGGCTTCGCCGCGCGTTGTGGGGGCTTCGCCACCCACACCCCCCTTGCTCCAGCGGGCCCTCGTTGGCCCGGCGCCCTACCGGCTGAGCAGCTCCTCCCGCCCCCGCTCCCGGTACCTCTCCACCAGCCCCGCCACGTCGTCCCCCGTCAGCCTGCGGTACGTCGGCTCCCCCTGCGGGTGCCACCACACCGGGTCCGGGCAGCGGAACCCCTCCCGCCTCAGCCCCGCCCGGTGGATCTTGTTGGTCGCCGTGACCGGCATCCGCTGCACGACCCGGACGAACCGAGGCGCCATCTTCGTCCCGAGGTCGGGCTGCGCGGCCAGGAAGGCGGTGAAGTCGGCGGGGTCGAAGGTGCCGGCCAGGGTCGCCATGACCTGGTCGCCGGACACCGGGTCCGGCACCGCGTACACCGCGACGGCCACCGCGCCCTCGTACCGGGCGAGGATGTTCTCGATCGTCGCGGCGGCCAGGTTCTCGCTGTCGACGCGGAGCCTGTCGTCGGCGCGGCCCGCGAAGTAGAGGAAGCCGTCCTCGTCCCGGTAGAAGAGATCGCCCGTCCAGTACCAGCCGTCCCGGCGGCGGGCCGCCTCGGCCTCCGGGTTGCGCCAGTAGCCCTCGAAGGGGTTCGGGCCCCGGTTCACCAACTCCCCTATCGCGGCGGTGCCGTTGAGCAGTCTGCCCGAGGCGTCCAGGGCGGCCGGCGGGCACTCGGTGCGTGTCTCGGGGTCGACCACCGCGAGGTCGTCGGACGGTGCCGCGCGGCCGACGGCGCCGGGCGGGGTTCCGGGCGTCCAGCGCACGGCCGCGCCGCCCTCCGAGGAGCCGTACCCCTCCACCAGCCGCACCCCGAAGCGCCGCTCGAAGGCCGCCGCGTCCACCGCCCCGGCCTCCGTGCCGAAGCCCAGCCGGAGGGGGTTGTCCCGGTCGTCGGGGCGGGCGGGCGTCGCCAGCAGGTACTGGACCGCCCGGCCCACGTACGTGAAGTAGGTCGCCCGGTAGCGGCGTACGTCCGCCAGGAAGTTGGAGGCCGAGAAGCGGGGGCGCAGGGCCACCCCGGCGCCCGCCGCAAGAGCCGGGGCCCAGTCCGCGATCACCGCGTTGCCGTGGAACATCGGCATGCAGATGTAGTGCACGTCGTCCGGGCCCACCCCGAAAGTCCGGGCCAGTGTCCGGCCTGCGGCGGCAAGTCTGCCCTGCGTGCAGATCGCCGCCTTGGGCGCGCCGGTCGAGCCCGAGGTGAAGTAGAGGAGGAGGCGGTCGGTGGGGGTGGCGGGGGAAGGGTCCGGTTCGGCCTCGGCGTAGGGGGCCAGGAGGTTCTCGTACTCCTGCGTGTCGGTCAACAGGAGGCGTACGCCCGGGAGTTCGAAGTCCCTGAGGAGGGGGAGGTGGGTGCTCGCGGTGATCAGGAGCGGGCACTCGGTGTGCAGGATGTCGCGGGCCAGCTCGGGGCCCCTGCGGGTGGGGTTGATGCCTGCGACGGCGGCACCGGCGAGGGCCGCCGCGCTCAACCAGAGGGGATATTCAGGGGTGTTGTCCAACAACACGCCCACGTGCGGTTCGGCGTCCGGTGGGAGGAGGTCCGTCAGCAGGGCCGCCCTGGCCGCCGCGCCCGCTGCCACCTCGTGGTGTGTGAGCGTGCGGTCCTCCCACCACAGGCCCGGACGGTGGTCGCCCCACCGTGCCGCCACGAGTTCCGCGACCGTGCGCCTCTCCATGAACTCCATGGGGGCGCACGGTAGTTGACGTTCCGTCAGATGTGGAGACTCATGGCAGGTCGGTGCTGCTGTAGCCGCTGTCCGTGCCGGAGAACAGGTCGCCGAACGGCTCGAAGACCTGGCTGTACGTCACCATGAAGCCGACGCAGAACACCACGACCACGCCCAGGAATCCAAGGACGCCCGCCAGGGCCAGTCCGTGCCGGACCGGGCTCGGGCGGTGTGCCGTGGCGTTGACCTGCTCGCCCTCGCTGTAGAAGACGGTGACGTAGTCGCCCTCGATGACCGTGCCCGGGCCGTGCGGCTCGTCGAAGCGGACCGTGCGGCCGTCGCGGGCGACGAACTCGTAGACGTGGTGCAGTGTCGTGTGCACCGAGGTGTCGCCGGAGCCGCCGCTCGTCGTCGTGTACGTGCGCAGACAGCGCGCCTCGGCGGTGAGGCCGCTGTTCCAGGCGCGGCGCATCCGCAGCACCCGGCGGATCACGAACGTCGCCATCAGGACGGCGATCGCGATGATGAACGTCGGCCCCGCGTAGAACATGAAGTCCATGGCCGTACCCCGTTTCTCAGTACTGCTCCCCGTACGCCTCACCTGGTCCTGTGGGCGTACGGGGAACGTACCCGTGGGGGGTCGCGGATTTGCTCAAGGAATGCTCAGAACGTGACGTCCGAGCAGGCGTAGAAGGCGTTGGCCGTGTCCGCGATCGTCCACACCGCGACGATCACATGCCGACCGCTGAGCCCGGACGGCAGGGTGCCCGCGTGCGAGAGCGTGGACGGGGGGCGCTGGCCGTTGTAGGGGACCGTGAGGAACGGGGTCAGGTTGAGGTCCGAACGGGCGAGGGCGTGGTTCTGGTTCCAGCCCGACTTCGTGACGTAGTACTTGAAGTCGGTCGTGGCGTGCATGGCGGTGAACTGCCAGCGGAAGGTGTAGCTCTGACCGCCCGTCACCTTCGTCGCCGGCCAGGTGCCGCCGGACGGGGTCTTCGGCTGGTTGAGCGCGCCGAAGTTGGTGTGGTTGGCCGAGCAGATCTGACCGTCGGCGGGTCCTGCCGCCGGGAAGCCCTTGGGGCCCTCGACGCTCTGCGGCTCCCACTGGATGTCGCCGCAGCCCGTCACGGTGCCGTTCTGACAGAGCTTCTGCCTGCTGATGGGTAGGTCGGTGTAGCCGTGGCCGGTGGCGCCCCCGGTGGTGAGGACGAGGGCGCCGGTCGTGGCCAGGCCCACTATCGAGGCGTAGACCTTGGTTTTCCTGGGATTCTTGGTCTTTTTGCGCATGCTGCCGCTCCTGCTGAACGTGGGGGAGGTTCATGTGAGGCGTGCAGGTCTAGACCAAGTATCAGATTATTACCGTCCGTTGGGCATGTCCAGACCAATCACGGACCCGGCTCGCTCCGCCCCGCGCAGAACGCGACCGTCAGGTCCTTCACCAGCACCTTGCGTTCGTAGTCGTCCAGTTCGACCAGACCGCGCATCGTCAGCCGGGTCACGGTGTCCTCCACCGAGTCGACGACCGAGGTGAGCGCGGCGGCCCGGTGCTGGGCGTCCAGGGCGGCGATACGGCGGCGGGTCATCGCGGCGGCGACCTCGGGGGCGTACTCGACCCGGACCGGCAGTACGGAGAACACCTCCAGGCCGACCGGCGCCGTGTCCGCCGCGACCACCCGGGTCAGCGCCTCCCCGGCCACCTCCATCGCCCGCCGCCCCGCGCCCGGCATCTCCACCGGCACCCGTACGAGCGCCGCCTCGACACACTCGCGCAGGTAGGTCTCGTGGTCCTCGACGCCGAGCGTGGCCCGCGCGGTGTCCCGCACCCGCCACACCACCAGGACGACGACCCGCAGCGCGACCCCGTTCGCGTCGGCCGCCGGCATCGGCTCGCCGCGCCAGTGCCGCAGCCGTACGTCGACCCGGTTCCGCAGGAGCAGCGGGTTGACCCACAGCAGGCCGGTGCGCCGGACCGTCCCCCGGTAGCGGCCGAACAGGCCCAGCACCCAGGCCCGCCCGGTCCGCCCGCGCGCCAGCCCGCCGAAGCCGAACAGCCCGAGGGCGCCCGCTCCGGCGTACGCCGCCCACTGGGCGGGGCCGGGACCGGTGCCCGCGTAGGTCGCCGGGAGCCGCAGCGCCTCCACCGCGAGGGGCGGCAGCGCGCCCGCCCACCAGGAGGTGAGCACGCCCCCGGCCAGCCCGGTGACACCGGCCAGCACACCCACCGCGCCCGGCAGCACCCGCGCCGGGCGCTCCACCAGGTCGGGGTCGACCGCTGGAACCGCCGGGCTCGGTCCGGCCGGTGCGGGTCTGCGGACGCGCGGCTGCTCGCCCGTACCCTGCCTGCGGCCCACGACGGCCGGCCGCAGCGGCATCGACACCGGGTCGGGTTCGTCGCGGAACAGCAGGTGGACGGGGATCTCGGTGGTGGCCTCGTTCTGGATGAGCCGGGCGGGCCGGGGGCCGTTGGGGCCGTTGTCCAGGGGTCCCTCGGGTTCCGGTGTCTGTTCGGTCGTCGTACTCATTTGTGCCTCCAGCCTCCGCGCCAGATGCGTTCATGCGTGCGTTGCCGTGTCACGACAGTGGTTACCGGCCAACCGGCAGGTGCCGGGGCCGGCGTTACGAGAAGAAGAGGCGGCGCCAGGTCTCCGGGCCCGGGTAGCCGTCGGCGGCGCCGCCCCGCCAGCCCTGGGCGCGCTGGAAGGCCTGCACCGCGCGCCGATCCGCCTCGCTCCAGCGGGTACTGGGCCCGGTCGGGTAGTACCGGCCGAACCCCTTCTTCACCAGCTGTTTTCCGAGCTGGGCGACATACGGGCTGCTGGAGCCCGGCCGGAACACGCCCCGTCCGGGGAACGCGGGGACCGCCTTGCCCGCGGCGGGCGGGCCGGGCGCCCCGGGGACCGTGCCGGGGACCGCCTCGGGAGCCGTACCGGGGGCTGCTCCGGGAGTTGATCCAGGTGCCGTTCCAGGCGCCGTTCCGGGCGCCGTTCCGGGCGCCGTTCCCGGGGTTGCCTGGGAAGTGCCGCCGCCGATGTCGCGACCCGTTCCGCTCACCAGCAGCGCCCAGGTGCGCGGACCCGGCAGGCCGTCCGCCGCCGAGCCCTTCCAACCCTGGGCCTGTTGGAACGCCCGGGTCGCCCTGCGGTCCGCGTCCGACCAGCGCGGGCCGGGACCCGAGGTGTAGAAGCGGGCGCCACCGCGCCGGACGAGCATTGTGCCGAGTTGTGTGACGTACGTGTTGCTTGCGCCGGGGCCGAAGTACCGCGCGCCCGGGAATCTGGTCGCCGCTTCCGGGGCGGCTCCGGGGGCCGCACCCGTCGTACCGCCCGTACCGCCGGTGGCCTCCGTGCCGCCGGAGTCGCCCGGGTCCTCGGTGCCGCCCGTGCCGCCCGTGTTCGCGGCGAGGCCCTTGTAGCGATAGGCCTGATAGCCGTCCGAGTGGCTCCAGTAGGCGTACGGAGTGGCCTGCCTGCGGGCGTGCGGGCGGGTCTCCTCGTAGGCGATGTAATAGGTGTGCGTGTAGTCCGTCCAGCCGCCGAAAATGACGACGTGCGAGCCCTTCTGGGGGTCCGACGGATTGTGGAACAGAAGAATGTCGCCGGGCTGCAGATCCTCCTTGGGAATCCGCACGCCGTACTTGTCGAGGCTGCCGGTCCATTCGTTCCCGGCGAGATTCCAGGCCATCGAGACGAAGCCCGAGCAGTCCTGGCGGTAACCGTCCCGCCAGTACGTGCTCATGCTGTACGGGACCCGCGCGGCGACCCAGGTCCTGGCCCGGTTGACGATCTCCGCGCGGGTGGTCGCCCGGAGCTTGTCCGTGGCCGGTTTGCCGGTCGGGCCGTGCAGCGGGGCCTTGCCGCCCTGTGGGGTCTCGGGCTCGTCACCTGCGGGTACTCCCGGACGGTGGGGGGCGTACGGGGCCGCCGCGGCCGGCAGGGCGTGGCCGGCGCCGAGCACGGCGGACGCCGCCGCGGCCACGACGAGGGTCCGTCCGACCACCGTACGGGCGGGTCCGGAACCCGTTCCCGAGACCGGTCCGGAATAGGGTCTGACGCCCCGCCAGTGAACGCATCCGGGGCATTCGCAGTCGCTCGCGGGATCGAATTCCTCGAATACCGGAGTCGCCATGCGATTCCCCTCACACTCCAGGCGATGACTTGCGCGCTTCTGCACCTCCGCAGTTTCTCAACTGTCACCCGCTGTCGCATGTTGACGGTCCGAATGATGTACAGGCCCGATGCGCGGACCCGGGCGGTCCTGACCACTCGCCGGGGTCGGGTAGAGTTGTCGACGTCACCGCGCGCCGCTAGCTCAGTTGGTTAGAGCAGCTGACTCTTAATCAGCGGGTCCGGGGTTCGAGTCCCTGGCGGCGCACAGCACACGAACAGGCCCTCCGCTCCGGCGGAGGGCCTGTTCGTGTCTAAATCACAAAGAGACGATACGTAAACACTCCGACACCATCTGCACACATCCGGTCCCAAACGCACCAACCGGACTCAACAGCCGTCACAATGAGCGCGTATGACCGGTAAACACCGTGTTTCGCATCTTGCGATCTTGATGAACGGCGTAGAACCTTGGGTTTCAAGATGCTGCGGATACGCGGCAGTTGGGGGCGGACCGGTTGCACTGGATACGGGGATGGGGCCCCGTCCATGAACAGATGCCGAGGGGGGCATCATGCAACCGGAAGGGCGCTGTTCCATGTCTATAGAGTGTGGACGATGTGGCGGCAGTGGTCCATTGCTGATGCGTTTGTGAAGGCCGAGGGGGGCCCAGCAGGCGTTAGGAACCGACAAACACGCGGTTGACCTGCGTGTGGGGGGATGACTCATGACGTCGACGCCGACGGGCGCCCGGCATAACTTCGACGCGTCACAGACGACCCAGCTCAGGGTGCCGTCACATCAGACCGGTGGATTCCGCCGAGTCAAGAAGACCTTGCCGAAGTACGACTACGAGCACTACAGCCGGCTGGCCGGACCCCTTACCCAACCTGATCCGAACAAGCCCTACACGGTCAAGTACCGTTCCCTGCTCTCGCAGGAACCGCACCGCGTACGGGCAGCGCTGATGCTGGGCGCCGCACCACTGCTCTCCGTCGTCCTGCTCGTCTGGCTGCTCCAGCCCGCGCACTGGACGGAACGCGACTACCCGGCCTACGACTTCCTGCCCGCGCTCGACATCGTGATGCTGGTGTCGATCGGCCTGATCGAGCTGTTCCGCTGCCTGAACGTGCTGTCGAACGCGCACGCCACCCTGGTCGCCCGCGACCCGATCCCGGTGGTGCCCGAGACCGGTACGAGAGTGGCCTTCCTCACCTCCTTCGTGCCCGGCAAGGAGCCGCTGGAGATGGTGACGAAGACGCTCGAAGCCGCGGTGCGGATCCGGCACCGCGGCCTCATGCATGTCTGGCTCCTCGACGAGGGCGACGACGCCGATGTGAAGGCGGTCTGCGAGCGCCTGGGCGTGCACCACTTCTCCCGCAAGGGCGTCGCGAAGTGGAACCAGCCCAAGGGCCCGCACCGCGCCAAGACCAAGCACGGCAACTACAACGCCTGGCTCGACGCGCACGGCGACGACTACGACTTCTTCGCCTCCGTGGACACCGACCACGTGCCGCTGCCCAACTACCTGGAGCGGATGCTCGGCTTCTTCCGTGACCCGAACATCGGCTTCGTCATCGGCCCGCAGGTCTACGGGAACTACGACAACTTCGTCACCAAGGCCGCCGAGTCGCAGCAGTTCCTCTTCCACGCGCTGATCCAGCGGGCCGGCAACCGCTACGGCTCGCCGATGTTCGTGGGGACCAGCAACGCCGTACGCATCAAGGCGCTGAAGCAGATCGGCGGCCTGTACGACTCGATCACCGAGGACATGGCGACCGGCTTCGAGATCCACCGCCACAAGAACCCGGCGACGGGGAAGAAGTGGCGCTCGGTCTACACGCCGGACGTGCTCGCGGTCGGTGAGGGTCCCAGTGCCTGGACGGACTTCTTCACCCAGCAGATGCGCTGGTCGCGCGGGACGTACGAGACGATCCTCACGCAGTACTGGAAGGGCTTCTACTCGCTGCCGCCGAGCAAGCTCTTCAACTACACGATGATGATCATCTTCTATCCGATGTCCGCCCTCAACTGGATCCTGGCGGCGCTGAGTTGTGCGCTGTTCCTGGGCCTCGGCGCCTCGGGTGTGAACATCGACCCGACGGTGTGGCTGATGCTGTACGGCAACGCCTCGGCGCTGCAGATCGGCCTGTACATCTGGAACCGCCGGCACAACGTCTCCCCGCACGAGCCCGAGGGCTCCGGCGGTGTGGCGGGCATGGTCATGTCGGCGCTGTCCGCGCCGCTCTACGCCAAGGCCCTGCTCGACTCCGCGCTGCGGCGCAAGAGCAAGTTCGTGGTCACGCCCAAGGGCGACTCGGCGAGCCCGGACCGCTGGTTCGGGACGTTCCGCTACCACTGGTACTTCATCCTGATCTTCGGTGGCTCGATCGGCGCCGGTTTCGCCTTCGGGCACTCGCACCCCGCGATGATCATCTGGGCGACGTTCGCCACGACGATCACCGCGACGCCGATCTTCGTCTGGCGGCACATGCTGCGTCAGGAGAAGAAGAAGCTCGCCGCCGGCCCGGCCGAGCCGCAGGATGCCGCGCCACAGCCGATCGTGCCCGCCCAGCACGCACCACACGCCTCGCAGGCATCGCACGCCCCATACGCCCCCCACTCCTCCCACGCGCCGCAGCACAAGCCCACGTGGGCCGCATCGGGCGGGACCGGCGGGGGCAGCGTAGGGAGCGAGGGCAACGACCAGACCATGCAGATCGCCCTTGGTGGACTTGGGGGACGTAAGGAATGAAAGACCGTGCAGGCCGCCGCCGCGCCCGTCGTCTCGCGATAGGCACGGCGGTGGTCCTCGCGTTGGCGGGGATGAACGGGCCGTGGGTGTACCGCTTCAGCACCGAGAAATACCACGACTACAAGATCAACAGACCGGAGTACAAGGCCGAGAACGGCAAGTGGGAGGTGGTGAACTTCCCGGAGGAGTACCGGCAGAACACCATCCACGCGGCCCTGCTGCACACCGGCAAGGTGCTGCTCGTCGCCGGCTCCGGCAACAACGCGGACAACTTCGACGCGAAGAAGTTCGACACCCGCCTCTGGGACCCGGTCAAGGGCACGATCAAGAAGATCGACACGCCCAAGGACCTGTTCTGCACCGGCCACACCCAGCTCGCCAACGGCAATCTGCTGATCGCGGGCGGTACGAAGCGGTACGAGAAGCTCAAGGGTGATGTCACCAAGGCCGGCGGCCTGATGGTGGTGCACAACGAGAACCCGGACAAGCCGATCACCCTGCCCGCGGGCACCAAGTTCACCGGCAAGGAGAACGGCAAGACGTTCGTGTCGAAGGACCCGGTCGTCGTCGAGCGGGCGACGAAGGTCTTCGACAAGGCGACGGGCAAGTTCCTGCGCAACGACCCCGGGCTCGGCCGGATCTATGTCGAGGCGCAGAAGAAGGGCACCAAGTACGAGACCGGTACGCAGGACAACTACCGCGTACAGGGCCTGTCGGGCGCCGACTCCCGCAACACGTACGGCATCGCCGAGAAGCTCGCCCTGGACAAGAAGGACTTCCAGGGCATCCGGGACGCCTTCGAGTTCGACCCGGTCGCCGAGAAGTACATCAAGGTCGACCCGATGAACGAGGCCCGCTGGTACCCGACGCTCACCACCATGTCGGACGGCAAGATCCTCAGCCTCTCCGGCCTGGACGAGATCGGCCAGCTGGTGCCGGGCAAGAACGAGGTGTTCGACCCGAAGACCAAGAAGTGGACGTACACGAAGCACACGCGGCAGTTCCCGACGTACCCGGCGATCTCCCTGATGCAGAACGGGGAGATGTTCTACTCGGGCGCGAACGCGGGCTACGGCCCCGACAACGTCGGCCGTGACCCCGGCATCTGGGACGTGGAGACCGACAAGTTCACCAAGCTGAAGGGTCTGAGCGACCCCAAGCTGCTGGAGACGGCGGGCACGGTCCTGCTGCCGCCGGCGCAGGACGAGAAGTACATGGTGATCGGCGGGGGCGGGGTCGGCGAGTCGGCGCTCTCCAGCAAGAAGACCCGCGTGATCGATCTCCTGGCGGACAACCCGGTCTTCACGGACGGTCCGGAGCTGGAGAAGGGGACGCGCTACCCGCAGTACTCGATCCTGCCCGACGACACGGTCATGATCTCGGGCGGCTCGGAGGACTACCGGGGTCGCGGGGACTCCAACATCCTCCAGGCCCATATGTACGACGCGAAGACCGGCAAGCTGAAGCGGGTCGCCGATCCGCTGGTGGGCCGGAACTACCACTCGGGCTCGATCCTGCTGCCCGACGGGCGTGTCATGTTCTTCGGCTCGGACTCGCTGTACGCGGACAAGGCCAACACCAAGCCGGGCAAGTTCGAACAGCGCATCGAGATCTACACGCCGCCGTACCTGTACCGCGACGCGCAGCCCTCCCTGACGGGCGGTCCGCAGACGATCGCTCGCGGTGCGTCCGGGACGTTCAAGTCCCAGCACGCGTCCACGATCAAGACGGCCCGTCTGATCCGGCCGAGCGCCTCGACGCACGTGACGGATGTGGACCAGCGGTCGATCGCCCTGGACCTGAAGAAGACGAAGGACAGCATCACGGTGACGGTCCCGAAGAACCGGAACCTGGTGGAGTCGGGGTGGTACATGCTGTTCGTCACTGATGACCAGGGGACGCCCAGCAAGGCGCAGTGGGTCAAGGTGCCTTAGCGCGAGGGGTGCGTTGTCGGCTGCGGGTGCGTCGTGGCTTGTCGCGCCCACGCGGCGGTAGCCGCAAATTAGATACAGCCCCGCGCCCCTAGGTATGCGAACGGCGCCCCTTGTTCAGAGGGGCGCCGACTGCTTTTAGGGGCGCGTTGTCGGCTGCGGGTGCGTCGTGGCTTGTCGCGCAGTTCCCCGCGCCCCTGGGTGGGTGGTCGGCGCCCCTCGTTGAAAGGGGGGCGCCGAATCGCTTTTAGGGGCGCGGGGAACTGCGCGATCAGCCCCCACCGGCCCGCAGCCGACAACGCACCCTTAGTCCGGCTCACGCACACAAGGCAGCCGCACCGTGAACACCGCCCCGCTGCCCGGCGTGCTGTCGACCGCGACAGTCCCCCCGTGCGCCTCGACGAACTGCCGCACGATGGACAATCCGAGCCCGCTGCCCCCCGTACGCCTACTGCGCGACTTCTCGACGCGCCAGAACCGGTCGAAGACATGGGGCAGGTCATCGGGGGCAATCCCAACCCCCGTGTCCCGCACGGTCAGGACCGCCTCGTACGCCGTCTGCCGCGCGCCGAGCGTGACCGTCCCGCCCGCTGGAGTGTGCCGCAGGGCGTTGGAGACGAGGTTGCCCAGGACCTGCCGCATCCGCACCGGGTCCGCGTCGATCCAGAGCCCGGGATCGGCCTCCGCCCGCAGATACACGGCCCCCGCTTCGGCGCGGCTGCGATGCGCGGTGGCGACCTGGCCGATCAACTCGTCCACTGCCAGCGGCTCCCGGTGCAGTCGCAGGGTGCCGGCGTCGCCCGCGGAGAGGTCGCGCAGGTCGTCGATGATGTGCTGGAGTTGCAGCGCCTCGTCGTGCAGGGAGGCGATCAGGTCGGGGTCGGGGTCGAGCAGTCCGTCGCGGGTGACCTCCAGCCAGCCGCGGATATTGGTCAGCGGGGTGCGCAGTTCATGGGCGATGTCGCTGACCATGGCCTTGCGCTGGGCCTCCATCTGCTCCCGGCGCGCGGTCAGGTCGTTGAAGGCGGTGGCCAGGAAGCCCGTCTCGTCCTTGGTGGTGACGGCGACCCGTGCGTGGTGCTCGGGCGGCTGCCGGGCGGCGGCGGTCAGGGCGCGCAGGGGACGGACCAGACGTACGGCTACGAGGGCGGTCAGGGCGATCGTGACGGCCAGGACGAGACCGGAGACTCCGACGATCTTCGTCTTGTTGGCGGGTGAGAGGTCGAAGCCGGTCCGCTGCTGGTCGCGGTCGCCGAGGTAGAGGACCGCCGGTGGGGCGACGTAGGGGTCGAGTTGGGTGCGGCGGGCCGTGTCGAGACAGTTCTGCGTCTGCTCGTTGCCGACGACCGGCCGGTCGGACATCCCCGGAACGACGTCGTCGCGGAACAGCGACTGCAAAGTGGGGTCCATCTTGGGCAGCTCCTTGAATTCACCAGGGAGGCAGCCGGTCATCAGCTTCCCGAGGGCCACCAGCGCCGTGCGCTCGCTGGGCATCACCGGGTTGTCCGTCTCGTCGGCGCATCGCGAGACCACGTCCGCCGAACTGCCGTCGGCGATGGCGACCGTACGGCCGCTGAGCTTCCGTTCGGTGTGGCCACCGCCGCCGTACCGGGTCAGGCACTTCACCCGCAGTAGCGCCGCCGCGTTCACCTCACTGACCGCGCCGGAGGACAACCGATAGGGCCCCACCGCCCGTGGGTCGATGCCGGCGAGCTGGGCGCCGGGCTGGGTGTAGGTGTCCGTACGCAGCGGGTCGACGGTGGCCGAGGCGCGGGCGGGCAGCGCGGTGCCGGACGCGGCGGAGTCGGCGATGAGCCGTCCGCCCGCGGTGGTCAGGGTGATACGGCGGTCCAGCGTGCGCGAGAGTGTGCGCACGGTGGGCCCTATGCCGTCCCAGTCGGGATGGGCTGCGGCGTAGCCGCTGAGCCGGCGAAGGATGTCGGAGTCGTCGGAGAGCACCTGCCCTCGCTCCTCCTGGATGGCCCGGGTGGTGAGCTGCACGGCCAGCCACGCGGTGGCGCCGACGGACAGTACGGCGATCGCCACGGAGGTGAGCAGCAGCCGTACCAGCAGACTCTTGTGCCAGGGGATGCGGGCGACGGGCGTCCCGCCGTCCGGGCGGGTCATGCGGAACCCTTTCCGTCCACGAGCTTGTAGCCGACCCCGAACACCGTCAGCAGCCGTGCGGGGGCGCGCGGGTCGGGCTCGATCTTCTTGCGCAGGTTGAGGATGTGCATGTCGATGGCGCGCTCGGTTGACGCCCGGTCGTGGCCACGGGTGTGTTCCAGCAACTGGCGGCGCGAGAAGACCCGTTCGGGCTCGGCGGCCATGGCGTTCAGGATGGCGAACTCGCCCGGGGTGCAGCCGATCTCCGTACCGTCGCAGGTGACCTCGTGCCGTACGGGGTCGACGGTGACGCCTCCGACGCGCAGTACGGGGGATTCCTCCTCGACGGGACGCAGGGTGCGGCGCAGCACGATGCGGATGCGGGCCAGCAGCTCCCGGGGGCTGTACGGCTTGGTCATGTAGTCGTCGGCGCCGAGGTCGAGGCCGAGCAGCAGATCGTCCTCGGCGGAGCGGGCCGTGAGCATCAGCACCGGGATGTCCGCGTCCCGGCGCAGGACGCGGCAGACGCCGAACCCGTCGAGGCCGGGCAGCATCACGTCGAGGATCACGAGGTCGGGCCGGCGGTTGCGGGCCTCGTCGAGAGCGGCTCGTCCGTCGGAGACGACGGTGGCCGTATGGCCTTCCCTGACGAGGAGCCGGCGGATCAACTCGGCCTGCATGCCGTCGTCTTCGGCGACCAGAATATATGCGCACACGCAGGTGACCTTAGGTGTGCCGAGGCCGCGTCAGCACGGTGAACGACCCTCATGCGGTCCTTGCCACACCCTGACCACTTCCTGATATCCGCGCTCCACGCTGGCCCCATGCACAGCGGAGAAACCACCCATCACACCGGCCCGGCCCGGTCCGCCCTGGCGCTAGTGGCCGTCTCGGTATGCCTGCTGGCCGGCTGCAGCACGGGGACGACGTCGTCGGACGCCAAGAACCCCGCCGCGAGCCCGGCGAAGACACCCGCGCAGGTAGCCCGGGCGGCGACGGGGGCCCGGCTGGACCTGCATGCCACCGACGGGCAGGAACACGTCCCGGTCACCACCGGCGGCCGGGTCACGGTCGAAGGGGGCACGATCGCCGAGGCGTTCCTGTCCACCGCGGACGGCCGGACGGTGCCCGGCGAACGGTCCCCCGACAAGAAGAGCTGGGCTCCCACGGGCGACCTGAAGCACGGGACGGCCTACCGGTTGAGCGCCACGGCCACCGACGCCGGCGGCCACCGCACGACCAGGACCGTGGCGTTCACGACCCTTGCCGAGGCCGACCGGTTCACCGGCACCCACACCCCGGAGAACGGCTCCACGGTGGGCGTGGGCATGCCGGTCTCGTTCACCTTCGACAAGGCGATCACCGACAAGAAGGCCGTCGAGTCCGCCGTGGAGGTCGGTTCCGACAGTGGACAGACCGTCGTGGGCCACTGGTTCGGCGCGCAGCGCCTCGACTTCCGTCCACAGGACTACTGGAAGCCGAACTCCACGGTCACCGTCAGGATCCGCCTCGCCGGGGTGAAGGGGGCCGCCGACGCGTACGGCGAGCAGGACAAGACCTTCCGCTTCAAGGTCGGGCGCAGTCAGGTGTCCACCGTGGACGCCGCCGCGCACACCATGAAGGTCGTCCGGGGCGGCACCACCGTACGGACCGTACCGATCACCGCGGGTGCCGCCTCCTCGCCCACCTGGAACGGGCGGATGGTCATCTCCGAGAAGCTGATCTCGACGCGGATGAACGGCGCCACGGTCGGTTTCGCCGGCCAGTACGACATCCCCGACGTCCCGCACGCCATGCGGCTGTCCACCTCGGGCACCTTCATCCACGGCAACTACTGGGGGGACGACTCCGTCTTCGGCAAGTCCAACATCAGCCACGGCTGTGTGGGGCTCAACGACGCCAAGGGCGGCGGCGACTCCGGCCAGGACGCGGCCTGGTTCTACGACAACTCGCTCATCGGCGACGTGGTCGTGGTGAAGAACTCCGACGACAAGGTGATCGCCCCCGACAACGGGCTCAACGGCTGGAACATGCCGTGGGGCGAGTGGACGGCGGGGTCGGCGCGATGAGGCACGTCTTCTCTTCGGCGGGCTCGGGCTCCCGTGTGCCGGTCCCCGCCGCGGTCCTGGTCCTGGCGCTCACCCTGGCCGGGTGCGGCGGCTCCGGTGTCGGCACCGGGACGGTGGCGGGAGGCGTCTCCTCGGCCGCAGCCGCCGGTGCGCAGGACATCCGGGCTGTCGCCGGATCCGGGCCGAGCCCGGCAGGCGAGATCGGCACGGCCACCAGTACTCCGGCCCCGAGCCCTTCCGCCCCGGCCGAGTTGCCGGGCCTCGGCCCCCGGACGCTCGCCCAGATCCCCGACGACGCCCGGCAGGTCCTGATCGTCACCGGGAAGGACAAGGACTCCCCGCAGTCGCAGGTGGTGCTGTACGAGCGTCGCACCGACGACAGCGGCTGGACCGCCGGGCGGACCTGGGCCGCCCACAACGCGCTCAAGGGCTGGACCGACGACCACTACGCGGGCGACCTGCACTCGCCCATCGGTGTGTTCACCCTCAGCGACGCGGGCGGGCTGCTCGCCGACCCGGGCACGAAGCTGCCCTACGACCGGTCCGGCGGCTTCACCATCGGCGGCACCGGATTCGAGGGCGAGCCGCTCGCCGGCTCCTTCGACTACGTGGTCGCCATCGACTACAACCGCGAGCCGGGCACCTCCCCGCTCGACTGGACCCGCCCGCTCGGCACGAACCGCGGCGGCGGCATCTGGCTGCACGTCGACCACGGGGGCCCGACCCACGGCTGCGTGAGCCTGGCGAAGCAGCACATGAAGGAGCTGCTGCTCGCGCTCGACCCCGCGCTGCACCCGGTGGTCGTGATGGGGGACCGCACGTCCCTCGAACGGTGACGGCCAGGACCGCGAACGCCCCATCACGAACGAGCAGTTACGAACGCCCCATCACGAACCGAGAGGACATCTCAGGTGGAGTTAGGCACTAGACGAAAAGGCGCGATCGTCGCGGCGGCGGGGCTGGCCACCACCGCCCTGCTGCTGACCGCCCTCCCCGGCGAGGTCGCCCAGGGAGCCCCGGTCGATACATCGGCCACCGGGAGTTCCCAGTCCGGTCCGCTGAAGACGGTCACGCTGATCACTGGTGACCGGGTCACGGTGGACGGTGCCGGGAAGGTCACCGGTGTGGTGCGGGCGGAGGGCCGGGAGCGGGTGCCGTTCTCCGTCCAAGTGGTCGACGGACACACCAGGGTCGTGCCCGGTGACGCCGAACTGCTGCTGGCGCAGGGCGGGTTGGACGCCCGGCTGTTCGACGTGACCCAGCTGGTCGCCGACGGGTACGACGACGCGGGCCGTACCGACGTACCGCTGATCGTCACGTTCAAGGGCAAGAAGGCGCCCTCGATGACCCCGTTCACCGGGGCCGGGGCGAGGATGGGCCGGGCGCTGCCCGTCGTCAACGGCAAGGCGATGCGGTCCGTCAAGAAGCGCGGCACCGACTTCTGGGACACCGTGACCGATACCGGCGCCGACGCGTTCACCGCCTCGACCGCCGTGGAGAAGGTGTGGCTGGACGGGCGGCGCAAGGCCAGTCTCGACAAGAGCGTCCCGCAGATCGGCGCGCCGACCGCCTGGGCCGCCGGGTACGACGGCACCGGCGTCAAGGTCGCCGTGCTGGACACCGGGATCGACACGACCCACCCCGATCTCGCGAGCCAGGTCGTCGCCGAGCAGGACTTCACCGGTTCCGAGTCCGGTACGGCCGACAGGTTCGGGCACGGTACGCACGTGGCGTCCATCACGGCCGGTACGGGCGCCAAGTCCGGCGGGAAGTACAAGGGTGTCGCCCCCGGCGCGAAGCTCCTGAACGGCAAGATCCTCGACGACGGCGGCTGGGGCTCGGACTCCGGGATCATCGCGGGCATGGAGTGGGCGGTGGCGCAGGGCGCCGACATCGCCAACCTCAGCCTCGGCAGCACGGACTCCCCCGGCATCGACCCGTTGGAGGAGACGGTCAACCGGCTCTCCGCCGAGTCCGACACGCTCTTCGTCATCGCGGCCGGCAACGAGGGTCTTGAGGGCGATTTCGGCGAAGGGACCGTCGGTTCGCCGGGCAGCGCGGACGCCGCGCTCACCGTCGGCGCCGTCGACAAGGCCGACCAGCTCGGCGACTTCTCCAGCCGTGGTCCGAGGGTCGGTGACGGCGGGGTCAAACCCGATCTGACCGCGCCCGGTGCCGCCATCACGGCCGCCGCGGCCTCGGGCAGCCTGCTGGAGCGCTCGAAGCCGTCCCCGGCACCCGGTTACCTCACCATCGGCGGCACCTCCATGGCGACCCCGCATGTCGCGGGCGCCGCCGCGATCCTCGCCCAGCAGCACCCCGACTGGACCGGCGAGCGCATCAAGGCCGTCCTCACCGCTTCCGCCGAGCCGGGCACGTACAGCTCCTTCCAGCAGGGCACCGGCCGTACGGATCTGGCGCGGGCGCTGGAGCAGAAGGTCGTCACCGAGCAGCAGCCGATCAACTTCGGCGCGCAGCAGTGGCCGCACGGCGACGACACCCCGACGACCAAGCAGCTCACCTACGAGAATCTCGGTACGGAGCCGGTCACCCTCGATCTGTCGGTCGACGCCTTCTCGGTGGACGGCAAGCCCGCCGCCGAGGGCATGTTCTCCGTGTCCCCGCAGCGGATCACCGTCCCGGCGGGCGGCGAGGCCAGTGTCGACGTGACCGCGGACACCCGTTCCGGCAGCGCCGACGGCACGTTCGGCGGCTCGGTGTCGGCCGTCTCGGCCGATGACAAGGTCGCGGTGCGCACCGCCGTGGGGGTGCAGCGCGAGGTCGAGTCGTTCGACCTGACGTTGAGACACCTCGACGAGAACGGTGAGCCGACCAGCGACGCCGTCACCACCGTGCAGGGCCTCGACAGGGACTTCTACACCCGTTACACTGACGAGGACGACGGCGTGCTCACGGTACGGCTGCCCAAGGGCGACTACGGCCTCACCGGGGTGATCCACCCCGACTCCACGTCCTCCCCCCAGTCCGTGCTGATGCAGCCGAAGCTGACCCTGGACAAGAACACCACCGTCACCGTCGACGCCCGGCAGGCACGGCCGTTGGACATCACCGTGCCCGACGCGACGGCCAAGAACACCGAGGCCACCGTCGCGTACCGCTACGCACGGGCCGCGGGGATGCCCACGAACACGGACGGGTACTGGCTCCCGACCTTCGAGGGCATACGGTTCGGGCAACTCGGCCCCGAGGTGCCCGCCGAAGCCGCGTTCGCCCAGTACTCCGGTGACTGGACAAGCCAGGACGACGAGGGCAGGCCGGTCACCTACCACCTCTCCTGGGTCCGCCGCGGCGACCTGGGTGGCTTCGCCGCCAAGGTGGAGCAGGATCAGCTCGCCGAGGTCGACTTCCAGGCAGGCTCGCCCGGCACGGGCAAGGACGTCGACGTGACGGTGAACGCCCATATGCCCGACGGGGACTCCTTCGGCCGCTACGGCCTGCTGTCGGGGGACCTGCCGCTGCGCACGACCGACTACTTCCTCGACAACGGCGTCAAATGGTCCTTCGACGTGCAACAGCGCAGCGACGAGGGCGAGTTCGAGTACCTGCTCAACGGGACGCCCAGGACCTGGCAGGCCGGACAGAACCACACCGAGCGGTTCAACGTCGGCGTCTTCGGCCCGGCCCTGGGCGACTCCGCGGGTTCCGTGGGCTCCGTGGTGACGGGGAAGCCCGGTATCGAACGGTCCGGGAATGTCATCACGGCCTATCTGCCGCTGTTCGGCGACGGCGCCGGGCACCACGACAGCGGCAGTGGATCCACCTCGGCGGAGAGCTCGCTCCAGGTCGACGGCGAGGAGATCACCCACAGCTCCTCCCCGGCCAACAGCATCACCGAATTCACCGTTCCCGAACAGACGGGCACGTACAGGCTGACCCTGGACAACTCCCGTGATCCGGGACTCTCGCCGGTCAGCACCCGTGTCAGGACGGAGTGGACCTTCCGCTCCGCCAAGACCCCCGAGGACGAGCCGACCGCACTGCCGGTGTCGGTGATCCGCTTCTCCCCCGAACTGACGCTGTCCAGCACGGCGAAGGCGGGCGAGCGGTTCGAGGTGCCCTTCAGCATCGAGGGCGCGGCGGCCGGCCGCCAGCCCGCGAAGCTCGCCTTCGAGGTCTCCTACGACGAAGGCGCCACCTGGCAGTCCGCCGATGCCGTCGACGGCAACCGTCTGTCGCTGGAGCACCCGGCCGAGCCCGGCTCCGTCTCCCTGCGGGCCGAGCTGACCGACGACTCGGGCAACACCCTGGTCCAGACGATCGAGCGCGCCTACCTCACCGTCCGGTGATCTGACGCGGGACCTCTCAAAAGATCTCGGTAACCGGTCTCGCCCGGGGCGGTGTTCGACCACCGCCCCGGGCGAGTTCACGTCATGCGTGCCCTGGTCACCCGGTCGTGGTCAGCCACTCGCCTTCGCGAGCTTCAGCGCGTAATCGGCCCACCACTGACCGGCCTTGGGGCCGCCCTTGCACTCCCCGTCGGACTCCCCGGGCCGCTTGACCCACAGATAGGCGTCCACCAACGGGTCCGCCGTCTTCACGGTCGGGGTCTCGCCCAGCGAACGTCCGGGCGGATTGCACCAGTTCTCGTCCGGCTCGCCCCCGGTGTACGGCCCGTTCCCGTTGCGGGACGTGTCCACCACGAAGTGCTTGCCGTTCACCTTCGCCGACAACTCCTTGCCGTACGCGATGGATTCGGCGGTCGAGTAGAAGTTGGACACGTTCACCGAGAAGCCGTCCGCCTTCTCGATCCCCGCCCACTTCAGCGGCTCGAAGATCTGGTCGGGGTGTCCCCATCCCGCGTTCCCCGCGTCCAGATACACCTTCGTGTTCTTCAGCGCGGACAGGGTGTCGATGGCCCCGCTGAGCAGGTCGTACCGCTCCTCGTGGAACTCGTCCTGGGTGCAGCCGTCCACGAGGTGGAGGACCGCGTCCGGTTCGAGGATCACCGTGGCCGCGCGGTCGCCGATGCCCTTGGCGACGCCGTCGATCCAGGCGCGGTAGGTGTCGCCGTCGGCGGCGCCTCCGCTGGAGTACTGGCCGCAGTCGCGGTGCGGGATGTTGTAGAGGACGAGGAGTGCGGAGCGGTCCGCCTTCTGCGCGGCCTCCGTGAAGCCTCTGGCCTCCGCTTCCGGGTTCTCCGGGCTTATCCACTCTCCGGTCGGCTGCTCGGCGATCTTCCGGATCTGCTCGGCGTCCGTGGTCTTGTCCTGCTTGACGTACGTGGCGACCTGTTCCGCCGCGTTGCCGTCCGGGTTCACCCAGAACGGGTTGGTGCCCTTGGGCTGTTGGGTGATCAGTGCTTCCGGTTTCTTGGCCGGGTCGTCGCCGTCCCCGTTGTCCGAGGACGAGGAACAACCGGTGAGCAGCAGTGCCGCCCCCAGCACCGCCATGGACGCCCTCCCCCAGGACGCCCCCTTACTGCCGAACATCGAACTCCCCCTCGGGTGCACTGTCCTGGTCCCCCCTGGATGCAGTGGCGTAAGCCTCAATCCTGACATACGCGGCCGGGGCCCACGAGTTCACCAGTACCTTGTCGGCTACCTGTTACACCCTGTTCGGTCGGGGTCGGAGCACGACCGCCGAAGGCCGGAACACCGACCTGGGAACCGGGCATAGAACTATCTACGACCTGCGTGGATAACACAGAGCCACGGACCGGGACTTGGCGTCATTCTCCCTCTAGGCCTGGGCGCACATCCGTTCTACAGTCGTCTCAGACGGCCCCAGCCCCCGGCCAGTGCTTCACCGTCCGCAATTGAGGGGCGGCACCGAACCTCCCGCGCCGGTCGCCGGGTTACTCCCGCAACCCGTGCGCGCGCGGTCGAGGACCAGCCCGGTCGACGGCTCTGGGGGGAGCGGGTCGTCGACCGGGCAGGGCGGGGTCAGACGGCTGCGCCCGTGAGATACGCCGACACGATCACGTTCGACGTGTAGGTGCGGGTGGCGTGGTCGAACGTACCGCCGCAGGTGATGAGCCGGAGTTCCGCGCGGCCCGACTGCCGGGTTCCGTACGCCTGTCGGGCGTCGAAGGTGTCGCGGTGCAGGACCCGTACGTCGTCGACGGTGAACTCGGCGACCTTGCCGTCGGCGCGGGTGACCCGGATCGTCGCGCCCGGGCGCAGGGTGCTGACCTTGTAGAAGACGGCGGGCCTGGTCTCGGTGTCGACGTGTCCGACGAGGAGGGCGGTACCGGCGGCCCCGGGCCGGGTGCCGGAGCCGTACCAGCCCACGACGCCCGCCTGGTCGAAGGGCGGCGGGTCGACCGCGCCGCGCCGGTCGAGGCCTCGGGCCACCACCGGGGCCTGTACGCCCAGTTGGGGTATGTCGACGCGCTGCGGCAGGGCGCCGCTCAACGGCTGGTGCGCGGGCGGGAGTTCGGCGTCCGGGGGGCGGCCGACGGCGGCGATGTCACCGGTGGTCGGCGCGGCTGTGCCATGGCGTACGTCGGTCACCTCGCGGCCCCACAGCCACAGCCCGAGGAGCAGCAGGGCCCAGGCGACGCCGGTGGTCAGGCGCCCGGTGCCGGAGGACCGTTCACGGTCGTCGGACATGGCGGTTCAGTCCGTCCCACGGCCCCGGCGGACACCGCGCACCGCCACGACGACCGCCGCCACACCGGCGAGGACCAGTCCGACGACGGCCTGCCGGGTACCGGGACCCTCACCCCGAGCATCGGCGGCCAGCTCGTCGGCCGCACCGCCGCCACCGGCGGGCACGGGGGCGACGGGCGAGGCGGGAGCGGGAACGGGAACGGAGGCAGCCGCGGAGGGCTTCGGGGACGCCTCAGCCGTGTGGGACGACTTCTCGGTGACGGCGATCACGCCCTTCACCTTGCCGTTCTGCCCGTCGCAGCCGACGGTGACGTTGTACGTGCCCGGAACCAGCGAGGAGCGGATACGGGACCCTCCGACGAGCGCCCCGCCCTGCCCCTCCCCCGCGAGCAGCACATCGGCGACGAACGCCTCGGACTTCGCGGTCCCCGTCTTCCCCGTACAGCCGCGCACGACCAGCCGTACGTCGCTGCCGGGGGCCGGGGACGCCGGGGTCACCGTGACGCCCCCGTCGGCGGCGTACGCCAGGGTGGCAGGGGTGAGCGCGGCGGCGACCGCGGCACCGGCACAGAGAGTGATCCGCATGGAACCCATCGTGAACCTCCAGACACCTGGAGACTCCTCCTCCGGACGCCGGTTCGCATCTCCGGAGCGGGTACGGCTGCTCCGTACGGGTGCCGAAGGGTTTGGACGGCCGTACCGGTCGGCTCAAATCCGGTCGACGAGGTCCGCGATGGAGTCGACGATCTCGGACGGGCGGTACGGGAAGTTCTCGACCTGGTCGGGTCCGGTCAGGCCGGTGAGGACCAGGAAGGTCCGCATCCCGGCCTCGATGCCGGCCAGGACGTCGGTGTCCATACGGTCGCCGATCATCGCGCTGGTCTCCGAGTGGGCGCCGATCGCGTTCAGCCCGGTGCGCATCATCAGGGGGTTCGGCTTGCCCGCGAAGTACGGCTTCTTGCCGGTCGCCTTGGTGATCAGCGCGGCGACGGCACCGGTCGCGGGCAGCGGGCCCTCGGCGGAGGGGCCGGTCTCGTCCGGGTTGGTGGCGATGAAACGGGCGCCGCCCTCGATCAGGCGTACGGCCTTGGTCATGGCCTCGAAGGAGTACGTACGGGTCTCGCCGAGGACGACGTAGTCGGGCTCGTGGTCGGTGAGGATGTACCCGATGTCGTGCAGGGCGGTGGTCAGGCCGGCCTCGCCGATGACGTAGGCCGTCCCGCCGGGGCGCTGGTCGTCGAGGAACTTGGCGGTGGCGAGCGCCGAGGTCCAGATGTTGTCGACGGGCACGTCCAGGCCCATGCGGCGCAGGCGGGCGTGCAGGTCGCGCGGGGTGTAGATCGAGTTGTTGGTGAGCACCAGGAAGGGCTTGCCCGACTCGCGCAGCTTCTTGACGAAGGCGTCGGCGCCGGGGATCGGCACGCCCTCGTGGATGAGCACACCGTCCATGTCGGTGAGCCACGAGTCGATGGGCTTGCGGTCTGCCATGTCCGGTCTCCTGCTCCTGCACTGCGTTTGCGCTGCCGTACACGCGTACGAGAATGCCGCGTGGGCCCAGCCTGTCACAGCCCGGATCTTGGGGGAATGGCCGGTTTACGTCCGCCCCGCACCGCGGACCCGGGCGAGCAGCAGGACTCCGCCGCCGGTCAGCAGGAGCGCGAGCGCGACGCCCGCGAGGCGGATACCGGCGGCGCGGCGCCCGGTGCCGGCCAGCTCACCGTCGTACGGCGAGGCGGACTGTACGCCGGGTTCTGTCTCCGCCTCCGCCGGTCCGGGGGCGACGACGACCCTGAACCGGTAGTCGTCGGACTGCCCGACCCAGTCGCCGTCGTCGGCGTGCCGCTGGACGACGGCGGCGTTGGCGACGACGTCGTTGGCGACCGCGTCGGCACGGATCGCGAGGCGCACCTTGACGGAGAGGGTGCGCCCGGGCCCGACGGTGAACCCGGGGAACCCGTCCCCATCGAAGACCCCGATGGTCTCGTCGGCGTCGGTGGCCTCGAACCGTACGGGGTAGGGGCGGGCGCGCTCCCCGTCGTAGAACTCCAGCCGCGCCTGACCCGCGGTCAGGACACGGCGCTCGTCGACGAGTACGAGAACGGGGTGGATGTCCGTGCAGGGGTGAGCGGTGTTGTTGGTGAGGTCGAGCCGCCAGGTCCGCGGCTCACCACCGGCTTGGTAGGCGGCGGGCCCGCCGTGAATGCGGGTGGTGAGGGGAAAGGCCCGGTCGGTGGCCGCGGCGGCACCACAGGTGGCCGCGTGGGCGGGGCCGGGCAGGCCCCCGGGGGCGGAGAGGAGCGCGGTGACGATCACACAGATACACAGTCGCATGAACACATGACCATGCCGGTGCAACAGGGACGGCAGACGACACCGCTCCGAACGACCACACGAATGCGCCTGATCGGCGCAGGGGCCTTGAGTGTCCGGCTGCGGCCGGGTGGGGGCTGGTCGCGCAGTTCCCCGCGCCCCTAAAGGGGCGCCCCAGCCGCCCGAAGTTCACAGGCACCCCCCGCCAGCCCACCCGCGGACACACGCACCGCCAGTCGCTGCACCACACAAACCCGACAGGCCCCACCGGGCCCGTCTTCTAACGGTGCGGGGAACTCCACGATCACCCCACCGGCCGCCTTTCAGGGGCGCGCGGAACTCCACGATCGCCCCCACCGGCCCGCCTTCAGGGCCGCGGGGAACTCCACGACCACCCCCACCGGCCGCTTTTAGGGGCGCGGGGAACTGCGCGACCAGCCCCCACCGGGCCCGCAGCCAACCAACAACCCCCGACTCGACCCGCCCGCCTTTCGGCGCACGGCACCTACACGACAAACCCCCACCGGCCCGTCTTCCAGTGGCGCGCAGAACTCCACGATCACCCCCACCGGCCGCCTTTAGGGGCGCGGGGAACTGCGCGACCAGCCCCCACCGGGCCGCAGACAACCAACAACCCCCTACTCCGCCCGCCCGAACACCGGCGCAAGGAGCAACTGGGCCGCCCCCACCGCAACCCCCCGCACCCCACCAGAAGCAACCCCTACAGGCACCGCCACATCCACCCCCTCCCGCCGAGCCCGCTCGGCGACAACCGCCGCAACCCCCCGCACAAACCGTTCCGGATCAGCGGCGACCGTACGCCCGCCCAGCAACACCCGGTCGATATCAAGCAGCCCCACCAGATTCGCGGCGCCGGCGCCCAACACACGCGCCGCCTCGTCCAGCTCCCCCCGAGCCACCGCCCCCAGACACAGCGCCTCGATGCACCCCCGGTCCCCGCACCCGCACAGCGGCCCGTCCAGCTGGATGACCTGGTGGCCGAACTCCCCCGCCCCCGTCCGCGCCCCCCGGTGCAACGCCCCGCCGATCACCAGCCCCGCCCCGAGCCCCGTACCGAGGTGCAGGTACACGAAGGACCCACCCTCGCCCCCTACCGCCAGCCCGAGCGCCGCCGCGTTCGTGTCCTTGTCCACGGCCACCGGCACCCCCAGACGCCGCGCCAACTCGTCGCGCAACGGGAATCCGTCCCACTCGGGGAACCCGGTCACCCGGTGCAGCACACCCCGCGCGTGATCCAGCGGGCCCGGGAGCGCGACACCGACCCCCAGGACATCCTCCGGCCCACCGCCGAGCAGTGCCTCCACCTCCCCGGCCACCCCCTCCACCACCACGTCCGCCCCCGCCCCCAGGTCCAGCGGAGCCAACCGCTCCCCCACCACCGCCCCCGTGAGATCGACCAGCAGCGTCCGCACCTCGTCCCGGTCCAGGTGGACACCGACCGCGTGCCCCGCCTCCGGCACCAGGCGCAACACCGTGCGCGGCTTGCCACCCGTCGACGCGCGGTGCCCCGCTTCCGCGGCCAGGCCCTCCGTGCGCAGCCGGGCGGTGATCTTGCTGACCGCCTGGGGGGTGAGACCGGTCCGCTCGGCCAGTTCGAGGCGGCTGATGCCGTCCGGGCCCGCCGTCCGGAGCAGATCGAGCACCAGCGCGGTGTTGTGACTGCGCAGAGCGAGCAGATTCGCCCCGGGAGCCGTGGCGATGCCGGTGGTGCCGGTGGTGCCGGTGGTGGTCGTAGCGGCGCTCGTCCTGTTCACGTGAACCATTTTCCCCGCTGCTTGCACTTTGGCAACAGCGTTGCCAAAGTGGACACCATGACTGGCACCCCCGGCCCGAGTGGCACCCCCCTCCGCATCGGCCTCGTCGGCTACGGCCTCGCGGGCTCCGTCTTCCACGCCCCGCTGATCGCCGCCACCGAGGGCCTCGTCCTCGACACGGTCGTCACCGCGAACCCCGAGCGGCAGGCCCAGGCCCGCGCCCGTTTCCCGGACGTACGGATCGCCGCGACGCCCGACGACCTGTTCGCCCGCGCCGACGAGCTGGACCTGGTCGTCATCGCCTCCCCGAACAAGACGCACGTACCGCTGGCGACCACCGCCCTCAAGGCGGGCCTCCCGGTCGTGGTCGACAAGCCGGTCGCGGGCACGGCCGCCGAGGCGCGTGACCTGGCCGCCCTCGCCGACCAGCAGGGACTGCTCCTCTCCGTCTTCCAGAACCGCCGCTGGGATCACGACTTCCGGACGCTCCGCAAGCTGATCGCCGAGGGCGAGCTGGGTGACGTATGGCGGTTCGAGTCGCGGTTCGAGCGGTGGCGGCCCCAGACCAAGGGCGGCTGGCGCGAGTCCGGCGATCCGGCGGAGATCGGCGGGCTCCTGTACGACCTCGGCAGCCATGTCGTCGACCAGGCCCTCGTCCTCTTCGGCCCCGTCGCCTCCGTGTACGCCGAGACGGACATCCGCCGCCAGGGCGCCGAGACCGACGACGACACGTTCATCGCGCTCACCCATACCAGTGGCGTCCGCAGTCATCTGTATGTGTCTGCCACCACCGCCCAACTCGGTCCTCGCTTCCGGGTGTTGGGCTCCCGCGCCGGGTACGTGAAGTACGGCCTCGACCCGCAGGAGGACGCCCTGAAGGCGGGCGGGGGGCCTGGTGACGCCGGTTGGGGGCTCGAACCCGAGAACATGTGGGGGCGCGTCGGATCCGGTGAGTCCCCGCTGACCGGTGGCGGGCGGCCTGAGCCGACACTGCCCGGCTCGTACGAGAAGTACTACTCGGCGATCGCCGCCGCCCTGCGCGACGGTGGCCCCAACCCGGTGACCGCCCTGGAGGCGGCTGCCGCGCTCGACGTACTGGAAGCGGCACGGCGTTCCGCGAACGAGAAGGTGACGGTGACCCTGCGATGACCAGCCACAGCCACAGCCAGAAGACCGGCGGACACAAGGCGGGCGGCCAGCCTTCCCTCGGACCGCGCATCGCGCCCGAACTCACCCCCAGCATCGAGGAACTCGAAGCGCAGGAACGGCACTTGGTGTTCCGGCAGTTCGGCCACGAGGACGCGTGGACGCTGGGTTCGCTGCTGGTGGAGCTGGCGCGGGAGCGGCAGGCGCCGGTGGCGATCGACATCCACCGGGCCGGTCAGCAGCTCTTCCACGCCGCCCTCCCCGGCTCGACCCCCGACAACGACGCCTGGATCGACCGCAAGCGCCGGGTGGTGGAGCGCTACGGCGCCTCCTCCTATCTGGTGGGCGCCCGGTTCCGCGCCAAGGGCACGACGTTCGAGGACGACTCCCGCCTCGACCCGGACGTCTACGCGGCCCATGGCGGCTCCTTCCCGATCACCGTCGAGGGCGTGGGTGTCATCGGGTCGGTGACGGTGTCGGGGCTGCCCCAACTCCAGGACCACCGGATGGTGGTGGAGGCACTGGAGACCTTCCTCAAGGTCTAGCCACCATGCAGCGGGGCCCGTGCGTCGGGAATTATCCCGAGGGAGCCTCCGGTTGGGACTGCACATGACGTCATTGAAGGAAACCCTCGGGCGGTACGGCATCTGGAACTTCGGGCTGCGTTCGGAGGACCCCGAGGGGCTCACCGAGCGCGCCGAGGCCACCGCCGAACTGGAGGAACTGGGCTTCGGCGCCCTCTGGTTGGGCGGCAGCCCGGGCGTACGGCACGCGGTTCCGCTCGTCGAGGCGACCTCGCGGCTCGTCGTGGCGACCGGCATCCAGAGCATCTGGCAGTACGGAGCCACCGAAACGGCGTCCGAGGCCGCGGAGTTGGAGACGGCCCACCCTGGCCGCTTTCTGCTCGGCCTCGGAGTGAGCCACGCCCCGCTGACGGAGCGGTACGGTCGCCCGTACGCCACGATGGTCGAGTACCTGGACGCCCTGGACGCGGCCGGACACCCCGCCGAACGCCGGGTACTGGCCGCACTCGGCCCGAAGATGCTGAAGCTCTCCCGGGACCGCGCGGCCGGCTCGCACCCGTACCTCGTGACCCCCGAACACACCGCCCAGGCCCGCGAGGCGCTGGGCGAACTCCCGCTGCTGGCACCGGAGTTGAAGGTGGTCCTGGACACAGACCCGGACCGGGCGCGCGCGACCGCCCGCGACTACCTCTCCATGTACCTGGGGCTGCCCAACTACACCAACAATTTCCTGCGCATCGGCTTCACGGAGAGCGACTTCACGGACGGCGGCAGCGACCGCCTGATCGACGCGGTGTACGCCTGGGGCGACGACGACCGGATCCGCGGCCGGATCGACGCCTTCCTCACCGCGGGCGCGGACCACGTCACCCTCCAGGTCGTCGAGGACCGGCCCCGGGACGCCCTCCCCCGCGACGGCTGGCGCCGTCTGGCCGACCTCCTGAAGTAACCGGGAGAGACGTGAGCGAGACGTAAGGGACTGAAGGGGATCTGCCCAACCCTGAAGCGGTGGCGTTTCCTCCGGATGTATCCGGTCGTTGGTCTGCACGTGTCATCGGGCGAGAGCCAGGAGCCCGGTGACACGCATGCGAACGGAGAAGTCCCGTGCGAATCACCGATATCCAGCGTTGCGAGATCCGGCCCGGACGGCTCGTGACCTGGACCCTGCATCCGACGACCGTCGAAACCGTGGCCGGGCTGCCCGAGGATGCCCGGCCACCCGCGTACGTACAGGAGGCCCACGTCCGGACCGCGCGGTCGGTGCGCGAGGACGGCCTGTTCGTGCCGACCTGGCTCGGCACGGCCTTCGACATCCCCGGGCGGGTCGATCTCGACGTCCTCCAGGGCGCGTTGCGGGCCTGGACGCTGCGCCACGAGACCCTGCGCAGCGGCTTCCGCTGGACCGACCCGGCCCCGTGCAGCCCCCTAGGTGACGAACTGCGGCGCTTCACCCTCTCCCCCGAGGCCGTCGTCCTGCACCGCGAGGACGTCGGCGACTTCCAGGACGGGGCGGCGCTGCCGCGCTATCTGCAGGACCGGTTCGACATCGCGGCGGACGCGCTGGCCTGGCCGAACTTCATCTACAGCGCGGTGGTCAGGGACGACAGCACCAGCATCTACATGGCGTTCGACCATACCAACGTCGACTCGTACTCGGTCTTCCGCATCCCGCACGAGATCCACCAGCTCTACACGGCCGGCCTCGCCGGCAGGGCGGTGGACTCGACGCCGGTCGCCAGTTACGTCGACTTCTGCGCGACCGAACGTACGCACGCCGACGGGATCGACGAGACGCACGCGATCGTCGCCGACTGGCGGAAGTTCATCGCCCGCTGCGACGGCAGGCTGCCCAACTTCCCCGTCGACCTCGGCCTCGACCCCGAAGGGCCGCTGCCCACACAGAAGTTGATGCGGGACTGGCTCACGGACGACGCGGACGCGGCGGCGTTCGAGGCGTACTGCCGTCCGTACGGCGGCAGCATGGTCGGCATCCTCGCGGCCACCGCGCTCATCGTGCGCGAGATCAGCGGCGTACAGGTCTACCGCACGGTCGTGCCCTTCCACACCCGGGCCAGGTCCGAGTGGTCGGACTCGGTGGGCTGGTACGTGGGCGGCGCGCCGATCGAGATCCCGGTGGGCCAGGTGTCGGACTTCGACGGCGCCCTGGACCTGGTCCGCACCGCGCTGCGGGCGAAACGGCCCCTGTCGAGGATGCCCATCGCCCGCGTACTGAAGCTCCTGGGCTCCGACTTCCGGCCCACCTCACCGGACCTGTACTCGATCGTCTCCTTCGTGGACACACGTGACGTCCCGGGCTCGGAGCACTGGCAGGACCTGAACGCGTACGGCCTGATCCGGGTGTCGTACGGCGACCAGGTCTGCGCCTGGACCACCCGCCTCCACGAGGGCCTCCAGTTCGCGGCCCGCTACCCGGACACGGACGTGGCACAGAAGAACATGCGGTTGTATGTCGACCGGCTGAGGGACCTGATCATCTCAACGGCGGCGCGGCAGGCATCCTTCAGGGGCGCGGGGAACTGCGCGACAAGCCCCCACCGGCCCGCAGCCGACGAACGACCCACAAGAACCCTCACGCGTCCTTGAATTCCTGCCGCTGCCGCCCAAGCCCCTCAATCTCCAACTCGACAACATCCCCCGCCCGCAGGAACGGCTTGGGCTCGGGCGCCCCCAACGCAACCCCCGCCGGCGTCCCCGTATTGATCACATCCCCCGGATACAAGGTCATGAACTGACTGACGTACCGCACGACTTCGGCAACGCCGAAAATCTGCTCCGCGGTCGTCCCGTCCTGCTTCAACTCCCCGTTCACCCACAACCGCAGAGCCAGCCCCTGCGGATCCCCCACCTCGTCCGAGGTGACAAGCCACGGCCCCAACGGGTTGAACGTCTCGCAGTTCTTCCCCTTGTCCCACGTCCCGCCCCGCTCCAGCTGGAACTCCCGCTCGGACACGTCGTGCGCGACCGCGTACCCGGCGACATGCGCGAGCGCCTCCTCGTGCGAGCCGAGGTAGCGGGCCGTACGTCCGATGACAACCGCCAGCTCGACCTCCCAGTCGGTCTTCGTCGAGGCGCGCGGCACGAGCACCGTGTCGTACGGCCCGACGACCGTGTCCGCCGCCTTGAAGAAGATCACCGGCTCGGCGGGCGGCTCGGCGCCGGTCTCGCGGGCGTGGTCGTGGTAGTTGAGCCCGATGCACACGACCTTGCCGATACGGGCCAGCGGCGGCCCGATCCGCAGCCCGGTGGCGTCCAGCGCGGGCAGCTCACCGGCGTCGGCGGCGGCCCGGATCCGGCCGAGCGCCGCGTCGTCGGCGAGCAGCGGTCCGTCGATGTCCGGGACGATCCCCGACAGGTCCCGCAGGGTTCCCTCGGCGTCGAGCAGCGCGGGCCGCTCCGACCCCGCCGTACCGACTCGCAGCAGCTTCATGGTCGCTCTCTCCCTCGGTCACCAGTCATCGGAGGACTGGTCGATCCTCCAAGGTCAGCGTGCCGTCCGCAATACCCGGTTCACGTACTGGACTGCGCACCGGCCCGCGGCGCGAGCTGCCAGCGGTACAGCACCGCCCGCTCGACGGCGCTCCACGTCGTACTGGTCACCATGTACAGCGCGGCGGCCAGTGGCATCACGGCCACGGAGAAGAGCGTGAAGAAGGACATGAACGGCATGAACTTGGTGGCGGAGGCGAGCCCGGGCACCGCCTCACCGCCACTGGCGTCCACCGACACCGGGTTGACGGCCATCACGCGCTTCATCCGCCGGTAGTTGAAGGTGGCCACGGCCGCGACGAGGACGAACAGTCCGACGTAGACGAGCCCGGCGGCCCCGAGGATCCCGTCACCGCCGAGCGCGTCGGCCCACCGGTCGCCGAGGGGCGCGGCGAAGAGCCGGTGGGTGAGGAGTCCGTTGGCCTCGCCGCCGATCTCCGGGTTGGAGAAGAGGTGGTAGAGCAGGAAGAACGCGGGCAGCTGGAACAGGCTCGGGAAGCATCCCGACAGCGGCGAGACCTTCTCCTCGGCGTGCAGCGCCATGACGGCCTGCTGGAGCTTCTTGGGGTCCTTCGCGTGCCGCTTCCGCAGCTCGGCGACCTTCGGCTGCAACGCGGCGCGCGCCTTCTGTCCGCGCGCCGCCGCACGGGACAGGGGGTGCACGAGGAGTCGTACGAACGCGGTGAACAGGACGATCGCGGCGGCGGCCGAGGAGGCGTGGAAGAGGGGCTGGAGCAGGTCGGCGAGATGGCCGACCAGACTGGCGAAAGCGGACAGGAACGCGGACATGGTGAGGTGAGCCCTCCGGGGGTCTCGTCGTGCCGGGCAACAGGAGATGGCGGCATGACGACCCGCGTGGGGTCACCGGTGGTCGGTGTCGGTGGTGTGCCCTACGCGGTGGTCGCCGGGAGGGCGGATCCAGGGGCGCGGGGGCGGGTGCGGCCGCGGGCGTCGGGATCGCGCTGCGGCAGGAAGGCCGTACGGCGGGCACGGTCACGGATGGCCGTACGGACCCGGGTGGGCGGCGCCGCGGGCGCGCTGCGCGCGACGATGAGCGAGCAGGCGGCGAACGCGGACCCGGCAGCGGCGGTCGCCGCGAGGGCGACGGCGGCGGAGAGGCTGCCGGCGTCGAGCAGCGCGACCTCGACGAGCAGGAGCAGCAGCACGGCGACGGGACGCGGGTTCACATGCGCCCGGGTCCGGATCATCGGCGGCTCCTCCTCTCGTACACCCAGATCTGTCTGTCGGCTGTCTTCTGTCGGTTATACAGGATCCGCTTCGATCGGCTGAAGGAGCCGCCTGGGCTTGAGCAGGGCCCGGCTGACCGGATCCGTGGGGTTCTGGTCGAGTCCGGGTCCGGGGGTCATCTCGACGTCCTCGACGGGTACGACGAGCGCGCAGGCGGGGCATTCGCCGTACGGGCCGAGTTCGGTGCCGCAGGCCGCGTGCCGGAAGTAGCGCAGCTGGGTCTGCGTCAGGTGCACCCGGCCCCACACGGAGAGGGTGCGCAGGGTCGGCCAGAGAGCGATGCCGCGTTCGGTCAGGACGTACTCGTCGCGGGGCGGCGACTCCTGGTAGCGGCGCTTCTCCAGGATGCCCTCCGCGGTGAGCATCTGGAGGCGGGCGGCCAGGACGGCTCGTGGAATGCCGAGGTGGACGAGGAAGTCGTTGTAGCGCCGTACGCCGTAGAGCGCGTCGCGGATGACGAGGAGTGTCCAGCGTTCCCCGACGACCTCCAGCGCCCGGGCGGCCGAGCACTCCTGTGTCGCGTAGTCCTTGCCCAGTGCCATGGGGACCACTGTAACCACTTTTCGGATTCTTGGTTCAGTGAATGAACCTACGATGCTACGGTTCGAGGCATGCCAAGGTTCAATGAACGAACTGTCACCGTCGCGTCCCCGACGGAAGCCCCCGTGGAAGGGTCGGTGGAGTCTCCCGTGCGCCCCCGGGCCACCCTCGCGCTCACCAGCGCGGCCACCGCCGTCGCCCTGATGACATACACCGCGCCGATGGTCACGCTGCCCGAGACCGCCGCCGCCCTCCACACCCCGCTCTCCGCCCAGGCCTGGCTGCTCAACGGCACCCCGCTGGGGCTCGCCGCACTGCTCCTGGTCGCCGGCAGCCTCGCCGACGACTACGGCCGCCGCCGGATCTTCCTCACCGGCGCGTTCGCCCTCGGTGTCACCACCGCCCTCGGCGCCCTCGCCTCCTCGACCTGGCTGTTCACGCTGGCCCGGATCGCCCAGGGCGGGGCGAGCGCGGCGATCCTCGCGAGCAGCCTCGGTCTGCTGGTGCACGCGTTCCCGACCCCGCGCGGCCGGCTGCACGCCACGGGTGTGTGGGGCGCGTTCGTGGCCGGGGGCATCGCGCTGGGCCCGCTGGTCGCGGGGTCACTGCCGTCCTGGCGCATGGGGTACGGCGTCCTGGGCGCCGCCGCGCTGATCGTCGGGGCCTTCGCCTCGCGGGCCCTGTCGGAGTCCCGGGCCCCGCGCGGCGGCCGGCCCGATCTGGCCGGAGCGGTGACCTTCGGCGCCGCCCTGGTCGCGCTGGTGGCCGCGCTCACGCTGGGCCGGGACGGCTGGCTGCGGCCGCAGGTGGCCGCACTGCTCGCGGCGGCCGTGCTGCTGGTCGGCGCCTTCGTGGCCGTCGAACGCCGGTCCGCTCACCCCATGATCGACCTCGGCCTGCTGCGCCGGCCGCGCTTCCTCGCCTCCTCCGCCGGGGGCCTGTTCGCGGGGCTCGCGGTGATCGGCCTGTTCAGCTTCCTGCCGGCGCTGCTCCAGCAGACGCTCGGCCTGTCCGCGATGGAGACGGCGTGGCTGTTCCTGCTCTGGTCCGGCCTGTCGTTCGCGGTGGCGCTCCAGGCACGGCGGCTCGCGGGCCGGGTCCCCACGCGGGCGCAGCTGTCGATCGGGTTCGGCCTGCACGCGGCCGGGGCCCTGACGATGCTGGGCGCGCTGGACGCCGGCTCGTGGGTACGGCTGCTGCCGGGTCTGGTGATCGGCGGTGTGGGCAACGGGCTGCTCAACGCGGCGCTGCCCCTGCTGGCCGTGGAGTCCGTACCGGCGGCGCGGGCGGCGATGGGGTCGGGCGCGCAGCAGACGTTCCGGTACGTCGGCTCGTGCGCCGGGGTCGCGCTGACCATCGCCCTGGCCACGTCGGCGGGCGGGCTCGCGCACGGGGCGGACGTGGCGATGGGGGTGTCGGCGGGGCTGGCGCTGGTGGGTGCGGTGAGCGTGGTGGCGTTCCGGGAGCGGGGCGCCACGGCGTGACCTGCCCGAACTGCCCTTGGGCCCACGTCACTTGGGCCGCATGCGGGTGAGCTTGCCCCAGACGACCAGGCGGTACCGGGAGGTGTACTCCGGGGTGCAGGTGGTGAGGGTGAGGTAGTAGCCGGGGGCGCGGTAGCCGTTCGCCGGGTTCACGAGGGAGTGCGGGATCTTCTGGATCACCCCGTCGTCCCGGGCGGACGTCTGCGGGATCTTGCGATCGACGGTGTACGAGTACACCGCGTCGGCCGTCTCGACCTGGACGGCGTCGCCGTGCCGCAGGCGGTTGATGTACCGGAAGGGTTCGCCGTGGGTGTTGCGGTGCCCGGCGAGGGCGAAGTTCCCTGCCTGGCCCGGCTGTTGGGTGCCGGGGTAGTGGCCGACGTACCCCTTGTTGAGGACGCGCGACTTGCTGACGCCTTCGGCGACGGGGACGCGGAGGCCGAGGCGGGGGATGCGGAGGATGGCGTACGCCTGGGACCAACTGGGAGTGGAAGAGCGGGAGTTGCTGGCACGGGTGGTGCCGCTGTCCTGACGGGCGGTACCGGAGGACCCTGAAGAACCGGGCGGATTGGAGGAGTTGGTGGAGTCTGCCGAAGGGGAGCCGCTCTCCGGGCTGCCGGGGTCCGCCCACTCCCGCTCCAGTGCCCGTACCTCCCGCTGGGCTCCCTGCTCGGCCTGGTGGTTGGTCCACCACAGCTGGTGGACGACGAGAAGCGCGAGGACGGTACCGAGGGTGACGAGGAGTTCGCCGCAGGTCCACATCACGCGGCGACGAGCCCGAGCCCACATGCGTACGACTCCTTCGCGACGATGGGGACGCCGGCCCGCACGATAGGGCAGACCCCGCCAAGTCACCAGGCCCGCGCGCACCCGCACCCGGACGCTGTCCGTCCGCTCCCTGTGAGCCCCCTTTGTCCAGTGGTTTTAGAAAGGGGTGTCACAACTCTCGACAACCTCGCCTACCACACCTGATGCTTCCTGATGGCATGAACGGGACAGGTCAGTTTCCGGACGGAGAAGCCATGATCCGACGCAGATCCCTGCTGGCCGCGGCAGGGGGCACGGTCCTCGGCAGTGCCCTGGCCACGGGCACCGCGCGAGCCGACGCCACCATCTCGGTCACCCCCGGTACGACGTACGGGACTTGGGAGGGCTGGGGCACCTCGCTCGCCTGGTGGGCGAATGTGTTCGGCGCCCGGGACGACTTCGCGGACCTCTTCTTCACCACCAAGTCGGTGACGTACAACGGGACTTCGCTGCCCGGTCTGGGGCTGAACATCGCCCGCTACAACCTCGGCGCGTGCAGCTGGAACTCGGTGAACGGCGAGAGCATGGTGGCGTCGGCCAACATCCCCTCGTACAAGCAGATCGAGGGCTACTGGCAGGACTGGAACAACGAGGACCCGACGTCCTCGGCCTGGGACTGGACGGCGGACGCGACCCAGCGCGCGGCGCTGACGAAGGCGGTGGCGCGCGGGGCGACGACCGAGCTGTTCGCCAACTCGCCCATGTGGTGGATGTGTTCGAACCACAACCCGTCGGGCGCCTCGGGCGGCGGCAACAACCTCCAGACCTGGAACTACCGCCAGCACGCCTCGCACCTGGCGGCCGTGGCGCTCTACGCGAAGAACAACTGGGGCGTGAACTTCGCGACCGTGGACCCGTTCAACGAGCCCTCGGCGAGCTGGTGGACGGCCACCGGTACGCAGGAGGGCTGCCACATGGACGCGTCGGTGCAGGCGGCCGTACTCCCGTACATGCGAAGCGAGTTGAACGCCCGGGGCCTGACGGGCGTGAAGATCTCGGCCTCGGACGAGACGAACTACGACACGGCCCGCTCGACCTGGGCCGCCTTCGGATCGTCGACGAAGGCCCTGGTGAACCAGGTGAACGTACACGGCTACCAGGGGTCCGGTGGCCGCCGCGACCTCCTCTACTCGGACGTGGTGACGACGTCCGGCAAGAAGCTGTGGAACTCGGAGACGGGCGACGGCGACGCGACCGGTCTGACCCTGGCGTCGAACCTCTGCTACGACTTCCGCTGGCTGCACCCCACGGCATGGGTCTACTGGCAGGTCATGGACCCGACGGCGGGCTGGGCGATGATCGCGTACAACCCGAGCACGCTCCAGCCGACCACGGTCCAGACGAAGCACTATGTGATGGCCCAGTTCAGCCGGCACATCCGCCCCGGCATGACGATCCTCGACACGGGCGTCAGCTACGCGGTGGCGGCGTACGACGCGAGCGCGAAGCGCCTGGTGATAGTGGCCGTGAACACCTCCACCTCGGCCCAGACCTTCACCTTCAACCTCTCCAACTTCACGACGGTGACGGGCGGTTCGGGCGGCCTGGTCCCGCGCTGGAACACGGTGACGGGAGGCGGAGGCGACCTCTACACGGCCCGCTCGGACAGGTATCTGAGCGGTAAGACGGTGGCGGTGCCGTTCGCGGCGGGGGCGGTGCAGACGTTGCAGGTGGACGGGGTGACGATCTGAGGGCCGGCGCGTAGGAGCGAGCGCCGAGTCACTGCTGAGGGAAGGTGCCGTTCCCGGCGCCTTCCCTCACGGTGACCGCTCCTCGGCTGCCCCTCTTCTTTGTCGGTCGTCGGCAGTACGGTGATCTCATGCGCCCCGACACGCCTGCGGAAAACGTCGACCACATCGCCGAAGCGGCCCGCCTGGAGCGGACCGCCGGTCTCTATCCCGAGGACGCCGAACACCTGCTCCTGCAGGCCTCGGCCCACTTGGAACTGGCCGGCGACCGCCCTGCCGCGACGGCTTTGTACGACCGCCTGCTGCAATCCCCCGCCACCCTCGACACCCCTCACCTGATCCGGGCCCTGAAGGCCTCGAACCTGTGGGAGTACGGCCACGAGGCGGAGGCCCGGGCGATCATCGACGGCGTCCGCGCCGAGGCCCCGCGCGACCCGGCGCCCTGGGTGATCGTCGCGGAGTCCCTGGAATCGCACGACGAGCTGGAGGCGGCCCAGGAGACGTTCACGGAAGCGGCCCGACTGCTGGTCTCGGACGCGCAGGAACCCCCGTACTCGACGCACCCGTTGCTGTACGGCCGCCACCGCGTACGCCGGATGCTGGGCGTGCCCCACGACGAGTGGGACACCCTGGCGGACACGCTGCACTCCTCGTCGGTGTCGCTGGACGAGCTGCACGACCCGAAGCGGGTCTGGTCCCTCGGCTCGGACAACCCGGCGGAGCTGGAGGCGGAGATCTCGCGGCTGCGGGCGGAACTGGGCGCGTTCAGGGAGGCGCTGTCCCGCCCCTTCCCGGTGGCGGTACTGCACTGGCCGGCGGACGAACTGGCGGAGCTGGTGGAGGCGTACCCGGCCCTGGCGGAGGAGTACCCCTCGCACGAGGAACACCTCGCGACGATAGAGGCCTCGCTGAGGGAGCTCGCGGCTTCCGGCACGGCGAACCTGGGGATCGTGACAGGGACGGTGCCTTCCTACGAGGCGTTCGCGGCCTCGGAGGGGGCGTCTCCGGGGGAGGCGGAGCTGCTGCCGCAGTACGCGACGACGCTGGCGGCGCGGGGAAAGGCTGTGGGGTGGCCTCCTCAGCGGGGGGCTGTTTGTTGGTGTGGGTCGGGGGCGGCTTATGAGGGGTGTCACGGGCGGCTGTAGGTCGGTCTGATGGGGTGCTTCCCTCCCCCGCAGGGAAGCACCCCACCTTCCCCTCTATGTCCAGGTTGGATCGGCTATGGGGAAAATGTCCGACTGCTTGTCGACTACATAGATCGCCGTCGGGTCGAAGTGGTACCTGGTGGTGAAGGTGGTCCAGTCCGCGATCCGGCGCCAACGGTTCGCCCTACCGAGGTCGTCCCAGGTCGCGTCCCAGATGTAGACGGCGTCGCTGCCCCTCAACTGGCGGAAGTGGCCGTTGGTCAACTCGTACGCGGGCTTGTTGCAGGCCGACCGGTCGAGGGTGACGATGTCGTCCCAGGTCCCCCACAGGTCGAAATAGACGGTCTGGTTGGGGATGTAGTACAGGAACTCCGACGGACCGACCAGGAAGACCCTGTCGCCAGTGGTGGGCGTCTTGAACCGCGTCCCCGGGTCCGGGCAGTCGACCGCGGCTTCGGGAGCCGCTGTCGAGACGCCGGCGGTAGTGAGCGACAGGCCCGCTGCGAGGGCCAGGGCGAGACAGATACGGCGTAGTCGTTTCACGGGTGGTGTTCCCCTTCCAGTCCGGTGACGCGAACGACGGCGACGCTGGCAGGGGCCTTCCGCGCCCGGCAAGGGATCGCGGCCCGGTGGGACGCTGGGACACCGGGACGCGGGGTGACCTCGCGTTTCCGCCGGTCCGGCGGGACATCGGTGGGACGGCGTACTGGCGGCTCGGGGAAGGGAGTTGGCCTGGCGCCTGGCTCAGCCGGACGGCGTGACCGGGGACCGCATGCCGAGCCACTGCTCGGCGTCCCAGGCCTCGAACCGCTCCACCTCGGTGAACCCCAGCTTCGCCGCGAGCCGCATCGAGCCGACGTTGGCGGTCTGGGTGGTGAGCACTACCGGCTCACCGGGAAGCACGTCGGCGAGCCAGCCGAGTGCCGCCGCACACGCCTCGGCGGCGTACCCGAATCCCCACGCCGACGGCAGGAACAGATAGCCGAGATCGGCCTTCCCGGCGGCTGCCGGGCGACGGTGCTCCGTCGCTCGCCTGAGCAGGATCTGGCCGATCATCGCTCCGTCGAGATCCACGACAAAGCTCCCGGGCCACCGCTCGGGCACCTCGGGCATCTCACGTTCGAGCTCGGCAGGCGACCGGGGGCCGCCGAGGTAGGTGTGCACCTCCGGCGAGGCCAACAGCTCGATGAACGCCGTACGGTCCCGGGCCTCGGACTCGCGGAGCACGAGCCGTTCGGTCTTGATCGGGGCAGGTGGCCAGGCGACGGTTCCGAGTCCAGTCATGGCGGACGAACCTATCGCACGCCTGTCGGGGCGTCGGCGGCTACGGCTGGTCAGGGACGTTCGACCTCATCGCGTCCGAGACGGACTTGACCCCGCCGTGCGCGGTGAGGCCGCCGTCCACGGGGATCTCCGTTCCGGTGATGAAGGAGGACGCGTCGGAGAGCAGGAAGACGACGAGGGGCGCGATGTCGTCGACGGTGCCGCTCCGCCCGAGCGGCGTCTCGCGGAACATCGCCTCCCGGAAGGCGGGGGTGGCGGCCGCGGTCATCTCGGTCTCGATGTAGCCCGGGTGCACGGTGTTGACGCGGATGCCTCGCGGCCCCAACTCGGTCGCCGCGATCTTCGACACCCCGCGCAGGGCCCACTTGCTCGCGGTGTACGCCACGGGGTAGTACGCGGTGAGCGAGGCGGACGACCCGACGTTCACGATGGACGAGCCGGGCGGCATCAACGGCGCGAGGTACTGGATGCCGAGCAGCGGCCCGACGGTGTTCACCGACTGGACGTACGCGAAGTCGTCCGGACGTACGTCGCCGAGGCGGTCGCGCTGAATGACGCCCGCGTTGTTGACGAGGCCGTGGATGTGGCCGTAGGTGTCCCGGAGTTCGGCGGCGAGGCCGGCCCAGTCGGCCTCGCTGGAGACGTCGAGCTTCCGGCAGTCGCCGGTTCCGGTGGCGGTGCCGTCCGGGCGTACGTCGGTCGCGACGACCGTGGCTCCGGCCTGGGCGAGGGCTTGGGCTTCGGCGGCGCCCTGGCCCCGGGCGGCGCCGGTTATGACGACGACCTTGCCGGTGAGGGGGTGGGGGGATCGGCCGTCGCTTTGTGGGGTGCTTGTCATGGCGGACAAGGTAGTTGCCGGAGGTAAAGGGGAGACCGCCCCGCGTGCTGGGGCTCATTTCCTGGTGAAGGTGCCGAGGCCGGTCGTGTCGAGGTTCTCGACCCGGACCTTGTCGGCGCGTCCGTCGGACCCGATGCCGAAGGTCACGCCGGACAGCCCGACGGCGTTCTCGCCCGTGGTGCGGTAGCTGAAGGTGTTGCCGTCGTAGTGCCGCAGGGTGAACCGCTGTTTCTTCGGCCCCAGTCGCATGACGAGGTCGTCGCCCTGGGCGCTCACGGTCATCGGACCGTAGAAGTCGTTGGCGTACGTTCCGGTGTAGACACCGTTCGCCTTGGCCGGTGCGGGCCGTGGCGGAGGCTTGGTGTAGTCGGTCTCGGAGCGGTCGCCCGCCGCCGCCTGTTGGATGAGCGGGCCGAGGAACGTCAGCCAGTCGACCGTGGGCCCGCCGGTCTGCGCGGTGTCGAGGAAGGTGTGGACGATCGCCTCGGGTACGCCGACGGGCGCGCCGTTGGTGAGGACGACGATGCCGAGGCTCTCCGAGGGCAGCAGGGTCACAGTGGTGGCCGCACCCAGCGCGAAGGCGCCGGAGTGGCCGAGCCTCAGCCTGCCCTGGTCGTCGTAGCCGACGTTCCAGCCGAGCCCGTAGAACCCGGTCCTGCCCGCCGGCGCGTGCGGCGGCTCGGAGACGATGTGCGGCAGGTGGGTCTCGTCCAGCGCGTCGCCGTCGACGACCCGCCGCCCGTCGAACTCGCCGTTGCCGAGTTGCAGGCGCAGCCACTTCGTCATGTCCCGGACGGTGGAGCTGGCCCCGCCCGCCGGGCTCTGGGCGTCGGCGTCCCGTACGAACTCGGCCTGCCAGGTGTCACCCTGCTTCACATGGGTGACGGCCTTGTTCCGGGCCTTCTCGTAGTCGGCGAAGGAGGAGCTGGTGGAGTCCATGCCCAGCGGCCGGTACAGCTTGTCGGCGGACAGGTTCTCCCAGCTGGTGCCCGCCGCCCGCGCGACGGCGACCGCGGCTTCGGTCGGCCCGAAGTTGGTGTACGCGTAACTGGCACGGAATGGCGTCAGGGGTTCGTAACGCAGCCGCTTCAGGATGTACGAGCGGTCGTAGCCGAGGTCCTCCAAGAGGTCCCCGGAGTGGTCGGGCAGCCCGCTGCGGTGCGAGAACAGGTCGGCGAGCGTGACGTGGCGGGTGACCCAGGGGTCCTTGAGGGCGAAGCCGGGACTGTGCTCGACGACCGGGTCGTCCCAGCCGACGGTCTTGTCACCCACGGCCGCGGCGACCACCGTCGAGGCGACCGGCTTGGAGACCGAGGCGAGCTGGAAGACGGTGTCGGGCCCGACCTTGCCCTCCGCGCCGGCCTTCCGTTCGCCGAAGCCCTTCAGATACAGCACCTCGTCGTCATGGACGACGCCGACGGCGACCCCCGGCACACCGGTCCTGCGCATGGCGTCCTGTACGACTCCGTCGAGCCGGTCCACGGCGGCGTCGACCTTGGCCCGCATGAGTCGTGGCGGCGGCTGGGCCGGCGGGACGGTGGGCAGCGGCGACGTCGTGGCGGCCGCCTCATGGATGGCGGCGGAGGAGGTGTCGGCGGGGCCCGTGCAGCCGCCGCCGGCCAGGGCCGCGATCAGGCCCAGGCCCGCAGCGGAGCGAAGGCGCCGGACGTGCGCCCGGTCGAGGCGGGACATGTTCTCCAGTGAAGGCCCCGCCCCGACGCCTGTCGCATCGGCGAGCCATTCGGGGGACCCGCCGCCTACCGCACCACCCGGTTACGGCCGGACGGCGTCCTACTGCAGATCGATCTGGAACACCTTGTCCGCACCGTCCGGCTCGCCTCCGTTGTTGTCGGCGTTGGTGGTGGACAGCCACAGGGCGTTCTTGCCGGGGAGCTTCTCCACCGTGCGCAGCCGGCCGTACTGGGTGGTGTAGTACGCGGTGGGGGTGCCGGCGCTGGTGCCGCTGACCGGGATGCGCCACAGCCGCTCGCCGCGCAGTGCCGCCAGGTAGAGGGCTCCGTCGGCGTACGCGACCGCGCTCGGGGATGCCTCGCTGACGGTCCACTGCCGCTTGGGGTTCGTCATGCCGGAGGTGGAGCAGCTGCCCTCGCAGGTCGGCCAGCCGTAGTTCTTGCCGGACTCGATCAGGTTGAGCTCGTCGTACTGGCTGTTGCCGAACTCGGCTTCCCAGAGCCTGCCTTGGGCGTCCCAGGTGAGGCCCTGGGGGTTGCGGTGACCGAGGGAGAAGACGAGTGTGCCGAACGGGTTGCCGGGGGCGGCCTTGCCGTCCTTCGTCATCCGCAGGATCTTCCCGTTGAGGGAGTTCCGGTCCTGGGCGAGGCCGCTGTTCTGCGCGTCGCCCGTGGTGGCGTAGAGGTGGCCGTCCGGGCCGAACTTGATGCGACCGCCGTTGTGGTACTTGCTCTTGGCGATGCCGGTGACGATGACGGTGTAGCCGCCGAGCGAGGTGCCGTCGTACGTCATCCGGACGATGCGGTTGTCGGAGGCCGCCGAGTGCATCAGGTAGACGTAGTGGTCGCTGCTCCAGTTCGGTGAGACCGCGACGCCGAGGAGGCCGCCCTCGCCGCTGGTGGTCACGACATTGGGCACCTTGCCGATCTCGGTCCTCGTGCCCGCCTGGGTGAGCTTGAAGAGCTTGAAGGAGTCCCGTTCGGTGACGAGCGCCGACCCGTCGGGCAGCCAGCTCAGACCCCAGGGAACGGTCCATCCGGACGAGACGGTTCGGATGGCCGACGGGACCGAGGCGGTGCCGCTGCCGGCGCCGAGGAGACCTGTGGTGAGGGCGGCCACGGCAGCGGCCGTCGCGATGGTTCGGAATGCGCGCATGGGCGAACTCCTAGCTGTGGGGGGTGTCAGGAAGCCCTCCGGAAGGTAGGAGGTATGCAGTCGAGGGTCAAGTGCGGTTAAAGCCAAAGGTTCATACCTTCACCCGGCGAGCCATCCTGCAATTCTCATCTCAACAGGAGTTTTGCCAACAGACCCGACATCGGCCGACCTTGAGGTTCTCATTTTCGGCCAACTAGAGATCGGATCACTTTGCCGCCGACCCATTGACCCGGCTGGCGAATGCTGGCGATGCTGCACCTCAGATCCCCCACCTCGGAAGGCAGGTACGGCACATGACCGAATCCGTACAGCAGCAGGTCGACGAAGAGGCGCAGAGCTGGCAGACCCCCGACTACGTGGTCGTCGAGACCGCGCTGGAGGTCACCGCGTATTTCCTGAGCGACCGTTAGCCCGCCGCCGTGCTGCTGCACGTGCTCGGCAGCGCGGCGGGCGGTGGCGTACCCCAGTGGAACTGTGCGTGTCCCGGTTGCTCCGGGGCACGTGCACACCCGCACTGGCGCCGCCGCCACGCCTCGCTCGCCGTACAGGCGTCCGACGACCACTGGTATCTCATCAACGCCACCCCCGACATCGGCGACCAGATCGAGGACTGCCCGGCGCTGCGGCCCGGTCCCGGTTCGCGGCGGACCCCGATCGCCGGGCTGATCCTGACCGACGCCGAACTCGACCACACCCTCGGTATCGCCCGGCTGCGCGAAGCCGGCGCCGGCGGACTGGAGTTGCTCGCCACCGACCCCGTACGCGAGGCACTGCTCACCGGGCTGCGCCTGGAGGCCGTTCTCGGCCCGTACACCCCCCTCACCTGGCGCGAACTGTCCCCGGAGCGGCCCGTACCGCTCACCGAGGACTCGCCCCTCACGATCAGCGCGATCCCCGTCTCCGCCAAACGCCCCCGTTACGCGGCGGAGTTACCCGTGCCCGACGGGGATTCCTGGGTCGTGGCCCTGCTTCTCACCGATCGCGCCGGCGGGGCGACGATCGTCTACGCCCCCGCGCTGGCCGTCTGGCCCGACGCTCTCCAGGACGCTGCCGAGCAAGCCGACTGCGTGATCGTCGACGGCACGTTCTGGGACGACGAGGAACCCCGGCGCACGGGCATCTCCACCCGCACCGCGACCGGTATGGGGCACCTCCCGATCGACGGGCCGGGCGGCACCGCCGAGCGCCTGGCGCCGCTGCGCGCCCGCTGTCTCTACACCCATCTCAACAACACCAATCCTCTCGTCGATCCGAGCGCACCGCAGTACAAGCAGCTGGCCGACCGGGGCATCGAGGTGGCCGGAGACGGAATGGTGATCCAACTGTGAGCACAGGTGTCGACACGAGTACCGGTACGGCCTTCGAGGAACGGCACTTCGAGGAACGGCTCAGGGCCGTGGCCCGCGACCACTACCACGACCGCCACCCCTTCAACGTACGTATGCACCAAGGGGAGTTGACCCCCGACGAGCTGCGCCGCTGGATCCTCAACCGGTTCCACTACCAGCGGCACATCCCCGTCAAGGACGCCCTGGTCCTGGCCAAGCTGGGCACCCCGCGACTGCGCCGGATGTGGCTGCGGCGGATCGAGGAGCACGACGGCCGGGCCGAGGGAGAGGGCGGGATCGAGCGGTGGCTGCGGCTGGGCGAGGCCGCCGGGCTCGACCGGGCCGAGCTGCTGTCCGGTGCGGGAGTGCTGCCCGGCGTACGGCTGGCGGTGGACGGATACGTCAACTTCTGCCGGCTCCGCTCCCCGTTGGAGGCCGTCGCGGCCTCCCTCACCGAGTTGTCCGCGCCGGGCATCATGCGCACGCGCATCGCCGCGTTCGAGCGTCACTACCGGTGGATCGACGCCGACGGGCTCGCGTACTTCCGTACTCGCGAGACCCAGGGCCGGCAGGACAGCGGCGAGGCGCTGGGCCTCGTCCTCGACTGGGCCCGCACGGAGGCCGACCAGGAGCGTGCCGTGGCGGCCCTCGCCTTCAAGTGCGACGTGCTGTGGTCGCTGCTCGACGCGATCGACCACGGCGAGCGGAAGGAACGCGAATGACGGTGACGGTGACTGGGACTGTGGCTGGGACCGGGTGGCGGCCGGCGCTGGCGCGCTCGGTGGTGCTCCGCCACGACCGGGTGCGCCGGGCAGACCTGCTGGTCCTGCCGGAGCGGGTGGTGGTCCTCGGCGGCCGGGCGGCGGACATTCTGCGGCTGTGCGACGGCCGACGGCACGTGGACGAGATCGTCGAGGAGCTGGCGGCCCGCTTCCCCGGCGCCCCCGTGGCGGCCGAGGTCCCCCGGTTCCTGGACCGGGTACGCGAGGAGGGCTGGCTGCGATGACAAGCGCGCCGCCGGGTACGGCTCCGCCGCCTCCCTGGGCCCTGCTCGCCGAACTCACCCACGCCTGCCCGCTGCACTGCCCCTACTGCTCCAACCCCCTGGAACTCACGCGCCGTTCACACGAACTCTCCGCCGAGGAATGGGCCGACGTGTTCCGGCAGGCGGCGGACCTCGGCGTCGTGCACACCCACATCTCCGGTGGCGAACCGCTGCTCCGCCGCGATCTCACGGCTGTCGTCGCCGCCGCCGAGGGAGCCGGGATCTACACCCAACTGGTCACCAGCGGCGTCGGGTTGAGCGCGGCGAGGATGTCCGCGCTCGTGTCCGCCGGACTGCGCAGCGTGCAGCTGTCGGTGCAGCACGCGGACGCGGTGGCGTCGGACCGGATCGGCGGTCACCGGTCGTTCGGAGCGAAGGAACAGGCCGCCGCTCTCGTACGGGACGCGGGTCTGCCGCTGGGCCTCAACGTCGTCCTGCACCGCGACAACCTCGACGCCGTCGACGACATCGTGGACCTGGGTGTGGCCTGGGGCGCCGAGCGGATCGAGCTGGCCAACGTCCAGTTCCACGGGTGGGCCCTGCTCAACCGCACCGCGCTGCTGCCCACCCGCGACCAGCTGTCCCGCGCCCGGGAGGCGGTCGAGCGCCGGCGGGAGCAACTGGCGGGCACCACCGAGCTGGTGTGGGTCATGCCGGACTACTTCGACGGGGTGCCGAAGCCGTGCATGGGCGGGTGGGGCGCGGTGTCGCTGACGGTCGCCCCGGACGGCGCCGTCCTGCCGTGCCCCGCGTCCCGGGACCTGCTGGGCCCGGACGACGTACCGAACGTACGCGACCGGTCCCTGGAGTGGATCTGGAACAGTTCCCCGGCCTTCGAGCGCTATCGCGGCACCGAGTGGACGGTGACCGGACCCTGCGGTGGCTGTCCCCGCCGCGAGATCGACTTCGGCGGCTGCCGCTGTCAGGCCCACGCGCTCACCGGTGACGCCGCCCGCACCGACCCCGCCTGCGCGCTCTCCCCCGACCACGCTCTCGTACGCACCCTGTCGCGAGCGTCGAGCAGTACCGACGCCTCGCACTACGTCTACCGCGGGCCCGATCGCCACCACACGGAAGTCACGAGGGGTGTCAAGCGATGACCAGAACGCACCACAGACCAGACCGCGGACGAGTACGGACCGCCGCCGGCACCCTCGCCCTGTTACTCGCCGCCAGTGCCTGCGGCTCGGGCTCCGGTTCCCAGGACTCGGCCGACGACCCCATCGTCATCGGTGTCTCCTTACCGCTCACCGGCGACTTCTCCGAACCCGGCAAGGGCGTCGAACGGGGCTACAAGGCCTGGGCGAAGATCGTCAACGACAAGGGCGGACTGCTGGGCCGCGAGGTCGAGTTGAAGATCCTCGACGACCAGTCCAACGCCGACCGCGTCGTCTCCGACTACGAGCAGCTGATCGGCAGGGACGAGGTCGACCTGCTCTTCGGGCCGTTCTCCACCCGGCTCGTCGTCCCGTCCGCGCGGCTGGCCGAGGAGTACGGGATGCTCTTCGTCGAACCGGCGGGCGCGGCCCCGGAGGTCTTCGAGCAGGGCTTCAAGAACCTCTTCTACGCCGCTCCGGCCGTCGCCGACGACCACTACAACCTCCTGGCCGACCACATCCTGGCCATGCCGGAGAGCGAGCGTCCGAAGACAGCCGCGTACGCCGCCATGGACGACCCCTTCGCCCAGGGAACCGCGTACGGGCTGAAGGAGAAGCTGGAGAAGGGCGGCGTCAAGACTGTCGCCGACGAGGTCTACCCGCCCAACACCACCGATTTCGGCAGCATCGCCGCCCAGATCGCCGACTCGAAGGCCGACATCGTGGTGGGCGGCAGCCAGTACCAGGACGGCGTCAACCTGATCGTCGCCCTCCAACAGCTCGACTACCAGCCGAAGCTGGCCGCCTTCTCCACCGCGCCGACCGAGCCGGAGTTCGCCAAGGCCATCGGCGACAGGACCGAGGGCATCCTCGCGCCCACCGGCTACACCCAGAAGGCCGCCTACCCGTCCAACAAGGAGTTCGTCGAGAAGTACACCGCGCAGTTCGGCAAGGCGCCGGAGGAGGACGAGGCCAACGCCTACACGACCGGTCAGGTGGTGGCCGCCGCCGTCGAGGCCGCCCAGTGCGCCTCCCAGGACCCGGACTGCCAGAGCAAGCTGGTGGAGTGGCTCCGCGGCAATCAAGTGGACACCGTCGTGGGCCCGTTGAAGTGGGACGACAAGGGCCGGCCGCAGAGCGCGCACATGATCCAGCAGTGGGTCGGCGGCGAGATCCAGATCGTGCTCCCCGAGGCACAGAAGGAAGCCGACCTGATCTATCCGAAACCGGCGTGGTGAGGAGGCCGGCATGCCCTCCGCGAGTCTCGTCTTCCAGAGCCTTGTCCTAGGCGTCCTGCTGGGTGGGCTGTCCGCCCTCCTGGCGGCGGGCCTCACCCTCTACTTCGGCGTCATGCGCGTCGTGATGATCGCCCACTCCGCCTTCCTGATCCTCGCCGCCTACCTCGCCTGGTGGGCACACCGGGAAACCGGGGTCGACCCGCTCCTCACCCTGTTCGTCACCGTGCCCCTGTTCTTCGCCGCGGGCGTCGCCATGCAACGGCTGCTCCTGACCCGGCTCCGCCCGGCGACGCTCACCATGATGTCCGTACTGCTCACGTTCGCGGTGGCGCTGGTCATCGAGGGGCTGCTCGGATACGCGTTCAGCGGCACCCAGCGCCGGATCCGGCTCGGCTACAGCTCCGAGAGCATCGAGTTCCTCGGGGCACGCGTGGCGGTGGTGAAGCTGATCGCCTTCGGCCTGGCCGCGCTCGCCCTGCTCGGCCTCTACCTCCTCATGAAGCACAGCCGGTTCGGCCAGGCACTGCGCGCCACCATCCAACACCCGGACGCCGCCCGGCTCCTGGGCATCGACACCGACCGGATCGCCGGATACGGGTTCGGCCTCGGCCTCGCCACGGCGGCCGTCGGCGGCACGGCACTCGCCCTCGACACCACCATCTACCCCTCGCTGCACTGGCACTGGATCGGCCCGCTGATGGCCATCATCGTCGTCGGCGGACTCGGCAGCGTGCCGGGCGCCGCCATCGCCGCCATGACGCTGGGCATCCTCCAGAGCCTGCTCCAACTCGAACTGTCCACCACCTGGGCGCAGACCGTCTTCTACGTCGCGCTCTTCGCCACGCTGGCCGTCCGGCCGCAGGGATTCTTCGGGGGGCGGCTTGCGCAACGGTTCTGAATCCAGGTCCAGATCCAGGTCCAGATCCAGGTCCAGATACAGGTACAGGTACGTCCATCTCGGCGTCCTGCTCCTGGCAGCCGCCGTGGCGCTCTCCTTCCCGTCCATGGCGCCGAGCCCCTACGAGATCACGGTCGGCATCGCCATCCTCAACTACGCGGTGCTGTCCACCTCCTGGAACTTCGTCGGCGGCTTCACGGGCTATGTCTCCCTGGGACATGGGGCGTTCGCGGGACTCGGGGCGTACGGAACCGGGCTCCTGGTCGCCAAGGCCGAACTCCCGCCCTTCGCCGCGCTGTTCGTGGCCGCGCTGATGGTGGCGGCACTCGCCGTTCCGGTCGGCTACGCCGCCCTGCGGGTACGCGGTGCCTCCTTCGTCATCGTCTCCATCGCCCTCGTCCTCATCCTGCTGCTGGTCTTCCAGAGCTGGTCCTCCCTCACCGGCGGTTCCCGGGGACTGGTCGTACCGCGGCCCTTCCCCGGCATGCTGCGCGCCGAGCACCACCGGACCTTCTACTTCCTCTTCCTGGCACTGCTCGCGCTGGCCCTTCTGGCGTGGTGGGTCATCGACCGGTCGCGGTTCGGCATGGGCCTGAAGGCGATCCGCGAGGACGAGGACAAGGCGCAGTCGCTCGGTATCCCCACCTTCACGTACAAGCTGGTCGTCTTCGTCGTCTCCGCCTCCTTCACCTCGCTGGCGGGCGGGTTGTACGCCCTGTGGTTCGGCGACCTCGACCCGGTCTTCCAGTTCTCCATCCTCAGCGGCTCGTACATGGTGCTGATGGCACTGCTCGGTGGCGTACGCCAGTTGTACGGGCCGCTGCTCGGAGCACTGATCGTCGGGTACGCCCTGGAGTACTCCAAGGTCGAGTACGGGGACACACCTCTGCACCTGGTCGTGGCGGGGCTGCTCCTCGGCGTCGTCGTGACGTTCATGCCGGACGGCGTCATCCCGGCCGCCGACGCCCTGCTCGGCCGGTTCCGCCGGACCGGCGACGCCTCCATACGGGAGGTGACCGCGGCCGAACTACGGGAGCGGGGCGGGGAGTTCGAGGAGACCGACGGGCGCGACGCGACGGAGGTGAGGAACAGTGAACGAAGCGGCACCTGAAGAGGCATCTGCTGGCGCGGAGCCCGAGCCGAGCCTCGCGACCACCGGGCTCACCAAGGCCTTCGGCGGAGTCACCGCACTCGACTCGGCCACCGTGACCTTCCACCACGGCAAGGTCAACGCCCTGATCGGACCCAACGGTTCGGGAAAGACGACCTTCTTCAACTGTGTCACCGGGATGATCCGCCCGGACTCCGGCCGCGTCACGTACCGAGGACGCGACCTCACGGGCAGCCCCCCGCACCGGATCGCCCGCGCCGGCATCGGGCGTTCCTTCCAGCTCTGCCGGGTCTTCCCCCGGATGACCGTGCTGGACAACCTCCTCGCCGCCGTCCGGCCGCGCGGGCTCACCGGCCAGCTCGGGCGCTCGGGCACGCGTGCGGAGACCGAGCGGGCACGTTACTGGCTGACCCGGATGGGCATCGAGCACCTGGAGCAGGCCGAGGCCCGCCAACTCTCCTGGGGGCAGCAGAAGTTGCTGGAGCTGGCGGGCGTACTGACGAGCGAGCCGGAGCTGATCCTGCTGGACGAGCCGGCGGGCGGGGTCAACCCGGCGCTCATCGACCGCATCGGCGACCTGGTGCGCGAACTCAACGCCGAGGGCCGGACGTTCCTGATCGTCGAGCACAACATGGACATGGTCATGAGCCTCAGTGACCACGTCGTCGTGTTCGACCGCGGCCGGCCGATCGCACAGGGCCCGCCCTCGCTGATCCAGTCCGACGAACGAGTGCTCGGGGCATACCTTGGCGTCTGACTCTCACACCGACCCGGGCTCGGGGTTCGCCACCGACCCTCCCTTCCTTCTCGAACTCGACGACATCCGCGCCGGATACGGCCGGGCGGCACTGGTCCTGCGCGGACTCACGGTCCGCGTACCGGCCGGGGCGATCGTCTGTCTGGTCGGGCCCAACGGGGCAGGAAAGTCCACCGTGTTGAAGGTGGCCAGCGGTCTCCTCACCCCTCGCTCGGGCCGGATCCTCGTAGACGGCGAGGACGTCACCGGCCGCGGCCCGCAGCGGATGCTGGCGGCCGGAGTCGCCCATGTCCTCCAAGGCCACAGCGTGTTCAGGGAGATGACAGTCGCCGAGAACGTCCTCCTCGGCGGCTACACCCTGCGCGACAAGGCCCTCATCGCCGAACGGGCCGACTTCGTACGGGAGTTGTTCCCGGTCGTTGCCGAGCGGTGGACGAGCCTGGCCGGGCTGCTCTCAGGCGGACAGCAGAAGCAGGTGGAGTTCGCGCGTTCCCTGATGGTCGAACCCCGGGTCGTGCTCCTCGACGAGCCGTCGATGGGGCTCGATCCGAAGGCGACCGGGGTGGTCTTCGAGCAGATCGTCCGGATGCGGGACGCGGGGACCGCCGTCCTGCTGGTCGAACAGAACGCGCGGCGCGCCCTGGAAGCCGCCGACACCGGCTGTGTCCTCGACCTCGGCCGGGTCCATATCGCGGGCCCGGCACGGGAGTTGCTGGCCGACCCGCAGCTCGGCGAGCTGTATCTGGGCGGTCGGCCCGCACGCCGATGAGTCCGACGACTCCAAGGAGACCGTTCATGCGCAGCAGACGGAACACGCTCGTGGCAGCAGCAGTCGCCGCACTGCTGACCGCCCTGGCCACCACAGCAGCGGCACCCTCAGGAACAGGGAAGGGGGTGGGGGCGGGGGCAGGCCCCGTACTCCCCTCCCTACGCCCCCACTTGGCGGCGTACTACGACTTCGAGCACCCGGTCCGCGGCAACCCGGCGCGCGAACGGGACCTGGGCTTCTCCCGTACCGACATCGACCTGGTCGGTGGCGGGGCCCGGATGCGCACGTACGACGGTGCGCACCGGGGCAGCCGGACCTCGATCCAGGTGCGGCAGGTCACCCCGGACGCGAAGGGCAACGACGACTGGAAGGCGGGGGTGTACGGGCCGTCCGGCGTGCCAACTCTCCGAGCGTTCAACGGGGTTGAGGGGATGACGGTGATGGGCTGGTTCAAGATGACCGGCCCGAACCCGGCTCTCAACAGCAACACGGCAGCCCCGGACGACCGTTACGGCGCCGTGGGCCTGGCCGGGGTGCTGTCGGGGGACTCCGACGGCCATGCTGTGCGGGGCCTGCTGGAGATCATCGAGGTGAACGGCGAACTGCGGCTCGTAGCCCTCGGCCGGCGCGTGGACGGGTCGGCTTCGCAGACCTTCGCCGCCTCGCAGGACTGGCGGACCCTGCTGCCGGTCGGCGAGTGGGTCTTCCTGGCCGCCACCTTCGACTTCGGCACGGGAGCGATGGCGCTGTACCGCGACGGCCGGCAGCTGGACGGCTCCTACACCGTCCCCGGCGACCCCTGGGACCTCGCGGGCCCGGGCCCGCACCGCGCCTCACCGACCGACCCCCGGGGCATCAAGATCGGCGGCAGCTTCCCGCAGAACACCGTCGAACGCAATCCCTGCGACTGCCGCATGGACAGCCTGATGTTCCTGGACAGCGCGGTGGGCGGCGACCGAATACGGGCCCAGTACCGCCTGATGGCCGCCCACTGACGACCCATGCAGACAGACAAAAGGAGTGCCATTCCCATGGCCGCATCTCCCGGCACCAGACCCCGAGCCCACTCCCCTCTGATCCTTCTGATCGCCCTGGCCCTGCTGCTGTCGGCCCTGGTCGCACTCCCCGGCAGAGCGCTCGCGGCGGCTGCCGCCCCCCTCACCGACCCCATCCCCGAACGCCCCGCCGCCTCCGGCATCGGGCTGACCGTGGAGGAGTACGCCTCCTTCCCGAAGACCGATCCGCCGCCCGGCCCGGTCACCGACCCCCGGCTGATGCGGCAGGCCCGCATCAACTACCTCAGCGAACTCCCCGACCGCTCGGGCCGAAAGGCAGTACCCGACCTCAACGGCAAGCTGTACTTGGTCCGGGACGGCAGCAGCCCCCACCTCTACCTGGACATCGCCGCCACCTTCTCGCCCGCGTTCTTCGCCAGCCGAGGCCTCGGCCAGGGCTTCGGTTTCGTCACCTTCGACCCCGACTTCCGCCGCAACGGCCGCTTCTACACCGTGCACACCGAACTGGCCTCCGCCACCACCGCCGTACCCGACTACCGACAGCAGGCGTCCACCGTCTACCACGGCATCGTCACCGAGTGGACCGCCACCGACCCCTCGGCGGACACCTTCAGCGGCACCCGCCGCGAAATCCTCCGCATCGGCTTCGTGGGCACGATCCACGGCATCCAGCAGATCGACTTCAACCCGACGGCCGGACCCCACGACCCCGACCGCGGACTGCTCTACCTAGCAGTCGGCGATGGCGGCCAGGGCGTAAGAAACACCGAGCCGCAGACCCTCTCCCTCCCCCACGGCAAGATCCTGCGCATAGACCCGCGAGGCACGAACAGCGCCAACGGCAAGTACGGAATCCCGCCGGACAACCCGTACGCGGGCGTACCCGGCGCACTCGGCGAGATCTACGCGTACGGCCTGCGCGACCCGCACCGCTTCAGCTGGGACCCGGCGGGCAGCCACCGTATGTACGTCGCCAACATCGGCCAGCACGCCGTCGAGTCGGTCTACGAGGTGCGCGCGGGCGACAACTTCGGCTGGAGCGAACGCGAGGGCCCGTTCGTCTTCGACAAGACGGCCACCGACCCCTGCGACCAGATCCTCCCGCTCCCCGAGGACGACGAGAAGTACGGCTACGTCTACCCCGTCGTCGCCTACGACCACGACCCGCCCGCCGACTGGAACTGCACGTCCGACGTCGGCCGGGCAGTGGTGGGCGGCTTCGTCTACCGAGGCAGCGACTTGCCAGAACTACGCGGCAAATACATCTTCGGGGACATCGTCGACGGACGTCTGCTCTTCGCCGACACCAAGGACATGCGGCGCGGCAGCGGGCAACTGGCGCAGCTGTACGACCTGATGCTGTACGACGCGAGCGGCAAGCGCGTCACGATGCGGGACCTGGCCCAGGACCCCCGGGTGGACCTGCACTTCGGCCGGGACGCCGCCGGCGAGCTGTATTTGTTGTCGAAGGCCAACGGCAAGATCTGGAAGATCACCGGCACACGCAAGTTCGCGTCCTGCGACACCACCGGCTCCCGGCTCACCCACGTCATGGACGGCCGGAACTGGGCTCCCGTCACCCCGTCCAAGTGGCGCTTCCCGGGCCGCGAGGCCGTTCTCGCGGAGGCCGGGGTCCAGCGCCCGGGCCCGCGCCGCCCGTACGAGTACGCGGTACTGACGGCGGGCCCGGCGGCGTACGGCGACGTACGAATCGACGCGGAAGTCCGCATAGACACCCCGGTCGAGACGACCAACAGGGACGTGATCGTCGTCTTCGACTACCAGTCGGACACGAGGTTCTCCTACGTCCACCTGTCCCAGGACAACACGATCTACCCGCACAACGGCATCTTCGTGGTCAACGACGCCGACCGCCTACGCATCGACGACCAGTGGAACGGCACGACGGGCGCCCCGCCGGCCATCACTGACACCGCCTGGCACAAGGTGCGGGTGGTGCGCTGCGCGGGCACGGGCGAGATCGCGGTCTACGTCGACGGCTCGAAGCGCCCACTGATGACGGCCGTGGACACGACGCTCGCCTCGGGGAGGGTGGGCTTCGGGTCGTTCGACAACACGGGGCGGCTTCGCGACCTGAGGGTTTCCTCTCCCTGAGGGTGCGGCTCCGAACGAGTGGACTCGCCGGTACGCGATCGGAAGGGGGCCTTTGCGACGAGTCGCCGATGGTGACCTTGCCGTCCGAGGCCGTGACTGCCCGTGACTGCCCGTGACTGGAAGAGGCACCCTCCGATGCGACGACGTACCCCTCACCGCCGGATGCTCGCCGCAACGCTGTTCGTGGCATGTGCTCTGGGCCCGATGGCAACGGCTCCCGCCGCGGCCGTCCAGGCCGCAAGGGTCGACCTGCACGTCCGGAACGACCGTCATGACTGTCCGCCGGGCGGCCTCGGCCCCAAGGTGACCGCCCGGCTGGACAAGGCGATCGAGGATGTCCGCCGGCAGGCCGGCATCCCCGGTGTCGTCGTCGGTGTGTGGATGCCCGGCAAGGGAAGCTACGTCCGCGCGACCGGTGTCGCCGACACCGCCACCCGCCGGCCGATGACCACCGACGGCTTCGTACGGATCGGCAGCGAGACCAAGACCTTCACGGTCACCGCGCTGCTCGAACTCGTCGACGACCACCGGATCAGGCTGGACGACCCGATCTCCCGTTACGTCCACGGCGTACCGAACGGCAGCCGGATCACCCTGCGCCACCTCGCGGAGATGCGCAGCGGCCTGTTCCCGTACACCTCCGATCCGGACTTCGTCCAGGACCTGCTGAGCGACCCGCAGCGCTCCTTCACGCCTCGGGAAGTACTCGCGTACGGCTTCAAGCACAAGAACACCTTCGCGCCGGGGAAGGAGTTCGAGTACTCCAACACCAACCTCGTCCTGCTCGGCCTGGTGATCGAGAAGGTCAGTGGCCAGCGCCTCGCCGACGTCATCGACAAGCGGGTGCTACGGCCCTCCCACCTGGGCCACACGCTGTTCCCGCAGGGAGCCGAGTTCCCCGAGCCGCACCCCCGCGGCTACACGAACCAGACCCTGAGCGGCACGGTCGCCGACGCCACGGACTGGAACCCCAGCTGGGCCTGGGCGGCCGGGGCGATGATCTCCGACCTGCATGACCTGCGCCGCTGGGCGGAAATCGTCGCCACGGGGAAACTCCTCAGCCCCCAGACCCAGGCACAGCGCCTCAAGACGCTGCCGACCGGACTCCCCGGCCTCAGCTACGGCCTCGGCATCTTCGAGACCGGCGGCTGGATCGGCCACAACGGCTCCATCCCGGGCTACGAGACGGTGACCGTCTATCTGCCCTCGAAGAAGGCCACCCTGGTCATCATGATCAACACGGACTCCCTCAGCGAGGGCCAGGAACCGTCCACGCTCCTCGCCCGGGCGGTCACCGGGATCGTTACGCCGAAGAACGTGTACGACGGTTCGGTTTCCCCGCGCTAGGTTCCTGAGAGGGCCCTCACTGTTACGGGGGCTGGTGCCCCCTATGAGGTGCATTCCAGGAGGAGGGCCATGCCCTGGCCGCCCGCGGCGACGACGCTGATCAGGGCGGTGCCGAGGTCGTCGTGGCGCAGGGTGGCGAGGGCGGTTGTGGTCAGCCGGGCTCCGGCCGCGCCGTAGGGCTCGCCCAGGGCGATCGAGCCGCCGTGCGGGTTCACGCGCTCGGGGTCCAGGCCGAGTTCGGTGCAGTAGGCCAGGATCTGGGCGGCGAAGGGTTCGTTGCCGGCGACGGTGCTGACGTCTGCCAGGGACAGGCCGGCCCTGGTCAGGACGGCGCGGGTCGCGGCGACGGGACCGGGCCCTCGGTCTCGGGGGTGCCCGCGCTGACGGCGGTGGCGAGGATGCGGGCGAGCGGGGTGTGGCCGTGGGCGCGGGCGTAGCTCTCGGACATGACGACGACCGCCGCTGCTCCGTCGGACAGCGGGGCGCTGTTGCCCGCGGTGACCCTGCCGTCGGGGCGGAACCGTGGCGGCAGGGCGGCGAGGCTCTGCCGGGTGACCCCGGTGCGCGGGCAGTCGTTGGCGGTGGCGGTGGTGCCGTCCGGGGTCTTGACCTGGACGATGTCGCCGAAGTGGAAGCCCTGGTCGAGGGCTTGCTGGGTGAGCCGGTGGGAGCGTGCGGCGTAGGCGTCCATGTCGTGCGGGTGATGCCGTACAGGTCGGCGGTGTTCTCGGCGGCCAGTCCCACCGGGATGTACGGGTCGGGGTGCCCGCCCTGTTCGCGGGGGTCGTTCCAGGGGCCCGCGTCGGCCTGTGAGCGCCGGATCGTGCGTTGTCCGGCGGTGTGGAAGGCGGGGTTCTCGGTGCCGGGCCAGGTGTCGGAACTGCCGTGGGCGAGACGGGACTGCGACTCGACTCCGGCCGCGACAACGACGTCGGCGTCCCCGCAGCGCACGGCTTGCGCGGCGATACGGATCGCCTGCAGTGAAGAGGTGCAGAAGCAGTTGACGGTCACCCCGGGCACGTGGTCCCAGCCGAGCAGGACAGCGGCGATCCGGGCGATGTTGAAGCCCTGTTCACCGCCGGGCCGGGCACAGCCCGCCGTGCTGTACCCAAGGGGGCTTCAGCTGCGCAGCGGGATGTCCAACGACCGTACGAGCTGGGTCACTTCCTCCCGGAAGAGCTTGTCCGGGTTGGTCGTCTGGGTGCGCAGATGGCCGTAGACCTCCAGTGACACCAGGCCGTGCAGGCGCCCCCAGATGCGCAGGGCGAGCGCGACGGCGGCGGGCGGCAGGCCGGGGAAGTCCGCGCGGACCTTGTCGACGAGCCCGGCGTCGAAGTCGGACCACTCGAACTCGCTGCCCTCATGGAGGTGTTCGGCGTACGGCCAGGCGGCTGACGCGAGCGCGGTGAGCCCGGCGCAGACCCGGTGGGCGGCCTCCGGGGCGGCGCCTCCGTGGGGGGTGTCGTAGCCGGGAACGGGGTCGCCGTAGACGAGCCGGAAGCCCTCGGGGTTGGCCAGGGCCCAGTTCCGGAAGGCGCTGGCCCAGCCCTGGATCCGGGCGGCCGGACTCTCGGCGGAGGCGCTCTCCCACGCGGTGTCCACGGCGTCGGCCAGCTCGGTGTACACGTCTCCGATGAGCACGGTGACGAGATCGTCGCGGGTGGCGAAGTAGCCGTAGATGGCGTTGGCCGTCATGCCCATCTCGCGGGCGATGGCCCGCAGGGTGATGGCTTCGGGCCCGCCCGAGGCCATCAGCTCCAGTGCCACGTCCTTGATTTCGGCCGTCGTCTCGGCCCGCAGCCGCTCGCGCCGCCCCGTGCTTCCCGCCCTGCTCGCCGAACCTGCCACCCGAGCACTCTACAGCGTTACCCGAATTGATGGCCGTATAGAAACTTCACGGCGTATAGTCACTGCACGGGCGCAACCGATCCGGTTGACCGCGCCCTCGTGCCGCATGCGAGTTGGGGGAGAACCATGCACATCGGAGTCGTCGGAGCCACGGGGACCATCGGCAGCCGGGTCGTTGCCGAGGCCCTGGAACGGGGGCATCACGTCAGGGCGTTCAGCCGCGACGCGTCGCGGCCACGGGCCGACGAGAAGCGGGAGAACATCACCTGGGCGAGCGTCGATGTCCTGGACGCGGCGAGCATCGAGGCCGTGCTGCCCAGCCTCGACGTGCTCATCAGCGCCTACCAGCCCGGCAACGCCGCCAAGGACTTCGAGGACACCGTCCGGCGCTCGATCGCCGACCCCACGACCCACTCCACCGTGGCGTACGCACTGACGGAGGCGCTGGAGAGCCACCCGCGGATCCGGCTGATCGTGATCGGCGGCGCGGGCAGCCTGGAGGTCGAGCCCGGGCTGGCGCTCGCCGACTCGGACGAACGCATGCACGAGATCCTCGACCAGCTCGGCCTGCCCCGCGCCTACGCGGCGGCGGCGCGTGGCGCCCGTGACGGCTTCGACGTCCTGCGCACCTCGAACCGGCTGTGGACCTACTTCAGCCCCGCCATGGAGATCGCCCCCGGCGAGCGCACCGGCCGCTTCCGCATCGGCGGCGACCAGGCGGTCCGCGACGCGGAGGGGCGCAGCCGCATCTCGGCGGAGGATGCGGCGGTCGCCTTGATCGACGAGGCGGAGCTGCCGCAGTTCGTGCAGCGACGCTTCACGATCGGTTACTGAAGAGACGTGCTGCTCCAAGGCCCCGGCCCGCCACAGCGGCGGCCGGGGCCTTCGTCCAGGCCGTACCGCAGTGTCGGTTCCCGGCGGTGCTGTCCGCCTTCGGGCAGGTCGAGTCATCGAGTGAGAGGGCGAAGCGGCCTGGCGACAGGCGACTTCATCCGTGCACGGCTGAGAGCCACAGTGGTACGCCCGCACCCCGTCACACAGGTTGGCGAGCCAGGCCACCTGAGACCGCCAGCGAATTGGACCAGTTCACTTGAGACGGGGGCCAGTTCCTCGGAGCCGGGACAGAACGTGCCCTCCCAGACCAACTGAGCCGGCGCTGTCCTTCGACAAGGAAGTGAATCCAGAGCGGCGCCCTGACCTGGAGCGACTGAGTTGGATGTCAAACGGCCCGTCTTGCCCAGCTCGGCCATGGGGTTGTGCTGACGTGTTGCGAGGGCCTGTGCAACGTCGAGAAGGCTCGTGACACCCTTTGGCAATGCTCTTGGGTGATCAGGCCAGCAGTGTCGAGCTTTGCCCGTTGCGGTACCAGTTCTCCGCGGTCCGCGGCGACTCATACGATGACAACTGGCTGGTCATCGGTGGCTCGGTGATAACTCCGGAGGGCATCTGGGCTTTCACTGATCCTTGTCTGCTGATCGATGAAGCCCGCCAGGTGTCCGCCTGGCTGCGCGCGGTGGCGGTGGGGACGGTTGCGGTGACCGGACCTGATGCCGACGGCTCGTTGTCCCCGGACACGTGGTTCGTCGAGCCGGTCCTGGCCTTCAGCCTCGTCGATCGAAGCGAGGAAGGTGCGGTGATTCGTGTGCACCTGTCCATGGAGGCGGCACCCCCATGGCAGCAGGGTGAGAATGCAGCAGACATCTACCAGTACTTCATCGAGGCCCAGGTGGATATAGCTGCTCTGCTTCGCGCAGCTGACGAGTGGGATCTTGCTCTGGCTTCGTTCCCCACCCGCTGATCAGTATCAACTCAGCAGGAGTTCACCACTCGAACAGCGAATCGTCCGTACCGGTGCCACGTCCTCGAATCTGACCGTCACGCAGTCGAACGGCGGACGCCGTCGTCGCTCGCGTGAAGCGTCCGTACGACGACTCAACGTACGCCTCCGCAAGATCCACCCCAGCCGGTACAGCCACCCAGTGCCTCCGGCCGCTCGCCCTCGGACGACTAGGTTCACTGGCAAAGAAGGAGAAACGACTGGGGTCGTTGTCAAACGCCTCGGTTGGATGAGGCACGGCTTCTCGGCTTCTCGTTCCGGGCTGTCCCACAGATCTGCGGCCCGGGCGACGTCCGATGAGTCTTGCCTTCTGATGCAGTCTGCTCTTCTGGCGAAAGCAGCCGTCCGCCCAAGGTTGATCTTGAGAGAGTGGGAGTCGGTCGTGCCTGTAGGGATTTTTGCGGGGATTGCAGTGCGCAACTTCAAGAGCGCTCTGGAGTGGTACAAGCAGTTGCTCGGTGCGGAGCCGACCTTCTACCCCAACGACATCGAAGCGGTGTGGCAGTTGGCCGAGGACCGGTACGTGTACATCGTCGAAGACGCAGACCGGGCGGGCGGGGCGGTGAACATGATCTGGATGGACGAACCCGGTTCCGAGGTCGCACGGATCGCTGAGCGAGGTCTGGAGCCGGTGGAGGTGGAGCAGCACGGCAGCGTGTGCAAGTGGGTGTTTCGCGACTCCGACGGGAATGAGACGGGGATCGGCGGCGAGATCTCACCGTCGAAGTAGCCCTCGGCCGTTGTTCTGACCGTTGGATCGTCCCCCTCAACGACTTGCCCCGGTGACGCAGTACCCGCCCTCAACCTGTCTGAAGTCCGTGACAAGGCGCTCCGCCGTCCTGCGAGCGGGCTCCAGACGGGAATCTTCGAGGTGAGTGTAGGGGCCGAGCATCTTCGCGCAGACGAACAGCGTCATCAACTTGCCGTCCCGGCTCTCGAAGTCGTGGCGCCGCTCGAATGCGTACCCAGGCTTTCCGCTGCGTCCGCGCACCGACCGAACGTCGCTTGCGTACCACCGAGTTCCTGTCGAGGCGCACGTCAAGAGACCTGGCCACACGGTCGAGCACGGCGTCCACCGGTTCAGCCCGCAGATCAACTGCGCGGACAGGGGCACTGACGGCTCATGGGCCGGACGCTAGCAAGCAGGCCAGTGCCGGAGGCACCCCATGATGGGTCGGAAGGAAGCCCTACCAGGAGAGGGAGCACTGCTGCTGCAGGAGACGAAGACCTCGGCGGCGCGAACGAGGTGGTGGCTTGAACGCCTCAGCCGGAGGTGGCCTATTGGTGTGAACCGGATCAGGGGCACGGAGACTGCCACGGGGCCTAGACTCGCTGACATGGCCGCGGTCGGGCAGGGCTCAGCTTTGCACCCGCCTCAATTCATCGGACAGGGACGGAAGTTGCTTCCATTCGAGGATGACATTCAAGCCGCTACCCAAATCGCTCGAAATGAACTCGCGCAAGCTGACCCCGAGCTCATCAAGGTCTACGACCACATCAGAGCTCTGGACCATGACCCAGACGGCCAACGTTTCGCCACCGTCCTTCGCGACACCATAGACCAACTGCTCAATGGTGAGGTCACCGGGCGCTACGACTGGAAAACGCTGTTCAAGACAGAGAAGACGCACGCCGGAACGTTGGTCGAGATCAATCTCCAGCGAGAATTCAACTTCGATGACGGCATCACCATGGACTACCAAATTGCCGGAATCGACGTGGACTGCAAGTATTCACAGCAGTTCGGGAGCTGGATGATTCCACCCGAGGCAATGGGGCATATTTGCCTTCTGGTATGGGCAGACGATTACAAAACCTCTTGGAGCGCTGGGCTCCTGCGCATACGCCGCGAGTGGCTCAATGGGGGCAACAACCGAGACCTCAAGCTCACCATCAAAGCAGAGCACCGCGATAAAATTCTCTGGCTTTGGCGCGATGCGCTTCTGCCAGAGAACGTTCTTCTGCACATGAACCCACTCGACCGAGAAGCGGTTTTCGCATCCAGCTCCGGGCAACAGCGCCTCAACGAACTCTTCAGACGTGTACAGAAGCGCAGAATCGGGCGGAACGTAGTACGCACAGTTGCTCAGCAGAAGGACTACATGAAGCGGGTCCGCGGCAATGGAGGCTCCCGCTCAGCGCTGAGGCCCGAGGGAATCATCATCATGGGTGACTACGACAGCCATCGGGCTGTTGCCAAGAAGCTCGGGCTCTTGCCGCCAGGCGAAGGAGAGTTCGTGAGTGTGCGTGTAGTACGCGCTGATGCACGTCATGAGACTGCCCCGCAGGTAGTTCTCGACGGCCAGAGCTGGGCAGTCGCCGAAGAGCACGACCCTCTGGAGGCAGGGCCACAGCTACCGTCTCACACAGCCCTTTCCTAGACCGCCAGCCCAGCCCTACCCGCTACTTTCCTGGAACTCAACTCATGTCACTCAAACCTGAGCAAGAGGCCCTCGTCGATAAGCATCTCAAAGATGCTGAGGCCATCAGTGCAGTAATCTTCGGTCTTTGCTGGAGCGACTCAAAACTTGCTCACGCTGCAAATATCTACCTCGACAAGGCCGAGACGATCGAGGATGCAGCCGTACGTCTGGGAATCGGCTGGAATCCAGCCTGGCTGACAGCTTCAGGCCACACGGCGTACGACGCTATCGGCACGGCACTCGACGCAACTCCCCACACACCTGGACCCATCACCTGGTCGCCTCCGGTGAGGACTTTCCGTGTGGACGATGGCGTAGAAGACTCCGCGAAAGGCCAACGCTTCAGCCGACGCACTTCAGCCGAGATTGCAGTTCTGGCTCTATGGGCACAGGTCATTGATTCCAGGGGAATTAAACTTGAAAGACCTGTTGACCTGAAACCCGGCACGCGAGGAACCCTCTTCCGCGACTTCCTCATCTACTTTCTCCAGCGCAGCCTCCCTGACGGCTGGAAGGTCCGCCACGAAGTCCCGCTCACTCACATTCGAGGCCTCCACATGCGAAGGGATGTGAGCGGTCGGAAGAGCGACATCCTCATCATCGACGACGGGGACCGGCTCGTCGCAGCCCTGTCATCGAAGTGGTCCTGGCGGTCTGACCGAGGTACTGAGGCAGCACAGATGGTGCCCCTCACCCGCTATCGCCCCGATATCCCCTACGCCCTGGCAACGGCCGAATTCCCACGAGCGCCCAAGGTTGCGCGAGAGAGCGTCGAAGACCGCACTTACCACCTGTGCCCGGGGTGGGTTGGCTCTTGGATGGCGGTGAACGAGCTACCGGCAGGCGCTTCGCCTCAGGAACGCTGGCCAGACTTGGAGTCACTCCGCAAGGAGGGGGTCGCCAGAGCTGAGACGCTGACGCTGAATGGTCTTGATGCTCTTGTCTTCGACCTTCGCGAGAGCGGAGACATCCTGTGAGCGCAGGCAAGAAAGACACAGAGGGCAAGGACGCGCCCGATCTTGCCTGGGAGCCTCCGGCAGGATCCTGGGCCTCCTCCGCAGCCCGTCGCCGGAACATGCAGGCAATCCGCAGCCGAGACACCAAACCGGAACGACTGGTGCGCAGCCTCCTGCACGCCGAAGGCTTGAGATACCGAGTCGCAGCGAAGCCCCTGCCTGGGCTTCGCCGGACTGCAGACATCGTCTTCCGCCCTGCGAAGCTGGCCGTGTTCATCGACGGCTGCTATTGGCATGGCTGCCCAGAGCATTACGTTTCACCAAAGACCAATCCCGGCTACTGGTCAGACAAGGTCGCCAGGAACATGGCTCGCGACCGCGATACGGACGAGCAACTCAAGGAAGCAGGCTGGACCGTGCTCCGGTTCTGGGAGCACGATCCAGCCGAAGACTGCGCCGTGAAGATCGCAGCCACAGTGAGCCGCCTCAGGAAGGCGAAGCCGTGAGGCACATCGTTGAGCGCTACCGCGCCTTCGCTGCGGCTTCAAACGCCGCGTAAATCTGCTCTCCGACAGCCTTGGCGACCGGAGGGGGGAACGCGTTCCCCACCTGGCGGTACGCCGCCGTCTTACGGCCGGAGAACTTCCAGTCCACCGGGAATCCCTGGATGAGTGCAGCCTGGGTCACGGTGAGCTTCGGGCCTGCCGGAGCGAACAGATCGCGCTCGGCATCCTTCATCTCATGGGGCTCATTCGCGACACCAAGACCACACACACCAAGATCAGCCCATGCCCGCTTGGCCCTCGTCGGGCCGAGATCGGCTCCACCATGCTTCTTTGAGCCGCCGACGACTGTGGGGGCCACGCCCTCCAGCGCCTTCTCGTACCAGTTCTTGAACTTGTCGTCAGCCCGAGAGTCACCGGCAACGGCGTCGTACCGCTCCCTCATCGAGTCGTGCAGCGCCTGGCCCACGGTGACAAGTCCGCTTGCCTGCGGCTTCGAGTGCTCGAAGTACTTGGCGTACTGCGGCTTCATCGCAACGAGGATGGCCCGAGGCCTCAGCTGCGGGACGCCGTAGTTCTTGGCCTCCAGGATGTCCCAGTAGCACTCCTCGTACCCCATCGACTCCAGACGCTTGATGATGTCCTGCCGGTACTCGGCGAACTTCGGATCAAGCAGCCCACGCACGTTCTCGATCATCACAGCCTTGGGCTCAAGGTGATCGACGAGATCAAGCATGGTCGGGAAGAGATCGCGCTCATCGTCGCGCCCCAACTGCTTGCCCGCTGCCGAGAAGGGCGGGCAGGGCACTCCTCCGGCCAGAAGATCAAGCTCCCCAGACTCAAGCCCCAGAGTGGAAGGGTCGAACTCCCTCAGGTCAGCTTGGATGACCTTGCAGCCAGCCCACTCGGAGTGTTTCTCCGTGTTATCCCTGAGCGTCTGGCAGGCGTCCTTGTCGATCTCAATCAAGGCGGCATGCTTGAAGCCGGCGTTATGCAGACCGACGGCTTGGCCTCCAGCCCCGGCGCAGATCTCCACCGAGGTGTACTTGAGTGCGTTCGTGCGGGTCATGCCCCCTCCTTACAGTCGTGCAGCGGCAGACACATATTGCAATCCACCATCACTGAGGGTGACAGACCCCACTGACAACGAGACCAGACACAGTGTGCAACACGCCCCGCGGTTCGCTGAACGCACCCTCCGTAGCGCCGAACACTCATACGATATTGCTCATGCGGAGCCCTGCGTGGACTGAGGATGAACTGGTGCTGGCCGGAGCGCTCGTCGTGAAGAACGGCTGGCGTGAGCTGCGGACCGACGACCGGGAGGTACAGGAGCTGTCCGAGCTGCTCCGTTCGCTGCCGCTTCACGGCCCAGAAGCTCATGCCATTCCCGGCTTCCGGTCTCCGGACAGCGTGAGCCGCAAGACCACGGACTTCGCGACGAACCATGACCTCTACGAGGGCAAGCGCACCCGTGGCGGGGAGCCAACCCGCCTGATGATCAAAGCGTTCACGGAGCGCGAGGGGGAAATGCTTCAAGCCGCTCAGGCAATCGAGGACGGCATCGGCTCCGGGGAACTCCAGCTTCTCCCCGAGCATCCCGACGAGATCGGCGACGACGGAGCCATCGCCGTCGAGGGACGACTTCTCGTCCGGAAGGCTCTCGCCCGCGAGCGCGACCCCAAGCTCCGCAAGCTGAAGATCCAGCAGGTTCGCCGGCGTGGGCAGCCCCTTCGGTGCGAGGTCTGCGACTTCGACTTCGGCCTTGCCTACGGCAGCCTCGGCGACGGTTACATCGAAGTGCACCACGTCACCCCCCTCCACATCTCCGGAACCCGGGAGACCAAGCTCAACGATCTCGCGTGCCTGTGCGCCAACTGCCACCGCATGTGCCACAGGAGCCGTCCCGGAGAATCCTGGCGTACACCGGACGACCTGCGGGACGAGATACGGAAGTCCGGCGAGCCCGGACCGCACTAGGCTGCGTCCGCTTCAGCCTCGTAGTGCATCTGCGCACGATCGAGGATGTCGTCCGGGTCCTGGCCGCGAGCGGCGGTCCAGTGCAGCAGGTCAGCGATCAGCTCAACAGCGGATGTCTCCAGGCCCGCCGACTTCTTTGCGCCCCGCAGGACGGTCCCGCCGCTGACGCCTTGATAGCCCTCCAGAACCTCAACGGCCCGTTCGATGCGCCGACATGAACCGTCTCGGTCGAGCAGGATCTCGCACCAGACGGCTTTACCTGCGGCCATCAGCACCGTCCCCCAGTCCGCGGCTAGACCTCCAAGTAGGTGCAGGCCACGACCGCACTCCTCATGGCAGCCTTCAGCCTTGAGCAACGGGACGGCCCGGCTCTTGTCGTGGACTTCTACGCGCAGCCGCTCACTCCGCCATTCAAGGATCAACGTCGCCGCCACGCCCTCGCCAACGTGCTTGATGACGTTCGTGGCCAACTCCGTGACGAGCAAAGCCACTTCGTCGGCAGCGACGGGCATCCCCCACTGACCGAGCTGAGCCACAGCGGCTCTCCGAAGCAGGCGGACTTCCGCCGGCGCTGCCTCAAAAGGCAGAACACAGCGGGGTCGAGGTTCGGTGACTTCGCATCCGAGCATGGAGACTCCTCCCTCCCAAGCCACGCACATGCTGCGCCTGCCGTATCCGTACGACTGCACTGCGTAGCGGTCTGTGAGCGAGCATGACACAGAGAACTCTCACTGTGTAACTTCTCACTAGAACCCATCGAGTGAATCTGGTAGTGAACCGGCTTTCACATTGCCTAGCCTGAGCAGGTCTCCGGGCCGGCGCTCGGGCCAGTTCAAAGGAGCCTCATGTCAGCACGCACCACGACACGACGCCGCCAACTCGGCGCGATGATGCGCAAGTTGCGCGCCCGCAAGGGCCTCACCCTTGAGGAGGCCGGGCAGCTCGTGGGTGTGTCCAAGGCGACGGTGAGCCGGTACGAAACTCAAGCCGGACCGGTCAAGTGGATCGTGGTCGATGCACTGTGCCGGGAGTACGGGGCAACTGAGCCCGAGCGAAAGGCAGTTGTCGACCTCGCCAAAGACGCCAAGCAGCAGGGCTGGTGGAGTTCCTTCGCCGACTCCATCCCAGAGAGCATGAACCTGCTGCTCACCCTTGAGGACGAGGCCGTACGGGAGGACCACTTCTCGTGCGTCTACGTGCCAGGCCTCCTCCAGACTCGCGCCTACAGCACGGCTCTCCAGAAGGCCAACGAGGTACCCCTGGAGCCGACAGAGATCGAACGGCTCGTGGACATCCGCATGAAGCGGCAGGCGATCCTCAAGCGTCCGAAGCCCCCACGCTTGTGGGCGATCCTGGACGAGTCCGTGATCCGCCGAGTCGTCGGATCACCGGAGACCATGAAGGAGCAGCTCGACCGTCTGCTCGAAGCGAACGAGTCCCCTCACGTCACACTTCAGATACTGCCTTTCTCCAAGGGAGCCCACTCCGCAGCCCTGGGCAGCTTCGTGATCATCGGCGGCGCCGAACCGGCTCTCGACGTCGTGTACGTCGACTTCCATACGGGCTCCCTCTTCCTGGAGAAAGACGAGGAACTCGACCGATACAGACTTGCGTTCGAGTACCTCCGCGCACAAGCGTTGGACATGGAGGCCTCCTCCGCCGTGATCCATCGTGCCCGCAAGGAGCTGTAGATGCCCGTCGGCCCTCACTCAGTCCCCGAACCCATTTGGTTCAAGTCGTCGTACAGCGGCGGCAACACGACCGAGTGCGTAGAGGCCGCCTTCGCCCCATCCAGAGTGCTGATACGAGACTCCAAGCAGCGCGAGCACCAGCACCTCACGGTATCCATGACGGCATGGGCCGACTTTCTAGCTGACACACGCCGTATGCAGTAGGCGCGATCGCGAGCTTTTGATACTCGTCCGGGCTCTGGGCCGCCCAACTTGGCCAACCTGCCGAACGACATTCCGCGATGCGTCAGGTCTCGACCGAGCAGCAGGGAAGCCCTGTTCACTGACGGATGCCCTGCACGCCAGGGACTCCCTGCCATCGGCGCAGGCGACGTATCAGAAGACACGACCCTCCAGGAGGGTCCGTTGTCAGACCTTGGCGGTATGGTGCCCAACCCACAATCGGATCAGCTAGTTCCGGAGGTTTTCGCCAGGCGAACTCCCGGCAAATCGCCCCATACAGACCCGGTCGAATGTGCAGTGCCTCACCCTTTCTGATGTGAAGTGCATCACTGACCAACCGGAAAACTAGTTCCGACCTGGGGTGTTACCGGAATCCAAGACTCGAACCGATCGGATCAATATTCGGCTTGCTGTCGCACAACTGCCTTCACAGCAGGCAAGATAGGGACACCGCCGCGGGCGAATGTGATGGGCGTCACACATTGCCCCATTCACTTGCGTACGCGGCAGTAACCGCATTCGGACATACGGAAGGCCCCACCCGGTCGCCGGCCAAGCTCGGGGTGAGGCCTTCCTCAGCACGCCGTCTGCAGCGCGGCCCCGACCGTTAGGTCGGGGCTTCCCGCGTTACACGGGCCAGTGATCCCGCACGATCTTGTAGATCATGTAGACCGGCCCGAGCCAGCGGACGATCCGGTGCGACCGGTCCCGCCTGCTGCAGCAACGACAGTGCCCCTCTGGCGGATCTTGCGGTGCCATCGGGATCTATCACCCCATTTCGTGGGGCCTGCGAGTTTCACAGGTCCCCGCAGAGGGCCCACAACCTTTCGTGGACTCCCCGGGGAGACACGACTGTGCGTGAACCTCTGAGGTGACAGATTGCCGGAACCATACCCGAGGCCGCAGAACCCGTGTTCTCGTCAACCTCCGCCCCATACGAGGAAGTCGGGCACCGCGTGCCATGGCGGCCGCCCCCACAAGGCACTCAGGTACTGATCACGACCTCCCCAACCCTTCTAGCTGGGGTGACGTCTGACGGTACGTCTGGTGCTAGGTGCCAGTTCCCGCAGGTCTGGTGCGCAACGTCACACAGGAAGCACGCGCGTGCGGTAAACGCGCGCCCCACCCAGGCGTCTTACCCAGGCCTGGTGCCGTCATTTCAAGGATCGAGCGAGGATGTCCGAGCCCGCCGCCATGAACCCCACATGTCTCCCTGGTCGGCGCACTGACGACAACTCACGCGGTGTTCACACCGCTCGTCCCGCCTTCCCAGTACTTCACGTCGAAGAACTCCATGAGTTCCATGCAGATGCTGACAACGCCGCACAGTCCGCAGGGGAGTTCCTGATCCGCCTTCTCCAACGAGCCGTACCCGCCCGGCCTCGGCACGTGTCCCGGTGCTCATCGAGACAAGTCTCGGCACGCTCGTCGAGTTGACGTACGACATCTCCGATGAGGAATCCGGGCCCCACCTCTGCCTCGCACGTCCTGCGGAACATGGCCGCCATATGTCCTGGCCACCGGCGCTCCCGAAGCCCCGGTCAGGAAGCCGCCACCTCCAGCTGCTGACTGACCAAAGGCCAAGAGACCGGAAGACAACCCATCCCGCTCCAGAACCCGTACCACCCCGAACCCCTCGGCCGAGGCCGAGAGCAGCCAAGGGGCCGGAGATCGACTCAATGCCCCGGCGCGTGACACCGCCCGCCCCACAAGCGGTCGGGACGATGCCGTGCTCCAGAAGAAGTGTCGCCATACGAACCTCGTCCAGGACTGCCGGAGAGGCCGAGCCGCAATAGCGACCGTTTTCCCGGCAGGTGGGGCAGACGACCTTGACGGTCTCGGGGCCATGGTCGGGGCGGCGGAGGCGCATTCGCGTCTTCGGTTCGCCGCTGCTGTTGCGGACTAGGTGGAAATCGACGTGTGAGTGAACCGGAACCGGACCCGGCTGCACAACTACCCCCCGTTGATGTGGTCCGGGGGAGCATGGCAGCAAGCAGACCCGGCAACAGGACTCAGCGCCTGCGGTTCGGGCTCCACTCGTACGTCATCGGTGCCGTCTCGATGACCTCGCTGGGCCAGGTCTTCCTCACCTGTTCCAGGCGCTCCTGGTGCTCATTGGCCCAGTCGCCTTCCGGGCGGATGCCGAGCAACGTAGTGAGGCGGTCCGGGTCTTCGAGCGCGATCCGTAGGCGGCCGTCCTCGTTCATGTGGAGGGTGAGGCTCAGGCCTCGGTCCCCTCCGAGAGTGGCCTGTCGGCCTGGGGCGAGGTCGGACAGGGCTTGTTGCCAGTCGTCGAGGTCCTCTTGGAAGAGGTACACATCCAGCCTGGCGTCGACGTCGCTCGCGGATACCAGCACCTCGGCGTACAGAATGTCGTGGCCGGTCAGTACGCCCGGCTCGGAGCGTCCGGTGACGCGCACGACGCAGCTGGTTCCGTCCGCGTCCTTCAAGTGGATCAGGTCCACCGGATCAGGTTCCGCCATGGCGACACTCACCCTCGTCTCGGTCGTCTCGTTTCATCTCGTACATCTCGTTCATCTCGTCGAAGTCGATCGTGCGCAGCCGTGCACAGCACGCACCGGCCTATGATCCGTACGCCCGGCCCCACCCGGAAGGCCCCCCATGCCCGCCCCCACCCTCCTCGCCGTCTTCGCCCACCCCGACGACGAGTCCCTCTCCGCCGGCGGCACCCTCGCCCGGCACGCAACCTCCGGTGCTCGCACCGCAGTTGTCACCGCCACCTGGGGCGCGGCCACCCACCGCGCCGCCGAACTCGCCGAAGCCCTCCGCGTCCTCGGTGCCGGCGCGCCCCGGATGCTCGGCTACGCCGACTCCCGGGTCCCGGAGTCCGCCCCGGGCGAGCCACGTCTCCTTGATGCGCCGCTCGATGAAGCGGTGGGGCGACTGGTCGCGCACATTCGGGAGTTCCGGCCGGAGATCATGGTCACCCATGATGCGTACGGTGGGCTGACCGGGCACGAGGATCATGTGCACACGCACCGCGTGACCCTGCTCGCCGTCCACGCGGCCGGACTTGAGCGGCTCTATCCGGGCGCCGGTGCGCCCTGGCAGGCGGGCGCTCTGTACCTGGCCACGCATCCTCACTCGGCCACAGCCGTGTGGGGCGGGCATCTGGCCCCCGCCGGCAAGGCCATGCTCACCGTGCCGGACGAGGCGGTCACCGCGACCGTCGACGTCAGTCCGTGGCTGGAGCAGAAGGTCGCCGCCGTGCTGGCCCACCGTAGCGAGGTGGCGCGGGGAGCCGCCCCTGGGCTGATCGCCGGGCTCTCCGTCGCCGAACGGGAACTGCTGCTCTCCACCGAGTGGTACGTCCGCCACGGCCTGGGCCCCGTCTCCACGGTGACAGGGCAGACAGAACTCGTGCTCTGAGCGCGGGAGTCACTCATCGCTCACGTCTTCCCGAGCTGGTCGTACCGCCCCAGAAAGCGCGGCGCGCCGTTCTCCACCCGGTGCAGGAAGAGGCCGTTGACCAGGTGGAACTGTTCGGTCGCCGTATCGAATGCGATGGTCTTGGCGAGGCCCTTGTAGCTGGACGCGCGGAGTCTCCGTACCATCGCTCCCCGCTCGACCTCGACAGCGCCGAGTCCGCCCAGGCCCTGAGCGACGAAGAGCAGGGCGTCGTACGCTTCCACCGCGAAGCGGTCTACGGTGCGCACCCCGAAGCGTTTCCGGTACGCCGTCACGAAGCGGGTGGCGGCAGGGAGTTCGGCCGGGTCTACGTAGGTCGCGCTGATCAGCCAGCCCTCGGCCGCGGTGCCCGCCTCCTTGAGGAACGCGGACTGAAGGACCGGCTCCGGGGCCATGCGCGTGCCCTTGAATCCGGCCTGTGTCAACGCGCGGGCGCACAGGGCGGCCCGGTGCGGGGAGGTGCCGCCGTAGACCACCGCGTCCGCCCCGGCGGCGAGCACGGCGGCGGCGACCGGGTCGAAGTCCTCGCTGTCCGCGGGGACGACATGGGTGGTGGTCGTCGCGGCGGCGGGCGGGTACGTGGTCAGGGTCTTGACGATCTGCCAGCTGGTTCGGCTTGCCGCCCTGTCGTCTATCAGGGCGGTTCTCGTGCTCTTCTCGTTGTGGGTGAGGTAGTAGATGAAGGGCGTTGAGAGTGCGTTCTCGTCCGGTCTGAGCTGGAAGAACGCGCGAGTGCTGGCGTACGGGTCCAGGCCTGCGGAGACGGTCACCAGGGGCAGCAGGGCCTTGTCGTAGCGGGTGACGGATGCCTCGGTCGAGGTGTTGCCGGTCGGGCCGATGACGGCGTACACGTCGTCGTCCGCGATGAACTTCGCGGCGACCTCCGCAGACCGCTTCGCCTCCCCCGCGTCGTCCAGGACCTTCAGGGCCAGCTTGAAGGCGCGGCCACCGGAGGAACCGGAACTGCCGGAGCTGGAACGGGAGTTGAAGTCCTCCATCGCCAGCCGTACGCCCCGCTCCTGTGCCCGGCCGATCGTCCCGTCCGGTCCCGACAGGTCCGCGTGCACTCCGATGACGTACACCGGCAGTGGTTGTGAGCCCGTTGTCCCGCTCCCGCCGCCCGTCGGCCTAGAGGCGGCCCAGGCCGCGAGGCCGCCGCCGGTCAGGGTCACCGCGGCGGCCGAGCCCAGGGTCAGCAGTCGGCGCCGGGAGGGGGAGGGCCGGTCCGACGACTGTACGAGGGTGGGCGGCACGGGGTCGGGGAGGGCCAGGACGGCGGCCGAGCGGCGGGCGATCAGGCGGGGCAGCGAGGGCGGCAGCCAGTCTCCTCCGACCCCGGCCTCCGCCTCTGTCGCGTCGGTCAGGGTGTCCCGTACCTCCCGTGCCGTGGGTCTGGCCCGCGGGTTCTTGGCGAGGCAGGCCGTCAGGAGCGGGACCAGGGACCGGGGCACCCTCTCCAGGTCCGGTTCCTCGTGGACCGTACGGAAGATGACGGCGGCCGGGGTGCCGGTGCCGAACGGGCGGCGGCCGGTCGCCGCGTACGCCAGGACGCAGCCCAGCGAGAAGATGTCGCTCGGCGGGCCCATGTCACCGGCCCGCGCCTGCGCCTGCTCGGGCGAGAGGTAGCCGGGCGAGCCGATCACCACGTCGGTCGCGGTCAGCGCGGTGGCCGTGTTGGAGCGGGCTATGCCGAAGTCGATCAGCCGGGGGCCGTCCAGGGCGAGGAGGACGTTGTGCGGTTTCACGTCCCGGTGCACCAGGCCCGCCGCGTGCACCTCGGTGAGCGCCTCGGCCAGCCGGGCGCCCAGAGCGCGTACCGTGCGGTCCGGCAGGGGCCCGTACAGCTCGACGGCCTCGGCCAGCGACGGGCCCGGTACGAAGGCGGTCGCCAGCCACGGTTCGTGGGCCTCCGGTTCCGCCGCCGTGACCGGGACCACCCACCGTCCGGTGAGCCCGCCCGCCGCCTCCGCCTCACGCCGGAACCGGGTCCGGAAGCCGGGGTCGGCCGCGTACTCGGCGCGGATCACCTTCAGCGCGACCAGCGCCCCGCCCGTCGAACGGGCCAGGTAGACCACGCCCATACCGCCCGCGCCGAGCCGGCCCAACAGCCGGTGGCCGCCGACGAAGGGCGGATCACCCGGCTTGAGCGCCTGCACTCCCACGCGGCCTTCGCCGCCGTCTTCGGCCGTACGTCCTTCCACACGGCCTGCCGCAGCACCTCCTGCCCGGCCTTCCGCGCCGTCTTCCGCCGTACGTCCATCCACACGGCCTGCCGCAGCGCCACCCGCTCGGCCTTCCGCACCGCCCACCGCGCGATCTTCCGCGTGGCCTGCCGCGCCGTCCCCCACCCGACCTTCGGCACCGCCTTCCGCGCGCCCTGCCGCGCCGTCCCCCACCCGGCCTGCCGCGCGGCCGTCCGCGTCGTCCCCCGCGTGGCCGTCCGGGTGCGTCCCGCCCACCGGTGCTACACCTCGGAGGGCGCGTCGCCGAGGAAGCGGAAGCGGCCGTTCTCGACCTGGTGGAGGAAGATGCCCCACCCGGCGAACGTGCCGTCGTCCGGTTCGAAGGAGAACTCCTTCGTGATGCCCTTGTAATGGCCCTTGCGCAGCAGGCTCACCAACTCCTGGCGGTTCGGCGGCTGTTCGGCCTTCGTGGTCTTCGTACTCCCCGTGCTCTTCGTGCTCTTCGTGGCCTTCAGCAGCTCCTGGATGACCAGGTTCACCGTGTCGTACGCCTCGGCGGCGTAGTGGCCGGGTGCGGCCCCGTACCGCTTGCGGAAGGCGGTGGTGAAGGATGCCGCTGCCGGTACGGCGGTGGGGTCGATGAAGGAGGACGTCATCAGCCATCCCTCGGCCGCGTCTCCGGCCAGGTCGAGGAACTCCTGGTCGATCACGGCCTGCGAGGCGATCCGTGGCTTGTCGAAGCCGGCGTTCGCCAGCTCCCGGGCCACCTGGGCCGCGCCCTGTGCGTAGCCGGCGTAGATGAAGGAGCCGATCCCGGCCCGCAGCATGTCGGCGACCACGGGCGCCAGGTCCTCCGTCCCCGCCGGGACCACCCGGGGGTAGGCGGGCCGGCCCAGCCGGCGCAGCATGATGACGCTGATCGAGGCGGTCTCCTGGGCGTACGTCTGTGCGGTCCGGTCCTGGAGCACACCGGGGCGCGCTGTCTCCTTCTGCCCCATGAGGTAGATGCCGATCGGGAGGGCGAGCGCCGAGTCGCTGGGCCGGCAGTGCACGAAGGACCGGTACTGCGCCGTCGACAGGAGCAGCCCGCCGGCCGAGACCGACAGCAGCGGCAGCAGGGCCTCGTCGTACGCGCCGAGGACCGCGGTGGCGGCCTCGTCGGTGGTCGGGCCGAGCACGGCGAGTACGTCGGCGTCCTGGATCAGCGTCTTGGCGGCGGCCGGTGCCCGCCCCGCGCTGCCGCCGTCGTCGACCGTCTTCAGGGTGAGTTCGAAGGGCTTGTTCTTACGGGCGTTGAACTGCTCGACCGCCAGCCGCGCGCCCTGCTCCTGCGCCCGGCCCGACGCCTTCTGCGCGCCGCTGAGATCCGCCTGCACCCCGATGGCCCAGCGGCGGGCCGCCGGTGCGGACGGGGTGTCCTCGTCGCGGAGGGCGGCCCAGGCCGCGGTCCCGCCCGCCGCCAGGAGCAGTGCCGCGCCGGAGGCCAGGAGCAGCCGGCGCCGGCCGGGCGACGCCGGCTCCGCGTCCGATGCCGCCTCGGCGACGGTCGGCTCGATGTCGGGAAGCGCCAGCATCTCGGCCGAGCGGTCCGCGATTCCCCGTACGACGTCGTCGGGCAGCCAGTCGGTCCGGCCGCCGTCGGGGACGGCGTCCTCGACCAGCAGCACCGTGCAGATCTGCTCGGCCGTCGGACGGTCCTCGGGGTCCTTCGCGAGGCACATGTGCAGCAGCGTCAGCAGTTCGCCGCCGTCCGTGTCGTCGTCGGACCCGATGCCGGCCAGGTCAGGTTCGTCATGGACCGTGCGGTAGAGCAGGGCGTCCACCGTGCCGGTGCCGAAGGGCGGGCGGCCGGTCGCCGCGTACGCGAGCAGACAGCCCAGCGAGAAGACGTCGCTCGGCGGGCCCACCTCCGCGCCGCGTGCCTCGGCCTGCTCGGGGGAGAGGAAGCCGGGCGTGCCGACGACCATGTCGGCGGAGGTGATCGCGGTCTCGTCGGTCACGCGGGCGATGCCGAAGTCGATCAGGCGCGGACCGTCCACGGCGAGCAGGACGTTGGCGGGCTTGACGTCACGGTGGACGAGCCCGGCCGCGTGCACCTCGCGGAGCGCCATGGCGAGCATCCGGCCCAGGATCCGCACGCTCCGGGCGGGCAGCGGACCATGCCGTACGACCGCCTCCCCGAGCGAGGGTCCGGGCACGAAGGCGGTGGCCAGCCAGGGCTCCGCCGCGTCCGGGTCGGCGCCGGTGACCGGGACCGCCCAGGGGCTGGTCACCCGGCGGGCCGCGTCGACCTCGCGGCGGAAGCGGGCGCGGAAGTCCGGCTCGTCGGCGTACTCGGCCTGGATGACCTTGACGGCGGACAGTGACCCGGCCTCCGTACGGCCGAGGTAGACCACGCCCATGCCGCCCGCGCCGAGGCGGGCGAGGAGCCGGTGGCCGCCGATCGAGGAGGGGTCGGTGGGAAGCAGACGCTCGCTCATTCGCCCGCCCCCAGTTCGGTCTCGACATCGGTCAGCATCTGGGTTATCGCCTGGCTCATGGCCGTACTGACCTCTGCCTCGGTCCTGCCCTTGGCGCCCCGGCCGGCGACGGCGACGGTGACCTGGCCCAGTCGGCTCTGGGTCCAGTAGTAGTAGTGGGGGCCGCCGAGTTCGTCGCTGTAGTACTGGCCGCCCTCCGAGAGCGTGTCCTCGGAGGTGAGGTTGCCCATCAGGCCGAACGCCGCGCCCTGGGAGAGCAGTCCGGTGATCCGCTCGCCCTGGCGGAGCTGCTGGTCGGGGCAGCGCAGTGCCTCTTCGAGGGTCTCGGCCATCTCCCAGCCGGCGTCCGTCACGGTCCGGTGCACGGTGACGACGGCGGAGACCCGGATCGGGCCCTTGCCGTCCTCTGCGGGCAGTTCGCTGTGGCGGGTGAGTGAGGCGAGCACCGTCGGGGGCAGCGAGTCACGCTGCCAGACGCAGTTCGCGTCGAGCACGGGCCAGTGGCCGGGGTCGGTCTCGTACGGGTCGCGCTTCACGAAGCCGGGACCCCATTTGACGGGCTCCGCCGTGACGGCGCGGGCCAGGCGTACGGCCTGTGCGCGGGTCTTCGGCAGGCGGGCGGGGTCGGGGTCGAAGGCGAAAGCTGTGGGGCTGGGGGTGGCACTCGGGTTCGCGGCGGCGGCGCTTTGGCCGGAGCTCGAAGTCGGGCTGGAGCGGGTGCCCGCGCCGGTGGTCGAGCCCTTGGCCCCGGCGGCCTTGCCCCCTCCCGAACCTGAACAGCCGGCCAGTAACAGGCCGGTGGCCATTAAGGCGCCGGAGCGCAGCAACACCGGCCTCCAGGACACCATCAACGCCCCCACTCCGCACCTGTGTTCCCCCGCGTGGAGCGTAGCGACTATGCCGCTGGCGCACTACGAAATGACCGCGTCCCGCTGATGAATTGCCCCCTCCTCTGCCCGCTCCTCTGCCAGCCTCTCTGCCCGCCGACGCCACCACGCGAGCCCGAACCCGACCCCGGCGATCAGCGCCGGCACGGCCAACTCCGTTGCCAGGGAGGCTACCCAGTCCGGGTTCAGCTGCCGCGTCATACCGCTGGTGAACCGGCAGGTCGCCTGCGGTGGCAGGAAGCTGTACTCCAGGGTCGTCGGCGGGTTGGTTCCCCAGTCCGCGCCAGCCGCGCAGGCCGACGACGGGCCCGCGAGCAGTTGCCAACCGGCGAGTGCGTAGAACATCAGGAACGCGGAGGCGGTCACGAAGAACGCCACGCCCGTGCGCCGCAGCTTCGCGGCCCTGGAGACCGGCTCCACGAACGGGCCGCCCAGCTCCGGCTCGAACCACTCCGCGATCAGGGCGGCGAACAGACACACGACCAGGATCAGCATGCCGATCCAGAGCAGCCCGCCGAGGACGAACCCTCCCCCGATGGACGTCACGTCCCCGTGCTCGAACTCGCAGATGGTGGCCGGGGGAAAGGCCCGGTACCGGATGTCCCCCAGCTTGCCCGGGCCCGTCACCAACCCCTGCGCGCACTGCTCGTCGAACTCCAGCATGCCGAACAGCGCCAGCGCCGAGCCGACGACCACCGCGCCGAACGAGATCCCGGCCGCGACCCACAGGCCGCCGGTCCGGTAGCCGCCGTACGTGCGCGTGTTTGACATTCGCGCACAGTAACCGAGCACCGGGCCGGCGGGTCGGGTGGTCAGGTGGTCAGAAGCCCCGGTGTACTCCGTCCGCATCCACGGCCGCCGCGAACTCCCAGAAGTCCATGTTCGCGATCGACAGGTTGTTCTCGATGCCCCACAGCTCGCTCGCCACGACCCGGAGGCAACGCCCGTACTCCTGCCGCAGATCCACGACGAGAAGGGGGAACTCCCGCGAGGCCAGGGCCGGTGCGTCCGCCAGGACGAGGATGGGGTGCTCGTAGGCGGCCGGGAGCGCGGCGAGCGCCTCCTCCGTCGTCAGTCCGGCGAACCGGTGGTCGGTGACGAGTTCGACGTACGGCAGGAAGCCGTCCTCGCTCGGTGTGGCGAGGGCCCGCCCCAGTGCCTCCCACGCGGCGTCGCTGGAGAAGTCGGTGCGCAGCACCAACGTGCCTGGAGTACAAGGCAGTTGATCGGTCATCCGCGCAGAGTACTGGCGTCGCGGAGGGGTGGAACACAGCACCCCGTCGCTACAGTGCGCCCATGAAGGCAGCGGTACGCAGTCGGTACGGTCCCCCGGACGTGGTCCGGATCGTCGAGACGGACAAGCCGTCGGTCGGTGAGCAGGACCTTCTCGTGAGGGTGCACGCCACGACCGTCAACCGGACCGACTGCGCCTATCGCGCCGCCCGGCCCTTCTTCATGCGCGCGCTCACGGGGCTCACCCGGCCGCGGGTCACCGTGCTCGGCACGGAGTACGCGGGGGTGGTGGAGGAGGTCGGGGGCGGCGTCGAGTCCTTCGCCGTCGGGGACCGCGTGTTCGGGTACAACGAGGGCGCGTTCGGCGCCCACGCCGAGTATCTGGCGGTGCCGCACGACGGGTCCGTGGCGACCATCCCCGCCGGCATGAGTTTCGAGGAGGCCGCTCCCGGTACCGAGGGCGCGCACTACGCGCTGGCGTTCGTCAGGAAGGCGGGCGTCGGGGCCGGGGGCGATGTGCTCGTGTACGGGGCGACCGGCGGTATCGGCTCGGCGGCGGTGCAGTTGCTGAAGCAGCGCGGGGTCGTCGTGACCGCGGTGTGCGACACGGCGCATCTGGAGCTGGTGAGGGGGCTCGGCGCGGACCGGGTCGTCGACCGCACCGCCCAGGACTTCACCCGGGACGAGCAGCGCTACGACGCGGTGCTCGACGCCGTCGGCAAGAGCACGTTCGGCCGGTGCAGGCGGCTGTTGAAGCCCGGCGGGGTGTATTCGTCCTCGGAGTTGGGCCCCTGGGGCCAGAACCTGCTGCTGCCGCTCGTCACACCGCTGTTCCGGGGGCGGAAGGTGGTGTTCCCCTTCCCCGTGGAGGGTCAGGAGATGGTGCGGTTCCTCCGGGAGCTGATGGCGGCCGGGGAGTTCAGGCCCGTCATCGACCGGCGATACCCGCTGGAGCGGATCGCCGACGCGTACCGGTACGTCGAGACCGGCCAGAAGATCGGGAACGTGGTCGTCACCGTCGTACCGCCGGACTGATCAGAGCCACGTGGTGCCAAGGCCCGCAGCCCCGGCGGCGGCGACCAGGAGGGCGATGTTGAGGCCGATCAGCCGGGCCTCGCCACGGGAGACGTGGACCGCGATGCCGCCGACCTGGATCAGGACGAGGCCGATGGCCGCGGCGACCGCGAGCCAGGGCGCGATCCCGGTCAGCGGCGGCAGGACCAGGCCGGCCGCGCCGAGAACCTCCAGGGTTCCGATGACCCTGACGAGCGGCATCGGGACGCGGTCGACCCACCCCATCATGGGCCGGAGTCGCTCCTGGCTCTGCAGGACCTTCTTGCCTCCGGCGTAGAGGTAGAACACCGCGAGCAGCGCGGCGACGACCCAGTAGGCGACGGTCAAAGTGGCTCCCTTGCACGGTGGTTGCCGGGCGCGGGCCGCCTCGGTTGCCTCATCATGGGTGAGCGTCGAAGGGCTTACAAAAGGCACACATGTGTGCCCTACGCACAGGGAGTTGTCGTCATGTCGCAGCACCGGCACACGTGTCTGATCCGCGGCGACGGCGGGCGCACGCTCCGCGCCGTGCTCGACCGGATCCGCAACAAGTGGACGCTGCTGATCGTGGCGACCCTCGATCAGGGCCGTCTGCGCTTCACCGATCTGCACCGCCAGATCCCCGGGATCTCGCAGCGGATGCTGACGCTGACCCTCCGGAACCTGGAACGCGACGGCCTGGTGTCCCGGACGACGTACGCGGAGGTCCCGCCTCGCGTCGAGTACGCGCTGACCCCCACCGGCCAGAGCCTCATCCCACCGGCGCTCGCCCTCGCCGGCTGGGCGACCGAGCACATCGCGGAGATAGAGGCGGCGGCGGCCGACGGACGCGAGGACGGCCATCCCGAGCCCGGCCGGCCCACCGGCCCCGTCACCGGATCAGCCAGGTGACCGGAGCCGGGCACGAGGCCGAGCCGGGCGCCCGCCGGGCCGCCGCCACCCCGCCGGACGAGGCACCCAGGATCACCGGTTAGCCTCGCCCCGTACGACATGACCGACCGCGCGGGAGGCAGGCCACCATGGCGAAGACGACGAAGGTTCCTACGGCGCTTGTGGCCGCCGGCGGGCTTGTCGGCGGGTACGGTGTCGCTCGCTGGAGCAGGAACCGGCAGCTGGGTGGGGCTGTGCTGGCCGTCGCCGGGACCGTCGCGGCTCAGCGGTGGCGGGAGCAGGCGGGGGTGGCTGCGGCGGGGGCGTTGACCGTCGCGTACGTCGGTGCGTTTGCGGGGTCGCACCCCTTGGCGAAGAAGGTGGGTGCTTGGCCGGCCGTGTTCGGGGTTGCGGGGGCTGTCGCGCTTGCGTCCTGGGTTGTCGCTGACCGGCGGTAGGGGTTGTTGGTCTGGTGCGGCGCCGTTGTGGCTGGTCGCGCAGTTCCCCGCGCCCCTAAAGGCAAGCCCCTACGGGGCTGCCTGGAACGTCCTTCTGTACGCCTGCGGGCTTGTTCCCACCACCCTCTTGAAGCGGTCTCGGAAGGCCGTCGGGGAGCCGAAACCCGTTTGGGTGGCGATGCGTTCGACCGGGTGGGTCGTCGTCTCCAGGAGGTGCTGGGCCCGCCGTACGCGTGCCCGGTGCAGCCACTGCAAGGGTGTCGTGCCGGTCTGTTCGCGGAAGCGGCGGTTCAGGGTACGGGTGCTCATGCCGGCCTGGGCCGCGATGTCGGCCAGTGTCAGGTCGTCCCGGTCCGCCTGCTCCTCCAGCCAGCGCAGCACCGGTTCCATCGTCGCGCCCGCCGGGGCCGGCGGCTGGGCCTGGACGATGAACTGGGCCTGGCCGCCCTCCCGTTCGAGGGGCATCACGCACATCCGGGCCGCCTGTGCGGCGACCGCCGAGCCGTGGTCGTTGCGGATCATGTGCAGGCACATGTCCATGGCCGCCGCCGCGCCCGCCGAGGTGAGGAACTGTCCGTTGTCGACGTACAGGACGTTCGGGTCGACGGTCACCTTCGGGTACATGGCCGCGAGATCCGCTGCGGCGATCCAGTGTGTGGTCGCGCGCAGCCCGTCCAGCAGGCCCGTCGCCGCGAAGAGGAACGCGCCGACGCAGATCGAGGCGATCCGTGTCCCGTTCGCCGCCGCCGTGCACAGCGCCTCCGCGACGCCCGGCGGCAGCGGCAGGGTCGGGTCGGCGGTGCCCGGCAGGATGATCGTGTCGGCGTCCGCGAGCGCGTCGAGCCCGTACGGGGCCCGGACCGTGAATGCCCCCGCGCTCACCTCGTCGGCGACTGAACAGACCCGTACGCGGTACGCCTCCCGGCCGTCCGGGAGTCGCGCCCAGCCGAAGGCGTCGATCGGTGCGGAGAGGTCGAACGGGATGACCCCTTCGAGGGCCAGTACGGCGACGGTGTGCATGGGGAGAGCGTAGAGGCCGGCTCTGGCGAGAATCCGTTGACCCCTGGCACAACCGCCACTTCTGCGCGCCCCTCCCCCGCGCCTAGCGTCACCCCGTGACCAAGTTTCTCCTCGCCGTCCATGTCCTTGCCGCGATCGTCGCTGTCGGTCCCGTCACCGTCGCGGCCAGCATGTTTCCGCCCAGCGCGCGGAAGGCGCTCGCGGCGCCCGATGATCCGCGGGCGCTGGAGACCGTACGGCTGTTGCATCGGATCTGCCGGGTGTACGCGGGGGTCGGCATCGCCGTGCCTGTGTTCGGGATCGCTACGGCGAGCAGTATGGGGGTGATGGGGGATACGTGGTTGATCGTGTCCATGGTGTTGACGGTGGCTGCGGCGATCGTGTTGGTCGTGCTGGTGCTGCCTCGGCAGGAGTCGCTTGTCGAGGGTGGGGCGGATCGGGCTGTGACCGTTCGACTCGGTATGTTCACCGGCATCTTCAACCTGCTGTGGGCGACGGTGACGGTGTTGATGATCGTGCGCCCGGGGTCCACTACAGGGGCGTAGGGCCGGTAGTACGTCGCCTGCGGGTTCGTCGTGGCTTGTCGCGCAGTTCCCCGCGCCCCTGGGGGATCACCTCAGGCCCCGTCGAGAACTCACTGTCGGGCCGCCGACACCAGACCCTCCATCGACTCCTCCTCCACCCTGAACGCCCGGCCCACTCCCGCTGCCACCAGCACGCCCGCCGCGATCACCAGGGTGAAGAAGGCCCAGGTCAGGGGCCAGGCGTTGGCGAAGCCGTCGGGTGGGCCGGGGTGGGTGCGCAGGGAGATGTACATGAGGGCCGCCGGGGGGACCGCCACCAACAGCAGGGGCCAGCCTCGGCTGTCGCGGTAGCCGAAGTAGGCGGCCAGGAGCAGGAGTACGACGCCCAGGGCGACCACCCCGACGCCCGTCACCGGGGTCGTCTCCTGGGTCGAGCCCGCGCTCTCGACGCGGTTGCGCAGGTCCCAGGGGACGCAGAGGACGTACGCCGCCGACGCGACGACGACGCCGAGTGCGCGCGTCAGCCAGCGCTCGGCCCAGGGACGCGCCCCCAGCGGCCGGAGCAGCTTCCCGGTAGTGCCAGTACCAGTCATCTCGGTCATACGTACGAGGGTTCCCTGCTCGGGAGCGGTCCGACAGAGTACGGATACTCAGGTGCACGTACCTAGTTGTCCCCCGCTCACACGCCTACCGCCCGCGAGAGCGTGTAGATGAGCAGGCCGGCCAGTGAGCCGACCACCGTGCCGTTGATCCGGATGAACTGCAGGTCGCGGCCGATGTGCGCCTCGATCTTCTTCGTCGTGTGCTCGGCGTCCCAGCCCGCGACCGTGTCCGTGATCAAGGAGGTGATCTCGCCCTGGTAGGTCGTCACGACGTACACCGCCGCGCCCTCGACCCAGCCGTCCACCTTGTTCTGCAGCCCGGAGTCGACCGACATCCGGGACCCCAGCGACAGCAGCGACGCCCGTACGCGCAGCCGCAGCTCGCTGCGCTCGTCCTCGGCCGCCGAGACGATCATCGAGCGTACGGCCGTCCAGGCGGACGCGATCAGGTCCTGGACCTCGCCGCGCCCGAGGACCTCGGTCTTCAGGCGCTCGACGCGCGCGCGGGTGTCCGTGTCGGACTGGAGGTCGGAGGCGAAGTCGTTGAGGAAGCGGTCGAGGGCGCCGCGCGCCGGGTGCGCGGGCGCGTCGCGCATCTCGGTGACGAAGCGGAGCAGCTCCTTGTAGACGCGCTCGCCGACCTTCTTGTCGACGAACTTGGGCGTCCAGCCGGGCGCGCCGCCCTGTACGGCGCCCATGACCTCCTCCTCGTGCAGGACGAGCCAGTCGTGGGCACGTACGCAGATCAGGTCGACCACTCTCCGGTGGCCGCCGTCCGCTACGACCTTCTCCAGCATCTTCCCTATGCCGGGCGCGATCTCCTGGGCGTCGGCCCGCCGGGTGATGGCCTCGCCGACGACCGCCTGGACGTCGGAGTCGCGGAGGACCGTGAGCGCGCCCCGCAGGGCGGCCGAGAGTTCGGCGGTGACGCGGTCCGCGTGTTCCGGCTCGGCGAGCCAGGCGCCCAGGCGGCTGCCGATGCCTACGGCCCGCAGCCGCTGCCGTACGACATCCTGGGAGAGGAAGTTCTCGCCGACGAACTCCCCGAGCGATACGCCGAGTTGGTCCTTCTTGGTGGGGATGATCGCGGTGTGCGGGATGGGCAGGCCTAGGGGGCGGCGGAAGAGGGCGGTGACCGCGAACCAGTCGGCCAGCGCGCCGACCATGCCGGCCTCGGCCGCCGCGGCGACATAGCCCGTCCAGGCACCGGCGCCCTGGTCGCCGGCCCACTTGGCGAGGACGTACACGACGGCGACGAGGAGCAGCAGCCCGACCGCCGTGAGCTTCATGCGGCGCACGCCGCGCATGCGCTCCTCGTCGGCGGAACCGAAGGAGGTCATGGCACGCCCCGGGACGGTACGGCCGCCCGTACCGCCCCTACCGTCCACACCGTCCCCGGTTTCAGTTCTGGTCCGTTCCACTCGCTCCACCGTTCAGTGATCCTTCCCAGTGATCCCTCACACATTGTCCCTTCTTGACCTACTCCCGGAACGGAACAGGAGTTCCCCGCGTATATCCGGAAGGAGTCCGACCGCAGGATTGGGCGGGCTCGCACAGGCCCATCCCGCATCATGGGCTCAGCCCACCGGAGCCCCACGCTCCCCGCCGTACGAGGAGTCACGCATCCCATGACCAGGCGCCACGGTTATGGCCTGCTCGCCGCGATGGTCACGCTCGTCGTGGCCGTTTCCGCCGCCATCTACGTCGGGGCGACCCTCGACGACGGCAGCCGGCACACGAAGGCCGTCAGCCGCGCCCGCGGCGACTCGGGCAACGCCGTCGCCCCCGCGTCCACCGGCGCCTGGGTCGGCACCTGGGCCGCGTCCCCGGTCGACGGCGAACCGGGCACCCAGGCGAAGGGCCTGGCCGGCCGCTCCCTGCGCAACGTCGTGCACACGGCGGCGGGCGGTACGAGTGCCCGCGTCACGCTCTCCAACCTGTACGGCAAGCAACCACTGACGATCGCGCACGCCTCGATAGCCGTCGCCGCCGCCGAGAACAGCGCGGCGGCCGACGCCGCGACGATGCGCCGGCTGACCTTCGGTGGCAGTCCCTCGGTGACGATCCCGGCCGGACGGCAGATCGTCTCGGACGCTGTACGGGTGAGCGTCCCGCGCGACACGGACCTCCTGGTGACGACGTACTCGGCGGTCCCGTCCGGCCCGGTCACCTATCACCCGCGCGCCCGGCAGATCTCGTACGCGGCGGTGGGCGATCGCACGGAGGACCCGACGAGCACGGCGTACACGGAACAGATCGAGGCCTGGCGGTACGTCACCGCGGTGGACGTCCTCAGCAACCAGGCCAACGGGACGGTCGTCGTCCTCGGCGACTCGCTCACCGCGGGCAGCACGTCCAGCGTGGGCACGAACAGCCGGTGGCCGGACGTCCTGGCCGACCGCCTCCACGCGGCGGCGGAGTCGGGCGCGGACGTGCCCCGCTACAGCGTCGTCAACCAGGGCATCGGCGGGAACCGGGTCCTGCGGCACGGGGGTGTCGGCACGCCCGCGCCGAACGCCAGCGGGCTGAACCGGTTCGGGCGGGACGTCCTCGGCCGTACGAACGTCAAGGTCGTCGTCATCGACCTGGGCGTCAACGACATCCTGCGCGCCCGCGACCCGAGGACCCTGAGCGCGTCCTCGATCGTGGCGGGGCTGCGCGAACTGGTGGCCGAGGCGCATGGGCGGGGCCTGAAGGTGGTGGGCGCGACGCTGATGCCGTTCGGCGGCTTCCACGGCTACTCGGCGACCACGGAGTCCCTGCGCCAGTCCGTGAACGCGGAGATCCGCTCGGGGCGGGTGTTCGACGAGTACGCCGACTTCGACAAGGCCCTCCGCGACCCGTACGACCCGCGCCGCTTCCGCCCGGAGTACGACTCCGGGGACCACTTGCATCCGAGCGACCGGGGTTATGCGCGGATGGGCGAGGTGTTCGACCTGGAGGACTTGAAGGGGGCGGCACCGGCGAAGCTGTGAGGGAGGGTGCGGGGCGGGTTCGGGTGCGGGTGCGGTGCGTGGGTGCTGGTCGCGCAGTTCCTCGCGCCCCTAAATGCCCGTCCCTCCCTAGTCGTCCGGGTGCGGGCCGGTGGGGGTTGCTCGCGCAGTTCCCCGCGCCCCTAAAAGCCCGGCCGTCCCGATCCGCCCGGGTGCGGGCCGGTGGGGGCTGGGCGCGCAGTTCCCCGCGCCCCTAGGGGCGCCCCAGCCGGCCGGAGTTCGCAGCGGCGGGCCGCGCCGCCAGCTCGCGCGGCGGCTCCCGCTCGACCCGCCTAGCTGCGGGGATACGTGCCGTTTGGCGGCGCCCGTCAAACCCGCCCAGCTGCGGGCATGCGTGCCGCTAAGGGCGGCACGGGTGGGCGCAGCGGCACCCCGTTCAGCGCCGGGTTGCGCGACCCACCCCTGCCCAAGCAGCTCCCGGCTCAGTCCTCGTCACGCCTGTGCAGGTTGTGCGTGCCGTGGTGGGACCCTGAGCCGGAGTCACCCAGTTCGCCCCGGCCCTCCCGGCGTTCCAGTTTCTCCTGGCGGCGTTCCTCCCTCAGGCGTTGGCGTTCCGCCTTCGGGAGCTTTCGGGTCACTCCCACGCCGCCCCAGAAGGCGAACCCCTGGATGATCACGCGCGGGCCGCCGGGGTCGCCCAGGACACCTTCCTGGCCGTGGTCGAAGCCCCCCATGATGCCGACGCCCCGCACCACCACCTCGACGCCCGGCGGCACGATCACCCCCATGCCGCCCATGATCACCGCGCAGTTGACGACCACCTCACGGTCCGCGAAGTTCGCGTCCCGCAGATCGATCTCCCCACCGCCCCAGAACACGAACGTGTTGAACCGCCGGGGCATCGTCCAGCGCCCCCTGCGCTGGAACCCGCCCATGATCGCCACACCCCACCGCGAAGAACCCTCGCCCCCGACGATCCGGTCCGGCCAACTCCCGTCCCCCACCGGCCGCTTGACCATGCTCACCGCGGGGCCGCCGGGCAGGTCACGCGTGATCGGCGTCAACTCGCCGTACGTACGCGCCTGGTAGGTGGCATCGAGACGCTCCTCGAACTCCGCCATGTCCAGCCGCCCCTCCGCGAGGGCGTCCCTCAGTACCTCGGCGACTCGTTCACGATCGGCGTCGGAGGCGCGCAGCTCCGGAAGGTCGTCCGTCATGCAAGCAGCCTACGAGGTGTCCCGCCCCCGGCACTATGCCAAAGTGCCCGACGCCCGGTCGGCGTACATCTTCGCGATCACCGCCTCGATGTCCGGCTCCCGTACCGACAGGTCCACCAGCGGATACTCCGCCGCGATCCGCGCGACCAGCGGAGCCGCCGACTCCGACGCCGGGAACGCCAGCCACTGGCGCGGGCCCTCCACCCGTACGACCCGCGCCGACGGCACCTCGATCGGCGGCAGTTCGCGCTCCAGGTCCACGACGAGGGTCCGCTCGCTGTCGCCCACCTCGTGCAGGCCGGTCAGCGGGCCGTCGTACATCAGCCGCCCGTGGTCGATGACCATGACCCGCGAGCACAGCTGCTCGATGTCCTGGAGGTCGTGCGTCGTCAGCAGGACCGTCGTGCCTCGTTCGGTGTTCAGGTCGCGGAGGAATTCACGGACCCTCGCCTTCGAGATCACGTCCAGGCCGATCGTCGGCTCGTCGAGGTACAGCACCTCGGGGTCGTGCAGCAGCGCCGCCGCGATGTCGCCCCGCATCCGTTGTCCCAGGGACAGTTGGCGGACGGGGACGTCCAACAGGTCTTCCAGTTCGAGGAGTTCGACGCAGCGGGCGAGGTTCTCCCTGTAACGCTCATCGGGAATCCTGTACATGCGGTGCATCAGGCGGTACGAGTCGATCAGTGGGAGGTCCCACCAGAGTGTTGTCCGCTGTCCGAACACCACACCGATCCGTCGTGCGAGGCGGGTGCGTTCCCGGGACGGGTCGATGCCCGCCACGCGCAGCCGGCCGGCGCTGGGGGTGAGGATGCCCGTCAGCATCTTGATGGTCGTGGACTTTCCGGCGCCGTTCGGGCCGATGTAGCCGACCATCTCCCCTCTCGCCACCCGGAACGAGATCGAGTCGACCGCCCGCACCTCCCGCCGTTCACTCCGCAGGAACCCGGTCCTCTTGCGCACGTCGAACACCTTCTCGACGTCGGCCAGCTCGATGAAAGACTCGAAGGACTCCACTGCCCTAGCTCCCCGTGCTCCGGTACGAACGAACTCCCGCCCGCCAGGCCAGCCCCGCGAGCGCGCAGCAGCCCGCCGCCACCAGCGGAGGCAGGAACGCCACCCACTCCGGCAGATCGAGCGGGTAGGGGCGGCCCAGCACGTACAGCGCGGGCAGCCAGTTGACGAAGGCCAGCGGGAGGACGAACGTCACCCCGCGCACCAGGTCCTGCGCGAAGAGGCCCGGCGGGTACTGCAACAGGGTGGCGCCGCCGTACGTGAACGCGTTCTGCACCTCGGAGGCGTCCCGCGCCACGAACTGGAAGGCCGCGCCCCCGACGAACACCGCGCAGAAGATCGCCCCGCCGCTGATCATCATCACCGGCACAAGCAGCACCTTGAGCGTCGTCCAGTGGACGTCGTCGAGGGTGAGCAGGGCATAGCCGAAAACCATCAGCCCCTGGGTGATCCGGCCCAGGCGGCGCAGCGCGAACCGGTCCGCGGCGACCTGCGCGAGCAACGGCGCCGGCCGGACGAGCAGCGTGTCCAGGGTGCCGTCGCGGACCCGGCGCCCGAGCCGGTCCATCGACCCGACGACGAGGTCGGCGATCCCGAACGCGATCGACGACAGCCCGTACAGGAACGCGATCTCGGGCAGCGAGTAGCCGCCGAGACTGTCGACCTGGGAGAACATCAGCACGATCGTCAGGAAGTCGAGGCCGGTCGCCGCGAAGTTGCCGAACGTGGTCATCGCGAAGGAGGCCCGGTAGGCCATCGTGGACCGGATCCACATCGCGGCGATCATCCGGTACGCCCGGACACTGTCGCGCACCCGGGCGGTACGGCTCAGCGGCCCGTCGTCCCAGTCGCCGTCGGCCCACCGGTCGCCCCGCACACCGGTCCTCACCGCGCCGGCGACACCCCCGTCACCCACCCTGAACCACCACCCGCCGAGTAGCCACCGCCTGCAGTACCCGTCCCGCCGCCAGCAGCGCCACCGCCCACCCCGCCTGGAAGGCGTACGTGCTCACCGCGTCCGCCTCCCCCAGCAGGATGTCGGCGGGCGCCTGGATCAGCGCCGCCCACGGCAGGGCCCGGATCACCTCGCCCAGCAGCCCCGGGATGACGTTCAGCGGAAGCACCATGCCCGAGCAGAAGACACCCGCGAGCCATGCCATCTGGATGATGCCCGCGCCGTCGAGGAGCCAGAACGCGGCCAGCGCCAGCAGGAACCGGAACGAGTAGCTGACCAGCATGCCGAGGCAGACCGCGACCAGGAACTCCAGCCAGGTCAGCGCGGACGACGGGAACGTCAGCTCGAAGGCCCACGCGCCGAACGCGACCGGGACCACACCCCGGCCGAGGAGGTGGAACAGGGCCCGTCCCATGTCCTGGGCCAGCCACCACAGCTGGAGGTCGGCGGGCCGGTAGAGGTCGATCGCGATGTCACCCGTACGGATACGCTCGATCAGCTCCTCCTCGAAGCCCGTACCCATCACGCACATCGTCATCAGCAGCGCCTGGCCCAGCCACACGAAGGTCAGGGCCTGGGACTGGTCGTACCCGCCGAGGTGCGGCCGCTCGTCCCACAGGGCGATGTAGGTATAGGCCAGGATCACGCCGAAGACGGTGTTGGTGAACACCCCCGCGAGCGTGGCCGCACGATAGGTGGCATACCGTCGGAAACCCCCCGCCGCGACGGCCGCGTACAACCGCCCAGAACCCACGACACCAGCCCTCTCCCCCGTACTCGGACCGAAACGCACGAGCCTAGTCCGCGCCCCGACCCGCCCGCCACACGTTTTCGGGCAGACGCGTGCCGAGGTCAGGGAACTGATCGAGCGGTGCGACAGTCTTCAAGAGGGGGCGTAAGAGACGTTTGAACGCGTGAGAGGTCGTACGGGAACGTACGACGCGAAACAGGAGTCCGTGCACGACATGAGCGACCAGCCAGAGCCGCAGCAGCCGACGCAGGGCTGGACACCGACAGAACCCGAAGTCGCGGACGACGGGACGCCCGAGAACGCCGGGAAGGCCGAGAAGGTCAAGAAGCCCAAGCGGCCCCGGCGCACCGGCTGGCGTCGGCTGGTCCCGACCTGGCGGTTCGTGCTCGGCACGTTCGTGCTGGGGATCCTGCTGGTCGTCGGCCTGTTCGCGTTCGGCTACTACGCGGTGCAGATCCCGGCGGCGAACGCGGCGGCCACCAAGCAGAGCAACGTCTACCTCTACGCCGACGGCAGCCAGCTCGCCCGCGACGGCGAGGTCAACCGGGAGAACGTGCCGCTGTCGCAGATCTCCAAGGACGCCCAGCACGCCGTACTGGCCGCCGAGGACCGCGACTTCTACACCGAGTCGGCGGTCGACCCGAAGGCGATGCTGCGCGCCGCCTGGAACACGGTGACCGGCAAGGGCAAGCAGTCCGGGTCGACGATCACCCAGCAGTACGTGAAGAACTACTACCTCGCGCAGGAGCAGACCGTCACCCGAAAGGTGAAGGAGTTCTTCATCTCGATCAAGCTGGACCAGGTGAAGTCCAAGGACGAGATCCTGGAGGGCTACCTCAACACCAGCTACGCCGGCCGCAACTCGTACGGCCTCCAGGCCGCCGCCCAGGCCTACTACGGCATCGACGCCATCGACCTGACGGCCGGCCAGGGCGCCTACCTCGCCGCGCTGCTGAACGCGCCGAGCGAGTACGACGTGATCGCCCACCCCGAGAACCGGCCGGCCGCGCTCGCGCGCTGGAACTACGTCCTCGACGGCATGGTCAAGAAGGGCTGGCTGACGGAGGCCGAGCGGAAGGCCACCACCTTCCCCGAGCCGAAGCAGTCGATCGTCTCGACCGGCATGTCCGGCCAGCGCGGCTATCTGGTCAAGGCGGTCGACGACTACCTCTTCGACAACAAGATCCTCACCGAGGACGAGCTCCAGGCCGGCGGCTACCGCATCACGACCACCCTGCAGAAGCCCAAGCAGGACGCCTTCGTGAAGGCGGTCAACGACCAGGTGATGAAGAAGCTCGACAAGAAGAACAACAAGGTCGACAACTACGTCCGCGCGGGCGGTGTCGCCATCGACCCGGCGACCGGCAAGGTCCTCGCGATGTACGGCGGCATCGACTACACCAAGCAGTACGTCAACAACGCGACCCGCCGTGACTACCAGGACGGCTCCACCTTCAAGCCGTTCGTGTTCACCTCCGCCGTCGAGAACGGCTCGGTCACGCAGGACGGCCAGACGATCACCCCGAACACGTACTACGACGGCACCAACGAGCGCCCGGTCCAGGGCTGGAGCGGCGACGAGTACGCCCCCGAGAACGAGGACCAGGTCTCGTACGGCAACATCACGGTCCGTACGGCGACGGACAAGTCCGTCAACTCGGTGTACGCGCAGCTGGCGGTGGACGTGGGCCCCGCGAAGGTCAAGCAGACGGCGATCGACCTGGGCCTCCCCTCCGACACGCCCGAGCTGAACCCGTACCCGTCCATCGCGCTCGGTACGTCGACGGCCAGCGTCCTCGACATGGCGGAGGCGTACGCCACGCTCGCGAACCACGGCAAGCACGGCACGTACACGATCATCGAGAAGATCACCAAGGACGGCGAGGCCGGTTCGGTCACCCTCCCGAAGCAGAAGACGAAGCAGGTGGTGTCGCGGGAGGCCGCCGACACGACCACCTCGATCCTGCAGAGCGTGGTGGAGAGCGGTACGGCGACGGCCGCGCTGGAGGCCGGCCGCCCGGCGGCGGGCAAGACCGGCACGGCCGAGGAGGACACGGCCGCCTGGTTCGCGGGCTACACCCCCGACCTGGCGACGGTCGTGTCAGTGATGGGCCAGGACCCGGTAACCGGCAAGCACAAGTCCCTCTACGGCGCGATGGGCCTCGACCGCATCAACGGCGGCGGCGCCCCCGCCGAGATCTGGGCCCAGTTCACCAAGGCCGCCCTGAAGGGCAAGAAGGCGAAGGAGTTCGACCTCCAGCTCCAGGAGGGCGCCGAGGAACAGCAGGCCCCGCCCGCCGACACCCGGCCCGACCCCGGCACGGACGCCGGCCAGGACAACGGCGGCACCACCGACGGCGGCCGGGAGACCCCGGGCGCGACGACCGGCGCGACCACCGGGGCCACCCCGACGACCGGCGGCACGACGACGGACGGGACCACCACCACGGGCGGCACGACGACGACCGGCGGGACGACGGACACCGGCGGGACCACCACGACCGGGGGTACGACGGACACGGGCGGCACGACGACGGATGGCGGTACGACGGACACCGGGGGCACGACGACCGACGGCGGGACCACCGACACCGGCGGCACGTCGGACACGGGCGGGAACACGGGAGGGACGACGGCGGGGCTGACGACGGGGGCGCTGACCACGTCGAGAAGAGACTGACGGGATCGACGGGATCGACGGGACCGGCGGGGCTGACGGGACCGAAGGCGGCCTCTGGTCAGTGACCGGAGGTCGCCTTGAGCCCGACGACGGCGACGAGCAGCAGACAGACGAAGAAGATCCGGGCGGCGGTGGCCGGCTCCCCCAGCACCACCATGCCGACGACCGCCGCCCCGGCCGCCCCGATCCCGACCCAGACGCCATAGGCGGTACCGATGGGCAGCGACCTGGCGGCGCAGGAGAGCAGATACATGCTGGCGACGATGCCGACGCCGGTGAGAAGGCTGGGAAGCGGACGGGTGAACCCGTCGGTGTACTTCATACCGACCGACCAGCCGATCTCCAGCAAACCGGCGACGACAAGCAGTACCCAGGCCATGACGGCCACCTCCGAGAGACGTACGGCGTACGGAACGGGGTGCGTCGTCTTTGCGTCGGGCCCGGTACGGCGCGTCTCGTCGGGGTCATTCCAAGCTAGCAAACGACAGGTAAAAAGGGCTGGTGACGATGGTCACCAGCCCCACATACGTACGGCGCTACCGCTGATCTACAGGCTGATCTACAGGTAGAGGCCGGTCGAGTCCTCGGAGCCCTCGAAGCGGTCGGCGGCGACGGCGTGCAGATCCCGCTCGCGCATCAGCACATAGGCGACGCCCCGCACCTCGACTTCCGCGAGATCCTCCGGGTCGTACAGGACGCGGTCGCCCGGCTCCACCGTCCGTACGTTCTGCCCGACCGCGACGACCTCCGCCCAGGCCAGCCGGCGCCCGACGGCCGCGGTGGCGGGAATCAGGATGCCGCCGCCGGAACGCCGCTCGCCCTCGCTGGTGTCCTGCCGCACGAGCACACGGTCGTGCAGCATCCGGATGGGCAGCTTGTCGTGATGGGTGCTCTGCTCATTGCTTTTGGCGCTCACACTCCGAACCTACCTGCCAAGTCAGCCCTTGCGCCGCCGGGTCCCGAGACCGAGCACCCCGACAAGCCCCACGACCACAAGGGCTACGGGCACGATCCGCTCGATCCGGGGCGCCCCGTCCGCGTCGACGAACCGCCCCTTGACGTCGCCGACGACGCGGTTGACGCCGACGTACGCACGCCCAAGGGTGTGATCGATGTGCGAGACGACCTTGGCCTTGGCATCGCCGACGATCGTCTTCGGGTGCACCCGCACCCCGATCTCGTCGAGCGTCTCGGCCAGCGTCTCGCGACGGCGCCTGATGTCCGCCTCGATCTGCACCGGGGTTCTGCTGTCCGAGGTGTCCGCCACCGTACGCCCTCCGAAGTCCGCTGCTGCGTTGATGCACTACTGCCCTGCTCCGGACAGTCTGTCAGCTCCACCCCGGACCGCCATGTCAGCACCCCCGGTTAGGCTCGGTCCCGCGCCCTTCGAGGACGCATGTGAACGCACAGCACAGGACGTACGAGGAGAGCAGACGGATGAGCGAGCGACTCCAGCCCGGGGATGTGGCCCCCGCCTTCACCCTGCCCGACGCCGACGGCAACGAGGTGTCGCTGGCCGACCACAAGGGCCGCAAGGTCATCGTCTACTTCTACCCGGCCGCCCTGACCCCCGGCTGCACCAAGCAGGCCTGCGACTTCACGGACAACCTCGACCTGCTGGCCGGCGCGGGCTACGACGTCATCGGCATCTCCCCCGACAAGCCGGAGAAGCTCGCCAAGTTCCGCGAGAAGGAGGACCTGAAGGTCACCCTCCTCGGCGACACGGACAAGACGGTCCTGGAGGCGTACGGCGCCTTCGGCGAAAAGATGAACTACGGCAAGACGTACGTGGGAGTCATCCGCTCCACGGTGATCGTGGACGAGGAGGGCAAGGTGGAACGGGCCCTGTACAACGTGCGGGCGACGGGGCACGTGGCGAAGATCATCAAGGATCTGGGGATCTGAGGTCCCGCTCCCCCTTCCCTTCACGGGCAGCCCGTGCCGGTTTGGTTCCGGCACGGGCTTTTTGCGTCTGCCCTCACCCTCAAGTCACCTTCAAGTCACCTTCACCAACCCTTGCTTCACCAGCTGACACAGATGGTCCACAGCCATAGGTTCAGACCAAGCACCTCGCGCCACACGCGCCGCTCACGAGTCGAACGCATCATCCGTCCCCCCACGGAAGGCTCTCCCCCACCTATGTCCAGACCTCTGTCCACGGTCGTCTCCCTCGCGGCGGCGGTCACCGTGGCCGCCGCCTCGCTGGTCGCCGCCGCCCCCGCACCGGCGGCAGCCGCGCTGCCCAGCGACTTCGCCACCGTCATGAACGCCGCCGGCGGCCGGTGTCTCGACGCCCGCTCGGCCGCCACGGCGAACGGCACCGCCGTACAGCAGTACTCCTGCAACAACTCCACCGCCCAGCAGTGGAGTTTCACCGACACCGGCGGCGGCTACGTCCGGATCAACAACCGCAACAACACCAGCCAGGTCGTGGATGTCACCGGCGTGTCCACGGCCGACAACGCGCCCATGCAGCTGTGGGCGTGGGGCGGCGGCACCAACCAGCAGTGGCTGCCGGTCCACGAGGGCGGCGGCGCCTACCACTTCGTCAACCGCAACAGCGGCAAGTGCCTGGACGACCCGGCCGCCTCGACCGCCGACAGCGTGCAGTTCGTGCAGTACACCTGCAACGGGTCGGCGGCCCAGCGCTTCCAGGTGACGCCCGTGGCCCAGTCGACGGCCAACCCCGACCTCGGCCCGAACGTGGTGATATTCGACCCGTCGATGTCGTCGGCGACGATCCAGAACCGGCTGAACGGCATCTTCTCGCAACAGGAGACGAACCAGTTCGGCTCCCAGCGCTACGCCGTACTGTTCAAGCCGGGCGCCTACAACGCGGACGTCAACGTCGGCTTCTACACCCAGGTCGCGGGGCTCGGTCTGTCCCCGGACGCGGTGACGGTCAACGGGGCGGTGCACGCGGAGGCCGACTGGTTCCAGGGCAACGCGACGCAGAACTTCTGGCGCGGCGCCGAGAACCTCTCGGTCAACCCGGCGGGCGGCAGCGACCGTTGGGCGGTCTCGCAGGCGGCGCCGTACCGGCGTATGCATCTGCGCGGCAACCTCGCCCTGGACGACGGCGGCTGGTCCAGCGGCGGGCTGCTCGCCGACAGCAAGATCGACGGGCAGGTCGACTCCGGCAGCCAGCAGCAGTGGCTGACCCGCAACTCCCAGCTCGGCAGCTGGACCGGCGCCAACTGGAACCAGGTCTTCGTCGGCAGCCAGGGCGTGCCGGGCACCAGCTTCCCCAACCCGCCCTACACGACGGTCGCGCAGAGCCCGGTCAGCCGGGAGAAGCCGTTCCTCCACGTCGACGAGAACGGCGCCTACCAGGTGTTCGTGCCGTCCGTGCGCACCAACTCCACGGCGACCGGCTGGGCGAACGGCTCCCCCACCGGCAACTCACTGTCCCTGAGCACCTTCTACGTCGTGAAACCGGGCGCCACCGCCTCCGACATCAACACGGCACTGGCAGCCGGCAAGAACCTCCTGGTCACCCCGGGCGTGTACCACCTGAACCAGACGCTCCAGGTGAACCGCGCCGACACGGTCGTCCTGGGTCTCGGCCTGGCCACGTTCATCCCGGACAACGGCATCACCGCGATGAAGGTGGCCGACGTCGACGGCGTGAAGATCGCGGGTGTGCTCTTCGACGCCGGGACCACCAACTCGCCCTCCCTGCTGGAGGTCGGCCCGGCCGGCTCCGCCGCCTCCCACGCGGCCGACCCGAGTTCCCTGCACGACGTGTACTTCCGCGTCGGCGGCGCCGCCGTCGGCAGGGCGACCACGAGCCTCGTCGTCAACAGCGACAACGTCATCGGCGACCACACCTGGATCTGGCGCGCCGACCACGGCGACGGCGTCGGCTGGAACACGAACACCGCGGACACCGGCCTGATCGTCAACGGTGACGACGTGACGATGTACGGCCTGTTCGTCGAGCACTACCAGAAGTACCAGACCATCTGGAACGGCAACGGCGGCCGGACGTTCTTCTACCAGAACGAGATGCCGTACGACCCGCCGAACCAGGCGGCCTGGATGAACGGCTCCACGCTGGGCTACGCCGCCTACAAGGTCGCCGACTCGGTCACCAGCCACCAGGCCTACGGCCTGGGCAGCTACTGCTTCTTCAACGTCAACCCGGGCGTGGCCGCCGAGCGCGCCATCGAGGCCCCGAACCGCTCGGGCGTGCGCTTCCAGAGCATGGTGACGGTCTCCCTGGGCGGCGTCGGCACCATCTGGCACATCGCCAACGGCACGGGCGGTTCCTCCACCCCGTCCAGCAACGTGGCCAACCTGACCAACTACCCGTAGCCCAACGCCTGTCGGCCGCCCCTTGTCCGAGGGGCGGCCGTTCCGACATACCGAGGTGTTCCGCCGCCCTTGAGGCTCCCTCTGCATTTTCGGGCGTGACTGTCCGATAAGCGGTTCGTTACTCCGTACGAGGCCGCGAACATGCGGCCGGTTTCGGAGGGGGAACGTGGCAGTTCGATACACCCGCGAGTTGCTGGAAGAGGCCGCCCGCGGAACGACTCACATCGATGACGCTGTCCGATGGTGCGGGGGCAACCCCACGCCCGGCAGCAGGCGCTATCTGCACCAGAAGATGGCGGAAGCAGATATCGACATCTCGCATTTCACGACGAACCGGATTCGACATACCGAAGAACGGCTGCGGGCCGCCGTAGCGGCATCGACCAGCATCAAGGGCGTCGTACGACACCTCGGGATCAATCAGGTCGGCGGTAACCAGACCCACATCAGCCGCCGTATCGCCACACTCGGAATCGACACGAGCCACTTCGGAGCGGCACAACGAAAGCGCCCCAAAGGCTCACTCGGGGGCCCTCTCTGTCTCCGCTCCGCCAAGGACGGAAGAGTGCCTGGCGACCGCCTGCGCCGCGCACTGCTCCAAGTTGGAGTCGAGGAGCGCTGCACGATGTGCGGCACCGGGCCGGAACGGAACGGTCGGCCGCTCCGCCTTGAGGTAGACCACATCAACGGTGACTGGTGGGACAACCGCCAGGAGAACCTCCAGCTGCTCTGCCCCAACTGCCATTCGGTGACGGACACTTACCGGGGGCGCAAGCGGAGGGCTCAGGGATGAGTACTACGAAGTACACGCTCGACCTGCTGGCCCGTACCGCAGCTGCTTCCACAAGCCTGACCGACCTGATGCGCAGACTGAACGCTCCGATGGGCAGCGCACCACGCAGCTATCTACTCAAGCGGCTTGAGCACTACGGGATAGACACCTCGCATTTCATCAACGAGCCGATGCCCGGGCGAGAGCGGCGAAGCTACTCGAAAGAGGTTCTGCAGGAGGCGGCGGCCCAGTCGTCCAGCATCCGAGAGATGCTGGAGTACATGGGCTTTGATCCACGCGACAGCCCGTACGGTCACATTCGCAAGAAGCTCGACCAATTCGGGATCGACACCTCCCACTTCAACAGCGGGCGCAGATACGGTCCGGGAATCCTGCGGCGCGACCAGGTCGCACCCGCCGTCGCTGCCTCTCGGAGTATCGCGGGTGTCCTGAAGCTGCTCGGCATCGTCGACAACGGGGCGGGACGCTCACGCGTCAAACGGAGCTTGGAAGCTCACAACCTGTCGATCGGCCACTTCGTCGGCCAGGGTCACAGTCAGGGTGTTCCGAGTAAGAACCGCAAGTCCGCAGCCCAGATCCTGGTGCGGCTGGAGCCGGGCTGTTCCCGCACCAAGACCGTGCAGCTGAGACGAGCACTCGATGACCTGGACGTCCCCCACACCTGCGAAACCTGCGGTGTTGGGGACGTCTGGCAGGGCAAACGACTCGTGCTGGAGATCGACCACGTCAACGGAGACCGGCTGGACAACCGGCAGGAGAACCTGCGATACCTGTGCCCGTCCTGCCATAGCCAGACGAAAACCTTCGCGAATCGATCTCACCGTCTGCCCTCACCGCGACGCACAGTAGAGTAGGCGGCGTTGCGGGCCCGTACCCCAGCTGGCCAAGAGGGCGCCGGTTTAGGTCCGGTGTGTCGTGGGTTCGAGTCCCACCGGGCCCACAGGGAAATTCAGCCCCGCACCTTCGATTCATAGGTGCGGGGCCTTCTCGTGAAGTCAGCCCAACAACTCCCGAACCACCGCCACCAACCCCCGAAACGCCTGCCCCCGATGGCTGATCGCGTTCTTCTCCGCGGCCGTCAGCTGGGCGCACGTCCGGGTGTCGCCCTCCGGCTGGAGGATGGGGTCGTAGCCGAAGCCGCCCGTGCCCTCCGGGGTATGGCGGAGGACGCCCCTCAGGCGGCCCTCGACCACCCGTTCCGTGCCGTCCGGCAGGGCCAGGGCCGCCGCGCACGCGAAGTGGGCGCCCCTGTGTTCGTCCGCGATGTCCGACAGCTGGGCGAGCAGTAGTTCCAGGTTCGCTCGATCATCCCCATGCCGTCCCGACCAGCGGGCCGAGAAAATGCCCGGGGCGCCGTTCAGGACGTCCACGCACAGGCCCGAGTCGTCGGCCACCGCCGGGAGGCCTGTTGCCTGGGCCAGGGCGTGGGCCTTGAGCAGGGCGTTCTCCGCGAACGTGATGCCCGTTTCTTTGACGTCGGGGATCTCCGGGTAGGCCTCCGCGCCGACCAGGTCCATGGGGAGGGCCGCGTCGGCGAGGATCTGCCTCAGCTCGGTGATCTTTCCGGCGTTACGGGTGGCGAGGATCAGGCGTGTCATGGCGTCCAGTATCCCGGGCTCCACCCTCGCCACTCATTCCGTTTACGACGTGCAGACCTTTGTCAGCTCTCCCGCCGCGTCCGTCACACCGCTGATGTCCGGGGTCTCGTCGCCGTTCTTGATGGCCGTCTGGACGTTGTTCACAGCCTTGTTGAGGTCGTCGACCGCCTTGTTGACGTCGGCGTTGTCCGTCTTGTCGCCGATGTCGCTGAGGTTCTTGTCGATCGAGTCCAGCGCCTCGGACGCCTGCGTCGGGTCGTTCGCCGCGTTCTCCACCGCCTGCTGGAGGTCGGAGACGCTGGTGGCGATGGCGTCGGCGGTCTGGACGCAGTCCAGGGCCTTGTTGACGGCGTCGCATCCGGTGGTGAGCCCGGCGGTCAGCGCCACGGCTGCCACCGTGGCGGCAATGGCGGTGGCACGGCGCCCCCGTCCAAGTCCAAGTCCTCGTCCGAGTCCTCGGGCGTTTCGGATTCGGCGGCTCACGGGCATCGTTGGGGTTCCCTCCGTTGGCTTGTCGGGCGTACGGCGGCATGCCGTACGCCCACGTTCCTGCGTATCGCTGCGTGCCTCTGGAGACGCGCTGGATCAGGTGTGCGGTTGCCCGCTGCCGCCACCCTATTTGGTGTTCCCTTTACCTTTCCAGGGCCTCGTCCAGTGCCTTGCGCTGGAGTGTCGCCAGGTCCGAGCAGCCGGCGACCGCGAGGTCGAGGAGGGAGTTCAACTCCTCGCGGGCGAAGGGCTCCGCCTCCGCCGTGCCCTGGACCTCCACGAAGCGGCCGTCGCCGGTGCAGACGACGTTCATGTCCGTCTCCGCGCGTACGTCCTCCTCGTAGCAGAGGTCGAGGAGGGGGACTCCGTCCACGATGCCAACCGACACCGCGCTCACCGTGCCGGTGAGGGGCTGGCGGTTGGCCCGGATCAGCTTCTTGCCCTGTGCCCAGGCGACGGCGTCGGCCAGGGCGACGTACGCGCCGGTGATGGCCGCCGTACGCGTGCCGCCGTCGGCCTGGAGGACGTCGCAGTCGAGGACGATCGTGTTCTCGCCGAGCGCCTTGTAGTCGATCACCGCGCGCAGGGAGCGGCCGATCAGACGGCTGATCTCGTGCGTACGGCCGCCGATCTTGCCGCGGACCGACTCGCGGTCACCGCGGGTGTTCGTGGCGCGCGGGAGCATCGAGTACTCGGCGGTGACCCAGCCCTCGCCGCTGCCCTTGCGCCAGCGCGGGACGCCCTCGGTGACGGAGGCGGTGCAGAAGACCTTCGTGTCGCCGAAGGAGACGAGGACAGAGCCCTCGGCGTGCTTGCTCCACCCGCGTTCGATGGTGACGGGGCGAAGCTGTTCGGGGGTGCGGCCGTCGATACGTGACATGGCGACGAGCCTATCCGCAACGGCGGAGGGGCCCTTCCCGTCAGCGGGAAGGGCCCCTCAGGGGTGAACATCCGTACCAGGTACGGGGGTTCGGGAGTTCGAAGGTTCGGGGGGACGGGGGTGCGGGCCCGGGAACTACATCATGTCCTCGATGTCCGCCGCGATCGGGTCGGCGTCCGTGCCGATGACGACCTGGATCGCGGTGCCCATCTTGACGACGCCGTGGGCGCCGGCGGCCTTCAGGGCCGCGTCGTCGACCAGCGCGGGGTCGGCGACCTCGCAGCGGAGGCGGGTGATACAGCCCTCGACCTCTTCGATGTTGTCGATGCCGCCGAGTCCGGCAACGATCTTCTCAGCCTTGGTGGACATGTCCTTCTCCCTGGTCCGAGCCGCTTTGTCGCAGTAACCCACAGTTGACCGATCTTCGCGAACGATCCACGCCTCCGCGCGTCATTCGTCGACTGGTCTACACCAGTAAGCCCTTGTTGTGAAATCGAGGGTTCCTTATGCGGCCTTAACCGTGCTACAACGTGGTCTACACCACTGACTGGTGTAGACCATGTTCCCCGTTGGAGGAAGTATGAGCACCGCCACCACCGCGGCGGTCCCCGCGAAGAAGAGGGGATCCGGCCTGTTCCAGGGCCTGCAGAAGGTCGGCCGCAGTCTGCAGCTCCCGATCGCCGTGCTTCCGGCGGCGGGCATCCTGCTCCGCCTCGGCCAGCAGGACGTGCACGACAAGTTGAACCTGCCGGACAAGGTGACGGCGGTGTTCGCCACCGCAGGTGGCGCCATCTTCGACAACCTGCCGATGCTGTTCTGTATCGGTGTGGCGATCGGCTTCGCCAAGAAGTCGGACGGCTCCACCGCACTCGCCGCCCTCGTCGGCTACCTGGTCTACAGCAACGTCCTCAAGGCGTTCCCGGTCAGCGAGGCCAAGGTCCAGGCGGGCGCCGACATAGCCGCCACCTACAACAACCCGGGTGTCCTCGGCGGCATCGTGATGGGTCTGCTGTCCGCCGTACTGTGGCAGCGCTACCACCGCAAGAAGCTCGTCGACTGGCTCGGCTTCTTCAACGGCCGCCGTCTGGTGCCGATCATCATGGCCTTCGTCGGCACCGCGATGGGCGTCTTCTTCGGCCTCGTCTGGGAGCCGATCGGTGAGGGCATCTCCGACTTCGGCGAGTGGATCACGGGTCTCGGCTCCCTCGGCGCCGGTCTGTTCGGCCTGATCAACCGCGCGCTGATCCCGGTCGGCATGCACCAGTTCGTGAACACCGTCTCCTGGTTCCAGATCGGCGACTTCACCGACGCGACCGGCGCCGTCGTCCACGGTGACCTCAACCGGTTCTTCGCCGGCGACCCGACCGCCGGTCAGTTCATGTCGGGCTTCTTCCCGATCATGATGTTCGGTCTGCCCGCCGCCGCGATCGCCATCGCGCACTCCGCCCGCCCCGAGCGCCGCAAGGCCGTGATGGGCATGATGATCTCGCTCGCGCTGACGTCCTTCGTGACGGGTGTGACCGAGCCCATCGAGTTCTCGTTCATGTTCATCGCCCCGCTGCTGTACGTGATCCACGCGGTCCTGACCGCCCTGTCCATGGCGGTCACCTGGGCCCTCGGCGTCCACGCGGGCTTCACCTTCTCCGCGGGCTTCATCGACTACGCCCTGAACTGGAACCTCGCCACCAAGCCCTGGCTGATCATCCCGATCGGTCTCGTCTTCGGCGCGATCTACTACTTCCTCTTCCGCTTCGCGATCACCAGGTTCGACCTCCCGACCCCGGGCCGCGAGCCCGCGGAGGAGATCGAGGACCTCACCAAGGCATAGCCCCACAGGGACACGACATGTACGAGGGCCCCGGAACCGACACGGTTCCGGGGCCCTCGTGCACGTACACGCACAACAAGAGATCAGATCTCGTACGACGCCCTCGGCATCGCCAGTTCCACCGGCCCTCTGAACACCTCGCGCGCGTCGGCCAGGTTGACCTGCGGGTCGGTCCACGGGGGAATGTGGGTCAGCACGAGCTTGCGCGCTCCCGCGCGGTTCGCCGACTCACCCGCCTCGCGGCCGTTGAGGTGCAGGTCGGGGATGTTCTCCTTGCCGTGCGTGAACGCTGCCTCGCAGAGGAACAGGTCGGTGTCCTGGGCGAGTTGGTCCAGCGCGTCGCTGACGCCGGTGTCCCCGGAGTAGGTGAGGGACTTCCCGGCGTGTTCGACCCTGATGCCGTACGCCTCCACGGGGTGGCGGACCCGCTCGGTGTGGACGGTGAAGGGGCCGATGTCGAACGTGCTCGGCTTGACCGTGTGGAAGTCGAAGACCTCGCTCATCGAGGAGGCGGTCGGGGTGTCGGCGTACGCCGTGGTCAGGCGGTGTTCGGTGCCCTCGGGGCCGTAGACCGGGATCGGGTCGCAGCGGCCGCCGTCGTGGCGGTAGTACCGTGCGACAAAATACGCGCACATGTCGATGCAGTGGTCGGCGTGCAGATGGCTGAGAAAGATGGCGTCGAGGTCGTAAAGACCAACGTGGCGCTGCAACTCTCCAAGGGCACCGTTGCCCATGTCGAGAAGCAGCCGGAAGCCGTCGGCCTCTACGAGGTAGCTCGAACAGGCCGATTCCGCGGACGGGAACGACCCCGAGCAGCCGACGACGGTGAGCTTCATAAAGCAGAAACCTCCGCTGGCGGGGAGCATCAAAACAAACGTGACGGGGTTCTTGCGGTCCGTCGAGCGTAAGGCGCAAAACCTCCCGTCGCTCCTCCGCCAAGGGCTGTTGTGGGCGAACTCACCTGTGCTGTCACCGGTTCGGCTGGACCTGGAGTGGCGGTAGCGCGGGCGGGTCGGGGGGTGCGCCGGTACCGTCGTCCGTATGGACACGTCATGGTGGCTCGCCCTGGCGGCCGTCGTGCTGCTCGCGCTGGTCGCGGCGCTGGTGGACGGCTGGGGGCGCGGGCACCGGCCCCGCAGCCGCGGGGGCAGGCCGCCGGGCCGGGCAGAGGCGCCGGAGCGGCAGCGGGGGCGGTCCGCACGGCCCCGGCCTGCGGAGATCTGGTGGGCGAACGTGCCCTTCGAGGACGGCCCCGGGGGCAAGGACCGGCCGTGTCTGGTGCTCGCGGTGCACGGGCGGCGCGCGACCGTCGCGAAGATCACCAGCAAGTATCACGACGAGCGGCCCGGGGTGATCCCGATGCCGCCGGGTGCGGTGGGCGACGCCCAGGGCCGGCCGAGCTTCCTGGAGACGGACGAGCTGCGTGACCTGCCGGTGTGGGAGTTCCGGCGGCGGGTGGGGGTGGTGGACCCGGCCCTGTGGGACCAGGTCCGACACCTCGCCACGTGAACCACGAAATTCCGATTTTTCGGCCGGTTAGAGCCTTACGCCCAGAGCTGGCCCTGCAGGGTCTCGATGGCTTCCTCTGTCGTGGCCGCCGTGTAGACGCCTGTCGAGAGGTATTTCCAGCCACCGTCGGCGACCACGAAGACGATGTCCGCGCTCTCGCCCGCCTTGACGGCCTTGTTGCCGACGCCGATCGCGGCGTGCAGCGCGGCGCCGGTGGAGACGCCCGCGAAGATGCCCTCCTGCTGGAGGAGTTCACGGGTACGGGTGACCGCGTCCGCCGAGCCGACGGAGAAGCGGGTCGTCAGTACGGAGGCGTCGTACAGCTCCGGTACGAAGCCCTCGTCGAGGTTGCGCAGGCCGTACACCAGGTCGTCGTAGCGCGGCTCGGCGGCGACGATCTTCACGTCCGGCTTGTGCTCGCGGAGGTAGCGGCCGACGCCCATCAACGTCCCCGTGGTGCCGAGGCCGGCCACGAAGTGGGTGATGGAGGGGAGGTCGGTGAGGATCTCCGGGCCGGTGCCGGCGTAGTGGGCGCCCGCGTTGTCGGGGTTGCCGTACTGGTAGAGCATCACCCAGTCCGGGTGCTCGGCGGCCAGTTCCTTGGCGACGCGTACGGCGGTGTTGGAGCCGCCTGCCGCCGGGCTCGGGATGATCTCGGCGCCCCACATGGCGAGCAGCTCGCGGCGTTCCTGCGAGGTGTTCTCGGGCATCACGCAGACCATGCGGTAGCCCTTGAGCTTCGCCGCCATGGCGAGCGAGATGCCGGTGTTGCCGGAGGTGGGCTCCAGGATCGTGCAGCCGGGGGTGAGCCGGCCGTCCTTCTCGGCCTGCTCGACCATGTGCAGGGCGGGGCGGTCCTTGACCGAGCCGGTGGGGTTGCGGTCCTCCAGCTTCGCCCAGATCCGTACGTCGGTGGACGGCGACAGCCGCGGCAGGCGCACCAGGGGGGTGTTGCCTACCGCGGCCAGCGGCGAGTCGTAGCGCATGGGTGCCAGGGGCCTGTCAGGCCATGCCGCCGGCCACGGCCGGCAGGATCGTCACGGTGTCGCCGTCGGCGAGCTTGGTGTTGATGCCGTCCAGGAAGCGGACGTCCTCGTCGTTGAGGTAGACGTTGACGAAGCGGCGCAGCTTGCCGTCGTCCACGATGCGGGCCTGGACTCCCGCGTGCCGGGTCTCGAGGTCGGCGAACAGCTCGGCGAGGGTCTCCCCGGCACCGGGGACGGCCTTCTCGCCGTCGGTGTAGGTGCGGAGGATGGTCGGGATGCGGACCTCGATGGCCATGGCTCGGGGCTCCTGTCGGGAGTGGTAGGTCGATGGGCGCGCGGCGGCGCGAAAAGCATTCTTCAGCGGGTCATGCGTGTGTGAGGCGCCGCGGCTCACGGCCGTACGGCGGCAGGGGCCGGCGTCAACAGATGGCGCTGGCCAGCCTGCACAGGTCGACGTGCAGACGCGCCACGAGCAGCGGGGCGCTCGGCGTCTTCTCGCTCACGTCGTAGGGAACCATGGGCTCATCGTATCGATTCCCGGTCCGGATCCCGGAGGGTCGTCCCGCATTCTGGACATTTTCGGGCCGTCAGGTGAGATCAGTACGTTTCTACGACGCTGACCTCTTCCTCGGTGACGACGCCTTCGAGGATCCGGAAGGAGCGGAACTGGAAGTCGCCGCCGCCGTCCGTGTCGCGGGTCGAGACGAGGACGTAGTGGGCCTGGGGTTCGTGGGCGTAGGAGATGTCGGTGCGGGACGGGTAGGCCTCGGTCATGGTGTGGGAGTGGTAGACGATCACCGCCTCCTCGTCGCGGTCCCACATCTCGTCGTGCACCTTCTTGTGCTCGCCGCTGTCGAACTCGTAGAAAGTCGGCGACCCGGCCGCGTTCAGCATAGGGATGAAGCGCTCGGGGCGGTCCGAGCCCTCGGGGCCCGCGACGATGCCGCATGCCTCGTCGGGGTGGTCCTTGCGGGCGTGGGCGACGATCTGGTCGACGAGGGCCTGGGTGATGGTCAGCATGTTCGTCAGGATAAGCAACCTGTACGAACGGAAGGGCAGCCCCGTACCGAGGGGTGGTACGGGGCTGCCCACATGCCGGGACCTTGTTCTGTTCGGTTGTTCGTTTGCTGCGGGGCCGTGGGGGCTTGTCGCGCAGTTCCCCGCGCCCCTATCGGGGCGCTGGCGCGCGCCCGATCCCCTTCGGGCCCGTCAGCTGCGCGCCGCCACCTGCGGGTTGCGGCTCTTCAAGACTCCCCAGCCGGCTCCCAGGGCCGCCGCCCAGCCCGCCATCACGTACAGGCAGACGCGGGAGTCCGCGTCGTAGGCGATGAGGGCCGTGACGAAGAGGAGGAAGGCGATGGCGATCCAGCTGCACACCGAGCCGCCCGGGGCCGGGAAGGAGGAGGCGGGGAGGCGGCCCGCCACCACGCCTCGGCGGTAGAGGACGTGGCTGATCAGGATCATCAGCCAGGTCCAGATGCCGGCGGCGGTGGCGACCGACATCACGTAGCCGAAGGCCTTCTCCGGAACGACGTAGTTGAGGACGACGCCGATGCCCATGAAGGCGACGGAGATCGCGATGCCGAAGGCCGGGGTCTTCGTCGGCGACAGCTTGCTGAAGATCCTGGGGGCCTCGCCGTTGTCCGCGAGGGTGCGGAGCATGCGGCCCGTCGAGTACATGCCCGAGTTGCAGGAGGAGAGGGCCGCCGTCAGGACGACGAAGTTGACGATGCCCGCGCCCGCCGGGATGCCGATCTTCGCGAACGCCTCGACGAACGGGCTGACGCCCGGGGCGAACTCGGTCCACTTCACGACGCAGAGGATGACCGTGAGAGCACCGACGTAGAAGAGGGCGATGCGCCACGGGAGGGTGTTGATGGCCTTGGGGAGGGTCTTTTCGGGGTTCTCGGACTCGCCGGCCGTGACGCCGACCAACTCGACGGCGAGGTAGGCGAACATCACGCCCTGGAGGGTCATCAGGGACGAGCCGATGCCCTTGGGGAAGAAGCCGTCGAAGGCCCAGAGGTTGGAGACGGCGGCCGTGTCACCGGCGGAGCTGAAGCCGAAGGTGAGGACGCCCAGACCGATCACGATCATGCCGATGAGGGCGGTGACCTTGACCATCGAGAACCAGAACTCCAGCTCGCCGAAGACCTTCACGGAGATCAGGTTCACGCCGAAGAGGATCACCAGGAAGACCAGGGCCGTCACCCATTGGGGGACGCCGGGGGCCCAGTAGTTGACGTAGATCGCGGCGGCCGTCAGCTCGGCCATGCCGGTGACCACCCACATCAGCCAGTACGTCCAGCCGGTGAAGTAGCCGAAGAACGGGCCGAGGAACTCCCGCGAGTACTCGGCGAAGGAGCCGGAGACCGGGCGGTAGAGGAGCAGTTCGCCCAGCGCCCGCATGATGAAGAAGACGATCACGCCGGCCAGGGCGTACATGAAGATGAGGCTGGGGCCGGCCTTGGCGATGTTCGCCCCGGCGCCCAGGAAGAGGCCGACGCCGATGGCGCCGCCGATCGCGATCATCTGGACCTGGCGGCTGCCGAGTCCGCGCTCGTATCCCTCTTCGGACGCTGCGGGCGCTTCGGGCGCGTCAGGCGCTTCGGACGTCATGCGTGGTGAACCCTTCTTCCCGGCCCCCCGGACTGATGCAGCGTGAAGATCTATCACGGCCACAGCATTGATCGCCGGGGCGATTTGTGGGGCACACCACAGGAAGAAGCGGTCAAACGGAGCACGGAAGGGACACAGCCGACGGCAGCGGTAACGCGATCGTTATCCGGATTTGAGCGTCCGCTGAGCGAACACAAAACCGCCACAGACCGGGAGATTCCCGTCCCATCTCACGGCATGAGTGTGGAGACGAGCGTCTCCTGCAACCCGCCCAGCCACAGATACGCCATCACCATCGGCTTACGGGGGTCCTCGTCCGGGAGCCGGTAGAGGAGGTCGGTGTCCTCCTCGTCGACGACGTCCAGCCGGGAGCCGATCGCCAGGCGCAGGTCGTTGAGCGTGCCCAGCCACTGCTGGGACTCCTCGTGGGTCAGCTTGAGGACCGCGCCACCGTCACCGGGCGGCGTCAGCGAGTCCAGCGAGCGGATCACCGCGAGGGCGCTCTCGCGCTTGCCGGTGCGCAGGTCGTTCTCGGTGAACCGGCGGAACTCGGCGGCGTGCTCCTTCTCCTCCTGGGCCTGCTCGGGGGAGGACGGTACGTCGACGGGGTCGCCGTAGGCGTCCGGGAACAGGCGCCTGAGCACCGGGTCGGAGGGCGGCTCGCTCGGGCCGTCGGCGAACAGCTCGGCGAGCGGGTCGTCGGGGGCGTCCTCGGCGGGGCCGGGGCCGATCAGCTCCAGGAGCTGGACGGCCAGCGACCGGATGATGGAGATCTCGACGTCGTCGAGCGCGACGGCCGCGCCGCCGCCGGGGAGCGGTTCGAAGTGTCCTGGCATGGAGTGAGTTCGCTACTTCCGGTCCTGCTGGAGGGTGGCCCACAGACCGTAGCCGTGCATGGCCTGCACGTCGCGTTCCATCTCCTCGCGGCTGCCGCTGGAGACGACCGCCCGGCCTTTGTGGTGGACGTCCTTCATGAGCTTGGTGGCCTTGTCCTTCGGGTAGCCGAAGTACGTCTGGAAGACGTACGTCACATAGCTCATGAGGTTGACCGGGTCGTTGTGGACGATGGTGACCCAGGGGACGTCGGGCTCGGGTACGGCGAAGGTCTCCTCCGCCGACTCGGTGCGTTCGATCTCTACGGGAGCGGGTGACGTCACATGCCCATGCTGCCACCAGAAGGGGGTCCCCGGCCAAACGGACCCGGAAATCGTCAAGGTGACGAGATGGGGGTAGCATCCCGTCGTATGAACACAGCGGACCTCGGGCTGCCGGTGGATGTTCCCTCTACGGCGCTCTTCACGGATCACTACGAGCTGACGATGCTCCAGGCCGCCCTGAAGGCGGGCACCGCCGACCGGCGGTCCGTCTTCGAGGTCTTCACCCGGCGGCTGCCGGAGGGCCGCCGCTACGGCGTCGTCGCGGGCACCGGGCGGGTGCTCGACGCGGTGGAGAACTTCCGCTTCGACCCGGACGTCCTCGGCTTCCTGCGCGAGCGCGGGATCGTCAACGAGGAGACCCTCCAGTGGCTGGCCTCGTACCGGTTCGGCGGGGACATCTGGGGCTACCCCGAGGGCGAGGTCTACTTCCCGGGCTCGCCGATCCTCCGCGTCGAGGGCTCCTTCGCGGAGTGCGTGCTGCTGGAGACGGTGATCCTCTCGATCCTCAACCACGACTCCGCGATCGCGGCGGCGGCCTCCCGGATGGCCTCGGCCGCCGGTGACCGCCCGCTGATCGAGATGGGCGCCCGGCGCACCCACGAACTGGCGGCGGTGGCCGCCTCCCGGGCCGCGTACGTCGGCGGTTTCACGTCCACGTCCGACCTGGCCGCCGGTTTCCGCTACGGCATCCCGACCGTCGGGACCAGCGCCCACGCGTTCACCCTGCTGCACGACCGCGAGCGGGACGCCTTCCAGGCCCAGGTGGACTCGCTGGGCCGGAACACGACGCTGCTGGTCGACACGTACGACGTCGCCGAGGCGGTACGGACGGCGGTGGAGGTCGCCGGGCCCGAGCTGGGCGCGGTGCGCATCGACTCCGGGGACCTGCTGCTCGTCGCGCACCGGGTGCGGCAGCAGCTGGACGCGCTCGGCGCGGAGCGGACGCGGATCGTCGTGACCTCGGACCTCGACGAGTACGCGATCGCCTCGCTGGCGGCGGCGCCGGTGGACGCGTACGGGGTCGGTACGCAGCTGGTGACGGGTTCCGGCCACCCGACGTGCTCGATGGTCTACAAGTTGGTGGCCCGCGCGGAGTCGGCGGACCCGAAGGCTCCGCTCGTCCCGGTGGCGAAGAAGGCGAGCGGCGGCAAGACGTCGATCGGGGGCCGGAAGTGGGCGGCCCGCCGACTCGACCGGGACGGGATCGCGGAGGCCGAGGTGATCGGTACGGGGCCGGTGCCCGGGGAGCTGGCGGACCGGCAGCTGCTGGTCGAGCTGGTGAAGGGCGGTGAGGTCGTCGCCCGCGAGCCGCTGGACGTCGTACGGGACCGGCATGCCGCCGCGCGCGCGAATCTGCCGCTGTCGGCGACCCAGCTGTCGCGCGGGGAGGCGGTCATTCCGACGGAGTATCTGCCCGTACCGGCCTGACACCCCCAGTGCACAGGGGCAACGGGCGTCCGCGTGCGCCGGTTGCCCCGAATGCCCCCTCCCGAAGCGGTGCCGAAGTCTCTAGGCTCGGTAGTTCACATATTCACACTGGCCGGGCCCGCACCCCTCCACACCAGTCGAAGGAAGACCGACCATGCGCCGCGCCCTGATCGTCGTCGATGTGCAGAACGACTTCTGCGAAGGAGGCAGTCTCGCGGTGGCCGGGGGTGCCGACGTGGCCGCCGCGATCACCGAGCTGATCGGGCAGGCCCCCGCCGGATACCGCCACGTCGTGGCGACCCGCGACCATCACATCGCCCCCGGCGGTCACTTCGCCGACAACCCCGACTTCCGGCACTCCTGGCCCGCGCACTGTGTGGCCGGCACGGAGGGGGTCGGGTTCCACCCGAACTTCGCCCCGGCGGTCGCCTCCGGGGCGGTCGACGCGGTGTTCGACAAGGGGGCGTACGCGGCGGCGTACAGCGGGTTCGAAGGCGCCGACGAGAACGGCGTCACGCTGGGTGACTGGTTGCGGGCGCGGGAGATCGACGAGGTGGACGTGGTCGGCATCGCGACCGACCACTGCGTGCGGGCCACGGCCCTGGACGCGGCCCGTGAAGGCTTCCGCACACAGGTGCTGCTGGATCTCACGGCAGGGGTGGCCGAGGAGACGACGGAACGGGCGCTGGAGGAGTTGCGAGAGGCGGGGGTGGAACTGTCGGGCAAGCCGGTGGTGTGAGCAGGTTTTCTCCGCCCCCGCCGCCCCTACCCGTCCCATCCTTCTGGGGGCTGCGCCCCCAGACCCCCCTGTCGCGCTGAACGCGCTCGTCCTCGAACGCCGGACGGGCTGGATGGTGCCGGCCGGGTTGGATGGTGTCGGCCGGGCTTGATCTTTCAGCCCAGCCCAGGCATTTCAGCCCGTCCGGCGTTTGAGGACAAAGGGGGGTCTGGGGGCGCAGCCCCCAGGGGACGGGAATGGGTAGGGGCGGCGGGGGCGATTCAGTCGGCCCGGACCAGCCACTTCCCGTCGCGCATCACATCCCTGTCGCGCATCTCGGCGGCCGTTCCCCATGTCTGGATCAGATCCGGGGTGATCTGGAACCAGACGTACGAGGCGTGGTCCTTGCGTGGGTCCCAGCCGTCCTTTGCCGTGAACGCGTCGCCCACACCGGGCGGCAGATTCTCGCGGGTCAGCGTGCGGGCCGTGCCGTGCATCAGGACCACGTCCCGGGTGTGGCCGAAGCAGAGGCGCACCCGGCCCGAGGCGATCAGGTTGCGGCCGGTCGGGTTGGTGTCGCGGGTGGCCAGCCACACCGCCTCGCCGTCCCACCAGAAGGCGAGCGGGACGAGGGTCGGCTCGCCGGTGGCGTCCGCCGTGGCCACCCAGACGTCGATCTCGCTGTCGAGGCGCTCCAGCGCCTCGCGCAGGCGCTGCTCGATGCTGCGGGGTCCGGTGGGGGGAGCGTCAGCTTCTGCCGTCATGCGGCGAGCGTATGGCGTACGCCGGACGGTCACATCCGGCGGTGGGACTAGGTCCCGGGACCGAGGCCCCAGGCACCCACCCAGGCAGCCGTCACGCCCGCGCCGCCGGCCTCCGCAGCAGCGACCTGATCGGATGCCACAGCTCCGTCCGCTCCAGTGCCGTCGGCGGCACGCTGTTGTCCGGGGCCGTGCGCCATATCAGGCCGTCGGGGTGGTGGAGGACCGCCGTGATCTCGTCGGGAGTGGGCGGTGCCGCGTTGCCCCGGAGGTAGACCGCTCGCAGGCCCAGGTTGCGCAGCCGGGTCAGGGCTCGGGCGCGGTTCTGGGCCAGAACCAGGACGCGTACGTCGGACGGGCCCACTGCCACCGTCGGGGCGGTGGGGCTGGGCAGGTTCAACGCCACCACCACGCTGCCACTCGGCAGTCTGCAGAAACCTCCTGCGGCCATGCGGTCACACCCCCCGTGGGACTCGATGTCGGATCGATGTCAATAAGAAAGCCACAGGAGGCACCTAAACACGATCGGCCGCGACCCGCCAGGGGGTCACGGCCGATCACGCTCTGACCTGCGATTATGTGGATTACTTCACCGCGGGGCCCACCTGGACCGAGATCGTGGAGCCGTCGGAGGCCTCCTTGACGATCTTGATCTTGGTGTTGGTGTCAGTGACGTTCACACCCGCCAGCGGGGTCGCCGCGTCGTAGTACGTGGAGGTGTGGTCGTTGAAGGTCGACACGCCCTTCTGGGAGGCGACCTTCGTCAGCACGTCCGCCTTGTGCAGCTTCAGTCCGTCCGTGCGGGACAGGCTGAACGGGGAGTCGTAGGACTGGATGCGGCTGCGCATCAGCGTGCCGTCCGCCCACTTCAGCGGGGTCGGGTGCGCGTCCACCGGGAGGACCAGGCCGACACCCGGGTGCTGGGTGACGTTGTTGTCCTTCTGCGAGGTGTCCCACTTCCAGATCAACAGACCGTTCTGGTACGGGAAGTGCTCGACCCAGGACGGACGGGTCGTCGAGAAGCCGAAGTTGTACGGGCCGACCTTGAGGGTCTTGTCGTACGACACGTACTGGCGGTTCTCGGCGATGTAGTACTGCGGGTAGTCGTCCGTGATGCCCGCGCCGATGCGCGAGAAGCCCTTCGTCGTCCAGGCCGCGTCCGCGCTCTCCGCGTCGTCGGAGAAGACCGTCGCGCCGTCCGCGGTGACCGTGATCTCGTCGGCCGTGAAGCCCTTCTGGGAGACGCCGCCGTCGGAGGTGTAGCGGAAGCGCAGGTCGAACTTCTGGCCCGCGTAGGCGTCCAAGGGGTACGACAGCTTCGCGTACGCGTCGATCGTGCCCGTGAGCGCCGGCTTGCCGCTGCCGTCGCGCGGGATGGCCGCGCCGTCGACCGTGCCGTCGAGGGGCGTGAAGGTGGCGCCGCCGTCGGTGGAGACCTCGGTGTAGAGGTAGTCGTAGTCGGCCTCGATGTCGTACCAGCCGTCCAGGGTCAGGGTGGCCGAGGACTTGCCGGTGAGGTCGACCGAACGGGTCAGCGTGTTGGAGAGGTTGTTGTCGCTGCCGCTCCACCACTGGGTCGCGCCCTGCGCCGGGGTGACGACCTCGGTGGTGACCGTCTTGTCGGGCAGTTCGACGACGAGCGCCTGCGCGTTCTTGGTGTTGTACTCGGCGACGCCCAGCTTGTGGCTGGACTTCGTCGCGGCCTTCGCCGTGTCGTAGTCGAGCCAGCCCAGCTGGAGCTTGTCCCAGGCGTTCATGTCACCGGGCAGGTTGCCGATGTTGTCGCCGCCGGTGCCGAGCCAGGAGCCGGACGACATCAGCGTCCAGAACCCGGTCGAGTTCTCACCGGTGTTGGTGGTGTCGTAGTGGTCCGGCAGACCGAGGTCGTGGCCGAACTCGTGGGCGAAGACGCCGAGTCCGCCGTTCTCGGGCTGGATCGTGTAGTCGCCGACCCAGATGCCGGTGTCGCCGATCTGCGCGCCGCCGAGCAGGTTGCCCGAGGGGCCGGTCGAACCGGCGTCGGTGCCGAACGCGTACCAGCGGTGGGCCCAGATGGCGTCCTCGCCCTGTGCGCCGCCGCCCGCGGACTCGTCCTCACCGGCGTGCACGATCTGGAAGTGGTCGATGTAGCCGTCGGGTTCGTTGAAGTCGCCGTCGCCGTCGAAGTCGTAGCGGTCCCACTGGTCGTACTCGGCCAGCTGCGCCTTGATCTCCGCGTCGGTCGCGCCTGCTGCCTCCTGCGCCGCGACCCATGCGGTGACGCCGTCCTGAACGGCGTACCAGGCACCGTCGTTGGCCAGGTTGGAGCCGTAACGGGCCTCGTTGTAGGGGACCTTGACCCAGTCCGAGACCGTGCCCTCGACCGAGTAGCGGCCCGAGGACTGCTTCTCGTAGTACTTCTTCATCGACTCGACGTTCTTGCCGGTGCCGAAGTACAGCTCCTGGAAGTGCTCGGTGTTGTAGTCCGCCTGCCAGGCCGTGCTGTTGTCCTGCGTGCGGTCCGGCTCGGCTATCTCGTTGTGGAGCGGGCCGACCGTGCCTCCGTAGCGGCTGTCTATCTGGTCGCCGAACTCGACCAGGATGGTGAAGATCTTGTCGGTCTTCTCCCGGCCCAGTTCGACGTACTTGCCCTTGCCCTTGCCGCTCTTGAGCTGCACGACCTGCGAGCCGTCACGGTTCTTCGCCGTGGCCTCACCGGAGATGACCTGGTTGAGGGCTTCCTCGCGCTGGGCCTCCTGGGTCTTGCTGAGCGGGCCGTCGAGGTCGTGCTCCTGCTCGGCGTGCTGCTGCTCCGCCGGGTCGTGCCGGTTGAGCGCCGCCGCGGCGCCCGAGTCGGCCTGCGCGATGGTGTAGGTGGAGAAGGTGGCGGCGGCTGTGGCGAGTGCCACGCCTACGGCCGCCGTTCTGAACGTCCAGGGTCTGCTGGTCACTTGAGGGTCCTCCCCCGCGTCCGTCCGCGCGGAATGGGGGTTCCTGGTTCGGAAGCTGTCCGCGGGCGTTATACGCGTGTAGTCAAGTGACGCAATTTGACTAGAGGTTGAGGAGAAAAGACAGACCTTGACTTGAGCAGGTCAATTGCATTATGCGGACTTGGCGTACGCCTTATGTTCGCTATACGGACATCAGGGGCACGTCCGATCTGTCGCCCACCCGGCGCGCGGGCGCGTCCACTTGGTGGACGCCATGACTCCGTGCGCCCCCTGTGCTCCGGAGCCGTGGGTTAGGTCACGCTTACTGCGCGTTCCACTCGGGCATGCACGCGATTAGAGTCGGTCGGCGGAACGCCGGATGTCCGGTGGAATGCCAGGCCGACACGCTCCCCTCACCCCCGAATCCAACGAGGACTCGATTGCCATGCCTCGTCCGACTCGTCCGACCGCGCCGCGTCCGACCACCGCACAGCTCGCCTACGGTTCGTGCACCGTGATCCTCTCGACGCTCGCCATGCTGCTGCTGTCTCAGACGAGTTCGGGCCCGGGGGTCGCGCTGATCGCCCTCGTGGGACTCGTCCTGGGGCTGCTCGTCGCCATGACCGTGCCCCGCCCCAAGCAGTCCAGGGCGACCTCACAGGTCGTCGCCTCGTCGGCCGCCCCGGCGGCGCCGCGCGAGCGCGTCCCGGTGGAGGCCTCCTCGGCCCACCAGGACTGAACCGCCCGTACGGAAACGGCGGTTGGGCGGACCCGTGTCATGCGGGTCCGCCCAACCGCCGTTTCCGTCCCCGGGGTTGGTCAACGCGTGCTGACCACCACCGTCTTGGCCGCCTTGTCGTGCAGCCCCTGCTTGTACGGCTTGTCGAAGAAGCTCCAGCCGCCCGCGATCGCCGTCCAGATGCAGGCGCAGCAGAACGCGAACGGGATCCACAGCACGAGCGACCGCACGAGCATGGTCTGCACGGAGGGCGTGGCGCCGTTGTCGAGGTTGGCCACCCGGAGCCCGAGCCACTTCTTGCCGAGGGTCTGCCCGGTCCGGGACATCAGGATCGTGTCGTACGCGATGTAGAGCACGGCGGCGATGAGCGACTGGCCGAGCGAGCGGCCGTACTCGATCTTGTCGCTGTCGACCTCGTACTCGTTGACGTTGAAGCCCCAGGTGAGCAGCCAGACGACGATGCCGACGAGGATCATGTCGATGATCCGCGCGAGCACGCGCCGGCCGCTGTCGGCGAGGGGCGGCATACCCGCGAGGGGGTCACCGGCCCCGCCGTACGGATCACCACCACCGGCCCCGTACGGCGAACCGGCACCGCCTCCGTACGGCGAGCCGCCGCCGGCGGGGCCCGATCCGCCGTACGGGTCGCCCGCGCCGTACGACGGAGGCGGTGGCTGCTTCCTGAACGGGTCGTCGTCTTCCGGTGGCTGCTGACCGGCGCCGGGGGGCGGTTCGCTGCTCATGGCCCGAGTCGACCGCGAACCGCCCGCCTCCGCATCCGGCGAGCGGCCGTCCGGGGTATCGAATCCGGTGAGTCGTACGCCGTACCCGGCCGCCCTCTATCTGTACGGGCTCAGCTCGCTGTCCGTACGGGCTCAGCCCGCCACGAAGGTGTGCGCCGCCTTGTCGTGCCAGCACTGGCGCCACGGGCGGTCGAACAGGCACCACAGGACACCCACGACGCCGATGCCGAGGAGTCCGGGGACGCAGTAGACGAGCCAGCGGCGCAGGGCCAGGCCGAACGACGGGGGCTCGTGGCCCTCGATGTCCCGGACCTCCAGGCCGACCAGCTTCTTGCCGAGGGTGCGGCCCCATTTGGCGGTGGGCCACGCCTCGGACAGGATCCCGGCGAGCAGCAGCACGGCGAGCACGATGCCCAGGTACAGCCCGGTCGTGCCGTCCAGCAGCCATACGGTCACGGTCTCGCCGGAGAGCTTGGCCGCGTCGATCTTGCCGGTGATGTGGTCGACGGCCATGGTGCCCAGCGGTACGGCGGCCGTGGCGGTGAGGGCGCCGAGGACCAGCGTGTCCACGAACCGTGCCACGAGCCGCTTGCCGAGGCCCGCCGGACGGGCCGACGCCTGTCTGCGGGCGGCGGCCTGGAACACGTCCTCGACGGGCGGCTTCCAGGGCGCGAGACGCTGCTCCCCGCCCTCCTCGGGCCCGGCCAGGCGGCCCACCTGCTGGGCCCAGGAGGGCTGGCCGCCGCCGGTGCCGGGGGCCATGGGCGCACCGGCGCCGGGACCGGACTGCTGAGGGAGGGCCGGGGTCGCGGGCAGCAGGGCGGGGTTGGCGCCCTGGGCCGCCGCCGCGCGGGCCGCCGCGGCCTTGCCCGCGCCGAAGCCGCCCGAGCCGGTCGCCGGCGCGGGTGCCGTGACCGGGCCCTGCGCGCCCCCCGGCGAGCCCGTGCTCCCCGGCTGCGCGCCGCTCTCCCCGCCCTCGCGCCCCGTGCGCGGGGAGAGCGCGCGGAAGGTCATGGTGCTCTCGGAGGGGACGGGGCCACGGGTGCCGGGAACGCCTCCCTCCGCGCCACCGCCGCCGATGGCGGCGGGTCCGGGGGTGGGCCGGCGGAACACGAACGTGCCCGACTCGGGCACGTCACCGACGTCGTCCGGCTCGGCGGGCGGGATGGTCGCCGTGCCGTCCGTACGGGCCGAGCGCCCGTCCGGCTGGACCGGCGGCTCGTTCGTCACCCGGGGGTCGGCCGCCGGGGAGCCCCAGGAGACCTGGCGGTCCCGGTTTCCGCCGAAGCCGGACTGGTGGGAGCGGTCGGCGCCCCACGCGGACGCCGGTTCGGGCCGGCTGCCGTGCTGGGCCTCCGCGGGGGTCGCCCGGCGCGGCTCGCCGGCCTGCGACCGCGGGTCCTCGTCGAAGAAGTGCGGCCCGGTCTCCTCGACCCGCGCCACGGCCGACGCACCGTCGGACGGCGCCGCCGGACGGCTGGTGCCCGGCACCCAGGCGGTGCCGTTCCAGAACCGGACATATCCAGGAATGGACGGGTCCGGGTAAAACCCTTCGCGGGGCCTGTCGTCACCGGGGGCCGGGGTTGGGGCACTCATGTCCGTCGTCCCGTATCTGCTCGGGGGTCATTTGGGGTGCCCCACATCTATCAGACCGGCGCACTCATCGATGCCCCTCGGGCCCTAGCTACCTCGTTCGTGACAGCTTCTGCCATCTGTCGCGACGGGTCCGACACCGTTGGACACCGTTCGACATCGTTCGCAAGAAACATCTCCGAAAAACTTCCCGGAAACTCGCGTAATGCTGACGCCTCTCCGCCCTCTCTCCTCTTGCGGGCCCGACATGGACCCCGCACGACATGCACGACAGGTTCGACGAGAGAGGAAGTACCGCCATGACGCACGCCATGAACACCGTGGTGGAACGGGAACTGGAGCTGAAACTCATCCTGTCGCCGGAGCGGAGCATCCCCGTCCCGGCGCGGCTCACCTACCGCACCAACGATCCGTTCGCCGTCCACATCGCCTTCCACATCAGCTCCGAGAACCCCGTGAACTGGACGTTCGCCCGCGAACTCCTGGTCGAGGGGGTGTTCCGGCCGTGCGGGCACGGTGACGTACGCGTGTGGCCGACGAAGGTCGACGGGCGCAGCGTCGTCCTGATGGCGCTGAGTTCACCCGACGGAGACGCCCTCCTTGAGGCGCCCGCCGCTCAGGTGTCCGCATGGCTGGAGCGCACCCTCCGGGCGGTCCCCCCGGGCTCTGAGGCCGAGCAGCTCGGTATCGACGACGGCCTCGCCGAGCTGCTCGCACCCACCCCGGCCGACGACCTCTGGCTACGCGACCCGTGGCCCTCGGACGAGTCCCAGGACGGCGAATGACACCAAGGACCAGGTCAGAACAGCTTGCCGGGGTTGAGGATGCCCAGCGGGTCGAAGGTCGCCTTGACCGCCCGCTGCATCTCCATGCCCACCGGGCCCAGCTCGCGCGCCAGCCACTCCTTCTTCAGGATGCCGACGCCGTGCTCCCCGGTGATCGTGCCGCCGAGTTCCAGACCGAAGGCCATGATCTCGTCGAAGGACTCACGGGCCCGCCGGGACTCGTCGGGGTCCTGGGCGTCGAAGCAGACGGTGGGGTGGGTGTTGCCGTCACCTGCATGCGCGCACACCCCGATGGTCAGCTGGTACTTCTCGGCGATGCGCTCGACGCCTTCCAGCAGCTCGGCGAGCCGCGACCGGGGTACGCACACGTCGTCGATCATCGTCGTGCCCTTGACCGCTTCGAGCGCGACCAGACACAACCGCCGCGCCTGGAGCAGGAGTTCGGACTCGGCGGCGTCGTCGGCGGGGACGACCTGGGTGGCTCCGGCCGCCTCGCAGAGCGCGCCGACGGCGGCCAGGTCGGCGGCGGGGTCGAGGGTGTCGAAAGCGCAGAGGAGCAGGGCCTCGGTCGTCTCCGGCAGTCCCATGTTCGCCAGGTCGTTGACGGCCTTGACAGTCGTACGGTCCATCAGTTCGAGGAGGGACGGGACGTGACCGCCCTCCATGATCCGGCACACGGCGTCACAGGCAGCGGCGGCCGACGCGAACTCGGCGGCCAGCACCAGCTGTTGAGGCGGCTGCGGCTTCAAGGCGAGGACCGCCCGTACGACGATGCCGAGCGAGCCCTCCGAGCCGACGAACAGGCGGGTGAGGTCGTACCCGGCGACGCCCTTCGCGGTCCGCCGCCCGGTGGACATGAGCCGCCCGTCGGCGAGGACGACGTCCAGCCCGAGGACGTACTCGGCCGTGACCCCGTACTTCACGCAGCACAGCCCGCCCGACGCGGTGCCGATGTTGCCGCCGATCGTGCACATCTCCCAGCTGGAGGGGTCCGGGGGGTAGTACAGACCGTGTTCGTTGACGGCGCGGGAGAGCGTGGCGTTGATGACGCCGGGCTCGACGACGGCGATGCGGTCGACCGGGCTGATCTCCAGGATCCGGTCCATCTTCACGAGCGACAGCACGATGCAGCCCTCGGACGCGTTGGCCGCGCCCGACAGGCCGGTCCGGGCACCCTGCGGGACGACCGGGACACGCAGTTCGGTGGCGACACGCATGACGTGCTGCACCTGTTCGACCGTGCGCGGCAGGACCACGACGGCCGGGGTACCGGCCTCGCAGAAGCTCGCCATGTCGTTCGCGTAGGCGGACGTGACGTCCGGATCGGTGAGCACCGCCTCGGCCGGCAGCTCCGCGAGCAGCCGGTCCGTGAGGTTGCCCTGGGCTTCGTCGGGTGCGGCTTGGATACGGCTCATGATCACAGCGTCGCACCCGGGGCCATCGGTGTGAACCCCGTCTGCGAGGCGCTTTCGGTACGGGAATCCGGTCGTCGTACTGACGCAGAGTGAGCGCCATGGAGATGGAGAGAGCCCGCGTTCGTGTCCTCCCGCGCCCGCTGATCGCCGCACTCGCGGGGTGTGCGGTACTCGGCGGCGCCCTGATGCTGCTGCCCCTGGACCGGCCCGACTCACCACCGGCGCCGGGCCCGGCGGCCCGGGCGGAACGGGCGGTGACCGGCGGGGCACCCGCCGCGCTGCCCGACCTGGCGGCGCTCATCGGCGACCGCGAGTCGTTCGTACGCACCCATCCGCGTGACGGACAGGCCTGGGCGCAGCTCGGCTCGGCGTACGTGGAGCGCGGGCGGCGGACGTCCGATGCCGCCGACTTCCCGCGGGCGGAACGCGCGCTGCGTACGTCGATCAAGGTGCGCCCGGGCGGGAACGCGGAGGCGTACGGCGGGCTGGCCGCGCTCGCGAACACCCGCCGTGACTTCCCGGCCGCCCGGAAGTGGGGGGAGGCGGCGCTGCGCGAGGCGCCGAAGCGCTGGACGTCGTACCCGCCGCTGCTGGACGCGTACACCGGCCTCGGCGACTACAAGGCGGTCCGGCGGACGCTGGGGCAGATGCAGGGACTGCGTTCCGGGGCGGCGGTACCGGCGGTGCTGGCGCGGACGGCGGGCGTGTACCGGGACCAGGGCCGGCGCGAGGACGCGCAGGCGGCGCTCGCGGACGCGGCGGCACGGGCGGCGACCCCGGCCGAGGAGGCCGAATGGCAGTACCGGGCGGGCGAGTTGGCCTGGGAGCGCGGCGAACCGACCGCCGCCCTGGACCACTTCGAGGCCGCCCTGCGCCTCGACCCCGGCCTGGGCTCCGCGCGGGCGGGCGAGGGACGGGCGTTGGCGGCGCTGGGCCGGTCGACGGAGGCGGTGACCGCCTACCGCGCGGCCCTCGCCATGCAGCCGTCTCCCCAATACGCGCTGGAACTGAGCGAGTTGTACGAGTCCCTGGGCCGCCCGGAGGAGGCACGTGCGCAGTACGCCGTACTGCGGGCCCGGGTCGCGAAGGAGCAAGCGGCCGGTGTGGACGGCGAGTTGCTGCTCGGGCGGTTCGAGGCGGACCACGGGGACGCGGAGTCGGCCGTACGGCGACTGCGGGCGGAGTGGGCGCGGCAGCCCGGCCTCGATGTCGCGGACGCGCTGGCCTGGGCGCTGCACCGGGCGGGGAAGGCCGAGTTGGCGCTCGGCTGGGCCAGGCGGGCGACCGACAGGGAGCACGGCGGCGAGGTGCGCAGCGCGCTGTACGCGTACCACCGGGGCATGATCGAGTGGGAGTTGGGGCTGGCGGGGCCCGCGCGCCGACATCTGGCGGAGGCGTTGCGGATCAACCCGTACTTCTCGCCTGCGGGGGCGGTCGCGGCGAAGGAGGCACTGACCGCGCTGGGTGAGCCGGTGGCGTCCGGCCCACCCAACTGACCGCCGGTGTCAGCCGGTTAGAGGTTGGCGATCACAGGTTGCCGCGCTTGTCCTGCTCCCGTTCGATCGCCTCGAAGAGGGCCTTGAAGTTGCCCTTGCCGAAGCCCATCGAGCCGTGCCGTTCGATGATCTCGAAGAAGACGGTCGGCCGGTCCTGGACCGGCTTGGTGAAGATCTGGAGGAGGTAGCCGTCCTCGTCGCGGTCGGCGAGGATCTTCAGCTCGCGGAGGGTGTCGACGGGGACGCGGGTGTCGCCGACCCATTCCCCCAGGGTGTCGTAGTACGAGTCGGGTGTGTCGAGGAACTGGACCCCGGCCGCCCGCATGGTCCGTACGGTCTCGACGATGTCGTTCGAGTTGAGGGCGATGTGCTGGACGCCCGCGCCGCCGTAGAACTCCAGGTACTCGTCGATCTGGGACTTCTTCTTGGCGATGGCGGGCTCGTTGATCGGGAACTTGACCTTCAGGGTCCCGTCGGCGACGACCTTCGACATCAGCGCGCTGTACTCGGTGGCGATGTCGTCGCCCACGAACTCCTTCATGTTCGTGAAGCCCATGACCTTGTTGTAGAAGCCGACCCATTCGTTCATGTGGCCGAGTTCGACGTTGCCCACGCAGTGGTCGATGGCCTGGAAGGTGCGCCGGGCGGGCGGCTCGACCAGCGGGGCGGAGGCCGCGTACCCCGGGAGGTACGGGCCGTCGTACCCGGTGCGGTCGACGAGGGTGTGGCGGGTCTGGCCGTACGTGGCGATGGCGGCGAGTACGACGGTGCCGTGCTCGTCCTTCAGCTCGTACGGCTCGGCCAGCGAGCGGGCGCCGTGGCCGACGGCGTACTCGTACGCGGCGCGGGCGTCCGGGACCTCGATGGCGAGGTCGACGACGCCGTCGCCGTGCTCGGCCACATGGCCGGCCAGGAAGTGGCCCCAGGGGGTGGCGGGCTTGACGACCGAGGTGAACACGAACCGGGCGGAGCCGTTCTCCAGGACGTACGACGCCGTCTCGCGGCTGCCCGTCTCCGGTCCGGAGTAGGCGACGAGCCGCATGCCGAAGGCCGTGGAGTAGTAGTGCGCGGCCTGTTTGGCGTTGCCCACGGCGAAGACGACCGCGTCCATTCCCTTGACCGGGAAGGGGTCTGCCTGCCGGGCGGTGTCGGGAGTGTGGTGTGTGGTCTGCGTCATGGCTGAAGCGTCGCTCCGGGCTGGCAAGATGCGCAACAGTTTGCGCTGTGGCTGGACATTCTGCTCAGCTGTAGACCCGTACAGGCAGGCCTTCTGTACACGATGACCATCCCATCTGAGGGGTTCCTGTGACGATCGACGAACTCGACGGGCGGATCATCGTGCTGCTCGCGCGGGAGCCGCGGATCGGTGTGCTGGAGATGTCCCGGCGGCTCGGAGTGGCGCGGGGGACGGCGCAGGCGCGGCTCGACCGGCTTCAGTCGAATGGCGTCATCCGGGGGTTCGGGCCGCAGGTGGACCCGGCGGCCCTCGGCTACCCGGTCACGGCCTTCGCGACGCTCCAGATCCGGCAGGGGCAAGGGCGGGACGTACGGGCCCACTTGGCGTCCGTGCCGGAGGTGCTGGAGCTGCACACGACCACCGGCAGCGGGGACATGCTGTGCCGGCTGGTGGCCCGCTCGAACGCCGATCTCCAGCGGGTGATCGACCGGGTCGTCGGTTTTGATGGCATCGACCGGGCCGCCACGGCGATCGTCATGGAGAACCCCGTTCCGCTGCGGATCATCCCGCTGGTGGAGCAGGCGGCCCTGGAGGACAGCGACTGAGGCGACCGAGCGACGGGAAGGTGCGGGCGGGTGAACTTCTGGGAGTACCTCGGAAACCGCCATCAACAGCTGCTCACGGACGCGTTCCAGCACGCCAGCGCCGTCTTCCAGTGCATGGTCGTGGCGACGGTGGTCGGGGTCACGCTCGGGGTCGTCACCTACCGCAGCGACTGGGCGGGCAGCCTCGCGACCACGGCGACGTCGACGATCCTGACGATCCCGTCGCTCGCGATGATCGGCCTGCTGATCCCGATCGTGGGCCTGGGTGTGCCCCCGACGGTCATCGCCCTCACCCTCTACGGCCTCCTCCCGATCGTGCGCAACGCGATCGTGGGCCTGCGCGGGGTCGACCCGTCACTCGTCGACGCGGCGAGGGGCATCGGGATGTCCCGGGTGGCGCAGCTGGCGCGGGTGGAGCTGCCGCTGGCCTGGCCGCCGATCCTGACCGGTATCCGGGTCTCGACGCAGATGCTGATGGGCATCGCGGCCATCGCCGCGTACGCGTCCGGGCCGGGTCTCGGCAACGAGATCTTCCGGGGCATCGCCTCGCTGGGCAGCAAGAACGCCCTGAACCAGGTCCTCGCGGGCACGCTGGGGATCATCGTGCTCGCGCTGCTGTTCGACGCGGCGTATGTGCTCGTCGGGCGGCTCACGATTCCGAGGGGGATCCGTGTCTGAGACCAGTTCCCATGGGGCCACCATCGAGCTGGAGGGTCTGACCAAGCGCTATCCGGGGAGTCCCCGGCCCGCCGTGGACAACGTCTCGATGGAGATCAAGGCGGGCGAGACCGTCGTCTTCGTGGGCCCGTCCGGCTGCGGGAAGTCGACGACACTCAAGATGATCAACCGGCTGATCGAGCCGAGCGGCGGCCGGATCCGGATCGGCGGCGAGGACGTCACCGACATGGACCCGGTGAAACTGCGTCGCCGGATCGGGTACGCGATCCAGTCGTCCGGTCTCTTCCCGCACATGACGGTCGCCCAGAACATCGCGCTCGTCCCGAGGATGACGGGCTGGCCGGCGGGACGGATCAAGGCGCGGGTGGAGGAGATGCTCGACCTGGTCGGCCTGGACCCCGGCGAGTTCCACGACCGGTATCCGCGTCAGCTGTCCGGCGGCCAGCAGCAACGGGTGGGCGTGGCAAGGGCGTTGGCGGCCGATCCGCCGGTCCTGCTGATGGACGAGCCGTTCGGCGCCGTCGACCCGATCACCCGGGACCACCTCCAGGACGAGCTGATCCGGCTCCAGCACGAGCTGCACAAAACGATCGTCTTCGTGACGCACGACTTCGACGAGGCGATCAAGCTGGGCGACCGGATCGCGGTCCTGCGCGAGCGCTCGCACATCGCCCAGTTCGACACCCCGGAGGCGATCCTCACCAACCCGGCGGACGACTTCGTGTCCGGTTTCGTGGGCGCGGGGGCGGCCCTGAAACGGCTCAACCTCACCCGCGTACGAAATGTCGAGATCACCGATTACCCGACGGTGGCCGTCGACGACCCGCTCCAGGACATCTTCAACAAGCTCCGGTCCAGCGGTACGAACGAGATCCTGCTGCTCGACAAGCGGCGCCGCCCGTACAAGTGGCTACGGCGGGGCGACCTGATGCGGGCCAGGGGTTCACTGGCGCGCGCCGGGACGCTGGTCTCCGACACGGTCACCCGGGACGCGACCCTGCGGGACGCGCTGGAGGCGGTGCTGACGGACAACGCGGGGCGGGTCGCGGTGACCGGGCGGCGGGGCGAGTACGAGGGCGTCGTCGACATGGAGACGCTGATGAACTCCGTGCACGAACTCCTGGACGCCGACCGGCTGGAGGCGGTGGAGGCGCAGCACGACCTGGAGTCGGCGCGGACGGACCTGACCCATGCCGAGCAGGAAGGGGACGGGGAACGGGGAGGGGTGAAGGCGTGACCACTCCGACGGTGAACCCGGAGACGGAGGAAGAAGGAGAGGGAGGGGGAGGGAGAAGGGGAGGGGGAGAGGAGGCGGTGGCGGGACCGGGTCTCGGTGGGACCCCGGCAGCCACTCCTCCATCCGTCAAGTCCCGCACGGCCAGGCTGAGTTGGCAGCGGCTGACGATCCTGCCCGGGATCCTGGTCCTCGTGCTGCTCGCGACCTGGCTGTGGTTCCGGCAGGCCGACCTGGACGCGATCTCCGAGAACGCGCTGTCCAACGGGCAGGTGTCGAAGGCCCTTTGGCAGCACATCGAACTGACGGCGATCTCCACGTTCTTCGTGCTGGTCATCGCGATCCCGCTGGGCATCCTGCTGACTCGGCGGGCGTTCCGGCGGGCGACCCCGGTGGTGATGACGGTCGCCAACATGGGTCAGGCGACCCCGGCGATCGGCCTGTTGGCGCTGCTGGTGATCTGGCTGGGCATCGGCCGGAGGTCGGCGCTGATCGGCATCGTGGCGTACGCGGTGCTGCCGGTCCTGTCGAACACCATCGCCGGCCTGAAGGCCAACGACCCGACGCTTCTGGAGGCGGCTCGGGGCATCGGCATGTCGTCGCCGTGGGTGCTGGCCCGGGTCGAACTCCCGCTGGCGGTACCGCTGATCCTCGCGGGTGTGCGGACGGCGCTCGTCCTGAACGTGGGCACGGCGACGCTGGCCGCGTTCGGCGGGGGCGGTGGGCTGGGGGTGCTGATCACGACCGGGATCACCAACCAGCGGATGCCGGTGCTGATGCTGGGCTCGATCCTGACCGTCGTACTGGCCCTGCTGGTGGACTGGCTGGCCTCACTGGCCGAACTGCTGCTGCGGCCACGGGGGTTGGAGGCGGAGACGTGAGGCGGAGGCGGGCCGTGCTGGCCGGTGCCGGATGTGTGCTCCTCGCGGCTCTGGTGCCCGGCTGCGGTCTGACCAGTGGCTCTCCGATGGTCGACGACGTCGAACCGGGCTCGATCGGCAAGGGGAAACCGCTGAAGGGCGCCCAACTGACGGTGACGTCCAAGTCGTTCACCGAGAACCTGATCCTCGGCGCGATGATGGGCATCGCCTTCGAGGCGGCGGGCGCGGACGTGCTCGACCGTACGGGCATCCAGGGTTCGTTCGGGGCGCGCGAGGCGGTGAAGAAGGGCGACGCGGACGGCATGTACGAGTACACGGGCACCGCGTGGATCACGTACCAGGGCAACAGCGAACCCATCGCCGACCCGCACGAGCAGTGGAAGGCGGTACGGGACGCCGACCTGAAGAACGGCCTGACGTGGCTGTCCCCGTCGGCCCTGAACAACACGTACGCCCTGGCCCTGAACCAGGCGAACTTCCGCGAGTACGGCACGAAGACGCTGTCGGCGGTGGCGGAACTGGCGGCGACCCGCCCGAAGGTGGTCACGCTGTGCGTGGAGGGCGAGTTCGCCAACCGCGCGGACGGACTGCCGGGCATGGAGAAGGCGTACGGCATGAGTCTGCCCGCCGGGAACATCACGCAGATGGACACCGGGATCATCTACACGCAGGCGGCGAAGGGCAGTTGTGTGTACGGGGAGGTCTTCACGACGGACGGCCGCATCAAGTCGATGAACCTCGCGGTGATGGCGGACGACCGGAAGTTCTTCCCCAACTACAACGCGGCCCCCGAGATCAACTCGAAGACCCTGAAGAAGTGGCCGGCGATCACGAAGATCCTCGACCCGGTGACGGCGAAACTGACGAACGCGGTGGCCCAGGAGCTGAACGCCAAGGTGGATGTGGAGGGGGAGGATCCGCATCAGGTGGCGTTGGACTGGATGCGGGCGGAGGGGTTCGTGAAGTAGCCAACTCGCCTACGACCAGGGGCTTTTCCTTACAAAGGAGTAGTTGCAAAGAAATCCTTGCAAGGGCTTCTTTGCAACGCTATCTTTGTACGCATGCCGGAGCAGCCCGAAGAACTGACCCCCCACGTGCTCAACGCCCGCTCGTTGCGTGGCATCGCCCATCCACTGCGGATGCAGCTGCTGATCGCACTGCGGCGCGGCGGGCCCGCCACCGCCTCCCAACTGGCCGCGAAACTGGGCGAGTCGAGCGGCGCGACCAGCTACCACCTGCGCCAGCTCGCCGCGCACGGCTTCGTCGAGGACGCGCCCGAGCATGGCAAGGGGCGGGAGCGGTGGTGGAAGTCGGTCCACGACGGCGTGGAGTTCGACGACGCCCTGCTCAAGGACCCCGACCCCGCTGTCCGCGGTGCCGCCGGTCTGTTCATCCACGAGGTCGCGAACATCCACGCCCGCGAGGTCTCGACCTGGCTCGGCAATCCGAACGAGTGGTCCGACGAGTGGAATCGCTCATCGGACCTGAGCGACATGACGCTACGGCTGACACCCGAGCGCGCCCTGGAACTGATCCACCGCATGCACGAACTCGTCGACAGCTACCGCGCCCAGGCCCCGGCCGAGGGCACCCCGGATGCCGAGACGGTACGCGTCCACACGCACGTCTTCCCGATCCACGTGACCTGAGAGGCCACCGCCCGATGAACCCCGAGCCCTACCTCGCCCTCCACCACCTCCGCGCCGCCGACCTCCGAGCCGAGGCCGACGCCCACCGGCTCGCCACCACGGCCAAGCGCCCTCAGCGGGACCTGCGCACGAGGGTCGGCTGGACCCTCGTAGAGGTGGGCCTGCGCCTGGCGTCAGCACCGCCGAAGCCGCAACTCGCGTAAGCAGGCGCGCCCCAGTTCGGCAGCACCCCGATGGGGCCGCAGGCCCCTTCAGGGGCGCGGGGAACTGCGCGACCAGCCACGACGGCGCAGCGGCAAACCACCAACCCCTCGCCGCACCCCCGACGGGGCCGCAGGCCCCCAGGGGCGCGGGGAACTGCGCGACCAGCCCCCACCGGCGACGCAGCAAACCGACAACCCCCCACGGCACCCTCACCCCACCCGAGGCCGCCCACTCGACTCCCGAACCACCAACGGCGGATCCACCTCATGCAGAACCCGCTCCGTAGACCCCGGGTTCGCAATCTCCTCCACCAGCAACCCAACCCCCTCCGTAGCCACCGCGTCGAAGTCCTGCGCCACAGTCGTCAGCGCGGGCCGCTGGAAGCGGGCAGCCGGAATGTCGTCCATCCCCACGACACTCACGTCGTCCGGAACCCCCCGCCCCCGCTCGTGCAACGCCCTGACCAGGCCGATCGCCATGTCGTCGTTCGCGACGAACACGGCGGTCATCGCCGAGTCGTCCGCCAGCCGCAACCCCGCCTCGTACCCGCTCGCACAGGACCAGTCCCCCTCGACGGGCTCGGTCACGGGAAGGCCGGCCTCGGTCAGCGCCGAGCGCCAGCCGTCCGCGCGGTCACGGGAGGCCCACCACTGGCCCGGCCCCGAGACATGCCGGATCTCGGTGTGCCCCAGGTCGACGAGGTGCCGGGTCGCCACGTACCCACTGCGGTCCGACTTCTCCGCCGAGCGGATGCGCCGCGCCGCGACCAGCCCCGGAAACCGGCCGATGGTGAGGATCGGCACATCCAGCCAGACCTTGACCGGGCTGCCCTCGTCGATCGCCTCCGACAGCACGATGCCGTCGACGCCCTGTTCGAGGAGGCTGTCGATGGCCTCGGCGGTGCCGTGTTCGTCGTCCTCGGTGGTGTGGGCGACGCTGACCGAGTAGCCGAGCCGGCGCGCCGAGCGCTCTATGGCGACGAGCATGGTCGTGGGGCCGTAGAGGCGGGCGCCCAGGGAAATGACCCCCAGCCTCCGACTGCGCCCCGAAGTGAGGCTGCGCGCCGCGCCGTTGGGGCGGTACCCGAGCTGCTGGGCCGCCCGCAGGACACGCGCGCGCAGCTCCTCACGGACGTACGGCTCGTTGTTCATCACACGCGAGACCGTCTTCTGGGAGACACCGGCGAGCCGCGCGACGTCGGAACTCGTCGCCGCGGGCCGTGAGACGCCGCCGCCTCGAGCGTCACGACCCTGAGCACCCGTACCGGCCACCGAAGCCACTCCCTCACCAGACTGCGCTGTCAGAAAACCGCCGGTATCAGTGTGCGGGCCAGCCGTGCAGATCGTCAATCGGCCACCGCAATCCCCGGCAATCCCCGGTAATCCTGAGGAAACAGCGGCGTCACAAGTATTGACGCCAGCCGGATCGGAGCCACAGACTCCGGCCTGACTACGCAGTCACAAATGGACTCGGTACAGAGCGACCGGAGGGGTCATGCGGAGAACGCAGAGTAGACGAAAGTCGGCAAAGGCGCTGGGGAGTCTCGTCGCGGCGGCCGCGCTGCTGGCGGTGCCCATGGCCAGTGCGCAGGCCTACAACCCGACGGGCGGGATCCTCTACCAGCTCGGGAACGAGCCGTGTCTGAAGGGCCGGGGCAACTGCGCGATCTACCCGAAGTCGGCGCAGCTGCCGAGCGGGCGGCTGGTCGCGGCGTTCGAGAAGGCCACCGTCGTGACGGCGACCGGCAGCGCGGACCGGGAGACCCTGCCGGTCTACAAGAGCGACGACAACGGAACGTCGTGGCAGCCCCTGTCGGAGGTCAAGGCACCGGCGTACCTCTCCAGTGATCCCCAGTACGCCAAGTACAAGAGCAACTGGACGAACCCCTACCTGTACGCGCTCCCCCAGGACGTAGGCGACCTCAAGGCGGGCACGCTGCTCCTCGCGAGTGTCGTGTCGGGCGACGACTACTACTACAAGGAGCACAAGGCGGCCGACCCGAACTGGACGCCGTCCAACGACGGGGACCGCAGCGACATCGCGATCGCCCTGTACTCCAGCGTGGACGAAGGGGTGACCTGGAAGGTCGAGAACGTCGTCGCGACGGGCGGCTGGCAGGGCGGCAGCGCGGGCGCGGTCGGGACGAACATCGCCGCCGCGAACACAAACCGGCAGGTGGACCCCCTCTGGGAGCCGTACCTGATGGTCTACAAGGGCAAGCTCGTCTGCTACTACTCCGACGAGAACGACTACACCGGCTTCAACGCGACCACCGGCGTCCCGACGCTGGACCCCGCGAACGCCACGGCCACGGACTCGCACGGACAGATCCTCGCCCACAGGACGTGGAACGGCCGCGCTGCGACGCCGTGGAGCGCTACCGTCGTCGACGTCGCGGGACTGACCGACAACATGGGCGGCGGCAAGACGGAGATCGGCGGCGGGCGGCCGGGCATGGCGAACGTCGTGCGGACGACGGACGGCAAGTGGATGCTCCCGTTCGAGTACTGGGGCGGCGGAGCCAACACCAGGTACGTGATCGCCGACAACCCGCTGGAGTTCTACAAGGGCTCCGCCACCGGCACGGACGTCGCCTCTCTGCCGGTCGACACAGGATCCCGCCCGCTCACGAGGAACGGCAGCCCGGTCGTCATCCAGCTTCCTGGTGGACGCCTGGTCTACAACGCGGCCGGCAGCGGCAGCGTCTGGGTCAACGAGAGCGGGCGCAGCGACGGCCGCTGGAAGGAGTACCAGACGACATCACCGGGTGCCTACAGCCGCAACCTGCAGTACGTGGAGGGCACCGGCCGCGTCGCGATCCTCAACAACCAGGGCACCTCGACACTGGCGTTCGCGGAGGTCGACCTGGGGCAGTCGGCGGGCGCCTACTACCAGTTGGTCAACCGGAAGACCGACCAGGTGATCGGCACGGGCAACCACACGAACGACGCGAACCTCGGCAACGCGGACGTGCCTGACGTGGCACTGGAGGCACCGGGTTCGGCGGCCAACCCGGACACCCAGTACTGGCACGTGGTGACCGAACCGAACGGCGGTACGACTCTCCTGAACAAGTCCGGCGGCCGCGCGGCAGCGATCTGGACCGGCAACGCGACGGTCGGCCAGCGGATCGGCCAGTGGGTCGACAACAGCGCGACGGGCAGCTGGAACCTGATCAAGACGGACGACGGCTTCTACAAACTGCAGTCGGTGAAGAACACGAACCTGTACCTGACGGGCGCGACCGCCGGAACCCCGTTGACGCTACAGAACGCGACGACGGACGGCTCGCAGGACTGGGAGCTGGTGAGGTAGAGCCCGGGGGCGGGGGCTGTCCAAACGGTTCGGCCCAATGGGGGCTGCGGTGATCCCCTTAGGGGCGCGGGGAACTGCGCGACAAGCCCCCACCGGCCGCCAGCCGAAGAACCACGCACCCAACGGAGCTAACAACTCGGCACAGCCCCCCGCCCCGTCTCCAACGCCACCAACGCCCCAACCGCCCCCTTGAGCGAAGTAACCGGAATCAACCGCAACCCCTTAGGAAGCTCCGACTCCGCATCCGAACACTCCGCCGCAGGCACCAGAAACACGGTCGCCCCATCCCGCCGAGCAGCCTGCGTCTTCAACGCGACACCCCCCACCGCGCCAACAGTCCCATCCACGTCGATGGTCCCCGTACCCGCGATGGACCGCCCCCCGGTCAGGTCACCCCCGCGCCCGTCACCGTCCAGCTTGTCCACGATCCCCAGCGAGAACAGCAACCCCGCACTGGGCCCACCGACATCGGAAAGCTTGAGCGAGACCTTGACCTTGCCGGAGTCCACGTCCAGATACTTCAGCGCCGCCTCGGCGGCCGCGTCCTGCGACTCCTTCATCTCGGCCGCGTTGTGCTCCTCGATCTCCTTGGTGCTGTCACCGCTCGGATAGACCGAGTCGCGCGGCATCACGGCCTGATCGGTGGAGAACCAGCCACCGAGTACGTCACCGAGGTTGACGTGGGTGTCGGGCCCGGTCGCCTCGATGGTCGTCATCCGCAGCTCACCGCGTGTCTCACGGGTCGTCGCGCCGGTGATGGTGATGACCGGGTCGCCCGCGTTGTCGCCGAGCACGTTCGCCGTCATCCCGGGCTGCGCCACGGCGAACGGCAACGGCGCGAACGCGGCCGTGGCGAGCAGGGCCACGACGGGCAGGGCACAGACGGCGACGGCCCGGGGGCGCGTGAGGCGAGAGAGCACGGGGTCAATCTAACGTGGGGCCGAGTTCAGGCCAGGGGCGGCTGCCCCGCCCTCCCGTACGCCGGTCAGCGCAGGGCCTCGGACACTTCCCGCGCCGCGTCCATGACCCGCGGCCCCACCCGCTCGGGCACCGCGTCGGCGAGCATGACGACCCCCACGCTCCCCTCGACCCCCGTCACCCCGATCAGCGGAGCCGCGGCCCCGCTCGCGCCGGCCTCCAGCTCGCCGTGCGTGAGGGTGTATCCGGGGTCGGTGGCGGGCTGCTGCCGGGCGGAGAGGATGGCCTTGCCGGCCGCGCCGCGCTCCAGGGGGTGGCGGAAACCGGCCCGGTACGCCACGTGGTAGTCGGTCCAGGTCGGCTCGACGACGGCGACGGCGAGCGCCTCCGTCCCGTCGACGAGGGTCAGGTGGGCGGTGGCGCCGATGTCCTCGGCCAGCGACCTGAGCGCGGGCAGCGCGGCCTCCCGTACGAGGGGATGCACCTGCCGCCCGAGCCGCAGCACACCCAGCCCCACCCTTGCCCGGCCGCCCAGGTCACGGCGTACGAGCGCGTGCTGTTCCAGGGTGGCGAGGAGCCGGTACACGACGGTCCGGTTGACGCCGAGCCGGGTCGACAGTTCGGTGACGGTCAGCCCGTGGTCGGTGTCCGCGAGCAGCTTGAGGACGCGCAGTCCCCGGTCGAGCGTCTGGGAGGTCTCCGCGGTCACGACGCCCACTCCTTCACGTGGTGAGGTCGGCAGCTCCCTGACGACGGGTGCGTCGCCGGTCCCGTGGGCGACGCGTGTCAGAGGCGGCCGATCGGCGCGGCCCGGGCTCTCCCGGACACGGTCGCTTCACGACTGCGCTCCGCGGCGGCGCTGCCACGGGGCGTGTGCGTGTCGGGGACATTAGCGAAGGCGGTTCGCTCAGCGGAAGGCTACGTCCAGAATCCGGTCACTCCGCGGTACGGACTACTGCGCTTCCTCCCGATATGCACAGCGTGTGTACGACCGCACACGCCCCCTCACCGGACGCGTCGGGCAGCGGTGAGGTGATCACCGCATCCGAGTGGCCCACTCCTGCACTTTGGCGATGCGCTGTCGCAACTGTCCCGCGGTGGCCTCCGCGCTCGGCGGCCCGCCGCACACCCGCCGCAGCTCGGTGTGGATCACCCCGTGCGGTTTGCCGCTCTGGTGGACGTACGCGCCGACCATGGTGTTGAGCTGCTTACGCAGTTCGAGCATCTCCTTGTGAGAAACCACAGGCCGCCGCTCGGCGGGCAACTCAAGAAGATCGGCCTCGTCGTCGGGCTTCTTACGGCTGTGCGCGATCTGCCGGGCCTGCCGCTTCTGGAGCAGCAGCTGCACCTGGTCGGGCTCCAGCAGCCCCGGGATCCCGAGGTAGTCCTGCTCCTCCTCGCTCCCCGGGTGCGCCTGCATCCCGAACTCGGCGCCGTCGTACAGCACCCGGTCGAAGACGGCGTCGGACTCCAGCGCCTCGAAGGAGAACTGCTCCTGCTCCCCGGTGTCCTCGTCCTCCTCCCGGTTCGCCTCCTCCATCTCCTTCTCGGATTCGGCGTACGGGTCCTCCTCGCCCTCCTTCTTGGGCTTGTCGAGGGCGTGGTCGCGCTCGACCTCCATCTCGTTGGCGAAGGTGAGGAGGTCGGGGACGGTCGGCAGGAAGACGGACGCGGTCTCACCGCGCCGCCGGGACCGTACGAAGCGTCCGACGGCCTGGGCGAAGAAGAGGGGCGTGGAGATGGTGGTGGCGTACACGCCGACGGCGAGCCGAGGCACGTCGACACCTTCCGACACCATCCGGACGGCAACCATCCAACGGGAGTCGTTGTGGGCGAACTCGTCGATACGGTCGGAGGCGCCGGAGTCGTCGGAGAGGACGACGGTGGCCTTGGTGCCCGTGATGTCGCGAATGAGCTTGGCGTAGGCGCGGGCGGACTCCTGGTCGGAGGCGATGACGAGGGCGCCCGCGTCCGGAATCCCCTTCCGCACCTCGGTCAGCCGCTTGTCGGCGGCGCGGAGCACGCTGGGCATCCACTCGCCACGCGGATCGAGGGCGGTACGCCAGGCCTGCGAGATGGCGTCCTTGGTCATCGGCTCGCCGAGCCGGGCGGCGATCTCGTCACCGGCCTTGGTCCGCCACCGCATCTGCCCGCTGTAGGAGAGGAAGATGACGGGCCGGACGACATGGTCGGCGAGCGCGTTGCCGTACCCGTAGGTGTAGTCGGCGGAGGACCGCCGAATCCCGTCGTTCCCTTCCTCGTACGTGACAAAGGGAATGGGATTGGTGTCGGACCGGAAGGGCGTACCGGTGAGCGCGAGCCGCCGGGTGGCGGGCTCGAAGGCTTCCAGGCAGGCCTCACCCCAGGACTTGGAGTCACCGGCGTGGTGGATCTCGTCGAGAATGACAAGGGTCTTCCGCTGCTCGCAGCGATTGCGGTGCAGCATGGGCCGCACGCCAACCCCCGCGTACGTCACGGCGACGCCCTGATACTCCTTGCTGAGCGGCCCGGCGCTGTACTCGGGATCGAGCTTGATCCCTATCCGCGCCGCCGCCTCGGCCCACTGCTTCTTCAGATGCTCGGTGGGCGCGACGACGGTCACCTGCTGCACGACATGGTGGTGCAGCAGCCAGGAGGCGAGCGTCAGCGCGAACGTCGTCTTGCCGGCGCCGGGTGTGGCGACGGCGAGAAAGTCACGCGGCTGCTCCTTGAGATACCTCTCCATCGCCCCCTGCTGCCAGGCACGCAGCTTGCTGGCGGTGCCCCAGGGGGCACGGCCGGGGAAGGCGGGCGAGAGGTGATGGTTCGAGGCGGTGGCGGTGGCAGCGCTGGCGGCGGTGGTAGTCACGGTCTCCGGGGTGGTGGGTCGGGCGGCTCTGCGACGGCTGTAGCCACGGCGACGGCTGAGGCTACGTATGACAACCGGGCCACCCTACCGGCGGCCCGGGGCTGTCAACGTGCGTACGACGCGGGGGTACCCGGGGATGGGACTCAGCTCACATCGACGGCTCGGCGAGGTCTCGCAGAGCGTCGGAGATGACGTTGACCTCATTCATGCCGCCGGAGGCCACCGCGATCAGGAGACGTGCGGCGGCGTCGATGTCCGGCCGCAGTTGTACGCCGTTCAGCGCCAGGAAGACGACACAGGACGTCCACGCCGTGCGCCTGTTTCCGATATCGAAGGGGCGGTCGACCACGAGCGACTGCAGGAACGCCGCCGCCTTGTCGAACAGGCCGGTGTACGCCTCCCGCCCGAGCGGTGAGGCCGAGGGCCGATGCGCGGCCGCCGCCACCAGACCCACGTCACGCACAACGAAGCGCTGATCCTCTACTGCGAAGCCGGCGATGCCCAGAACATCCTCACCCGACAGATAGACGTACGTCACTTGAGCCGCTCCAGCAGCTCAGCCCACTTGACGGTCTGTTCCTTGGCGGCCTTACGGACCAGCGCTTCGTGAGCCGTCCTAGCCAGGTAGTCGTCCACGGCCCGCAGGACAATGGCGTGCATACTCACGCTCTCTTCCTCGGCACGCAGCTTCAGAGCTTCCGTCTGATCGTCACGGAGACGCAGGTTCATAGCCACGACAGAACGGTACCGCCCAATAGGGTCAAACTAGTACCACTCAGGCGGGGGTTACCCGCACCCGCGTAGTCACCCAAGCCCCCACCAACGCCACCCCCGCCATCGGCAGAAACACGACGGCGAAGGCGCCCGGATGGGAGCCACCGGCCGCTGCACTGGAGGCATGAGCCACCGTCCCCCCACCCAGCGCGGCGAAAGCCGCACCCCCACCCGCCAGCAGCAGCACGTTGGACAGCCCGTCGGAGATCTGCAGGGAGGCGGAGTTGGCGCCGGCCTCCTCGGGCGCGGAGAGGTGAAGCAGCAACACACTGGTGCTGGCGATGACCAGCCCCATCCCGAAGCACCCGAACGCCCACACCACCGCAAGGGTCCACACGGGCACGGCGTCGATCAGCACAGCGGGCGCCCCGGCGATGGACGCGGCGACGAGAACCATCCCAAACGTCATCAGCCGCTCCCGATACGGCTCCATCCGCGCCCGAGCCTGCACGGACGACCCCAACGCCCACGTAACACCCCCCGCGGCGAGCGAGAACCCGGCCAACGTCGGCGACAGCCCCCGCTGGGTGACGAGCATCAACGGGATGAAGGACTCGGCGGCGATGAAGGACCCCGCGGCGACTCCACGCAACAACACAACGGACGGCAATCCGCGAGCGGCCCGATAGGTCCCCCGGGGAAGCAGCCCAAGGACGGCAGGCACGAGCAACGAGACACCCAACAACCCCGGGACGACGGAGAACCACCGCAAATCCTGAGCGGCGTACTGGATCAGCCCGGCGCCGAGCGAAATCCCGCAGGCAAGCCGGATACGACGCCGATCCCCCTGCTCGTCCCGCTCACGCTCCTTCACAGCCCCACCGGCGAGCCGCCGTATCTGAGGCAGCGCAAGGGCAAGCGGAAAGACAACAAGTACGGGAATCCCGACAAAGACCCACCGCCACCCGAGCTGCTCGGTGACGGCCCCGGCGGCAAGGGGCCCAACCACTGACGGCACAACCCAGCTAGCAGCAAAGGCAGCCATGATGGAGGCCCGCAACCGCTCCGGATAGGCCCGCCCGACAACCACATACAGGGAAACAATCACGAGCCCGCCCCCGAGCCCCTGCACGGCCCGCCCGGCGATGAACAGCCACATGACGCCGGCGGTCCCGGACAACAACAACCCGGCGGCAAAGGCGGCGATGCCCGTGGTGAGCGCCCCCAGCGGCCCCTTCCGATCCGACCACTGCCCGGCAAGCACCATCCCGAACAGACTGGTCGTGAAGTACCCGGAGAAGGCGAACGCGTACAGCGACACCCCGTCCAGCTCCCGCGCGGCAACGGGCATGGCGGTCCCCACGGCAGTCGCCTCAAAGGCGATGAGCAGCACGACGGAGACGATCCCCACACTGAGCGCCCGATAGGAACGCCCGAGCACCCCCTCACCAGATACGGCAGCCAAGGGAGTATCCGCGTCGACGCTGTCGGTGGCGACGCCGGTGTCGCCCGATTCCAGTGAGGTCATGCAGGCCAGCGTAAGGGCCAACACCGACCTTGACCCCTGTCGGAGGTAGGGCCCGACCCGGGACCTTGGTCGTACGCCCACGGACACCGCCCCCGATTCATGAACGGCGTATGGCAGTCCCATTGCAGCCCGCCCGGCTCCCTTGCCCCTCCCCGCACCCCACCCCTACGGTCAAGTAACGAAGTTCGGAACGGACGGGGGACGCAGACACACTGCACCCCCACCCCGCTCCCAACCCGGCCGTGTGCCCGAGTGGTTTAGGGACTCGCCTGCAAAGCGAGTTACGTGGGTTCGATTCCCGCCACGGCCTCAGACAGCCCGACCAGGCAGGACGGGAGGGCGGCACCCCATATGGGGTGCCGCCCTCCCGTTCCTTTGCCTCAGTTCCCGTCTCATTTGGGCCGGCAGTGGGCCGATACCCTAGAAGCCTGGCCCAGTAAGCCCGCCTGCCTGTGAACGGCCGCGAGGGGACATGGCATCCCCCCACCTCCCCTCGCAGTGCACATGCAAGACAGCAAGTTGCCCGGACGGCTCAATGACACGACAGCCTGAGCACGCCAGATCTTGTTCGGTACGACGCCTGCACGCTCACTCCAGGCCCGTTACGCCTGTATCGCACCAGTAGCCTGAAACGCCGCCCGAGCTAGGCTCAGTTCCTAAGCTTAAACATGCTCTTCACGACGTCGGAGAGTTTTCGGCGCGCGGGTTTGCGCTCACGCAACAATCGGTCCATCTCTTCCCGCAGCCATGCCTTAGCTTGATCCTTACGGGTGACATCCACACGCGCGAAGTACGCTGAGGTGTCTTCCAAGATCTCGTCGATCTTGGGATCCCGAGACGGCACGCGGGTGATCTTGGGACTTTCCATTTTAGCCCCTACTTGGCTCGACAATGCGCCCCCCCTGTAGAGTTACCTCAAACCGTCGATTCCTAAACGAAGCCTAGATGCCTGCGTAACGGCCGCTAATCCAAGCGCACCTTCGCGCCCCCTCAATGCTTCCACGCGCCCCCTGCAGATGGCGTATCACATCAATCGCAAACCTAGGCGCCTGTATGCTCTGCCTTCATGTCGGCATTCCAAATTATACGCCGCTGGGGCGTTGCCACCGGGATTACCACTAGTTGCTCAGCATTGGCCTACGCCGCGGCGTTTTTCGCCGAAGATGCACCAACTTTTGTCCGTGTCCTGATCGGGATCTGTGGCGCTATCCTGATAGCCGTGAGTGTCTTCATTCCAGCACGCGAGGTTTCGCGTCAGCAGATCGCACGAAGGACTGCTGAAGATCTCTGCGAGGCCGCCGTGGCCGAAGAGCGGACGGTTCTTGAAGATCTCTTGGCGCCAGCCGTTAGCCTGCTCGGGGCGGTAATAAGTGCTCCCAATGCAACCACTCGGAGCACATATCAGCAACAGATGAAGCAGCTGGTGGTTGATCTGGCCGCAGAGAAGATAGGCCCGCCGCGCACTCGCGCATGTCTACTTGAACTTCTTCCAGGCCCGCCGCGAACAGTGAAGTGCAACAGCGTCTGGAAGGGAAGAAATTCTAAACTTGATCTAACATTTCAAGAAGGCTTGAATGATGGCAGTGACTCAATTATCGCGGTAGCGGAACAAAAGGGTACCGTTTACATCCGAGACGTAGACGATCCCGGTGTCTGCTTCCCGGCAGGAGCCGATTTTAAGACCTTTATGGCGGCCACTGTGTGGGGCGGGACGAAAAGCTACGGCTGCTTGTCCATAGATGCCGAAGAGGCTGGAGCACTCAGCGCAACGGAACAAGTACTCCTAAGAATCCTGGCCGAGATCCTCGGCGCTGCTCTCTCGCGCTGATTTCGCTAGGAACAACGCATTACAGGGGGCACCCACAACAGGAGTGCCCCCACCACCACACACACTTCGGCCAACTCAAACAGCCTGGACACCCGCGCCAGCCTCGCCGCCATCATCCGGCTGGCGCCTCTCGGGCATCCAAATCAGACCGTCAACCTGCTGCGCGATGTCCGTCCGTACTGCGTCCACCATGTGCTGGTAACAGGCGGTCATGACAGTTGTCGACCACCCCATGAGTCCCATGACGGCTCGCTCGGGATACCCAGGATCAGTAGGACCGTGGCAGCCGTGCGTCGCGCAAACGCCCGTCCCGGACCTTCGCCGCTGCCAGAAGAGCCTTCCACTCGGACCAGTCCCTGCGGTGAGACGGACTACGGCCGTACTCATCCGGGAAGACCAGGCCGTTGTCCTCCCAGCGCTTGCCAGCGCCCGTTCGCTCCACCTCCTACGCCTTGAGATGCGCACGGAGTAGGTCAGCGAGCTGATCGGGGAGACCGACCGCGCGACGGCCGGCGCGCGACTTGGTGGTGGACAACTCAGGGTTGGTTCGCCGCTTCTGGGGACAGCACCCAGCGGCCTTGCGTCCGCAGGGATCCGTGCATCCGTGGACGTACTGCGGGCGCCGGCGACTACGGCGGACATCGAGAAACCCACCCTCAAGGTCCACGTCGTCCCATGTCAGCCCAAGTACCTCCCCTTGACGCAGTCCGAGGGCGAGCGCGACAGCCCAGCGAGCGGAGTTAAGGATGGAGATTTGCCAAAATATGCACCATTTGCTCACGATGAGGAGCTGGCCCGCGAAATTCCTTTGGTGCGCTTCACGGCCGAGCAGATCGTCATTCCGCAGGGAAAGGTTCTGTAACCATCGAACGCCCAAGAAATTGTGGAAGAGAAAGCACCATCACTGAAGTGCAAGGCGAAAGTCCTCCGCGCGGTTAATCCACCAGGCGCGGCGCTCAAGAGTCACGGTGCCTACTGCCACGACAGGCGCTCGCTGATCGTGCGCCCTGATTGCTAGCCGGTAGTGATCTCCGCTCAATTGCACCCTGACACGACGTCGAGACTTCCCTAGGACGCCGTCGATGACAGCGATGCCGTCATCCTTTCCCTCTGCCCGCTCTAGTCGTATGACGTATCCGATGACACTTTCATGCAAAATGTTTGGTTGACGACGGAGATTCTTTCCGACAAAAGAAGCCCTCTCCGCTTGCTCGCGCGGGAGGACCACTCTGCTCGGCGTTTCGGCGGGCGGAGTCGGGTGTGACGGGGACCAGCGAAAGGACATGTCGAGAGAATTGATGCCTTCCCAAGAGCCCATACGCCCAATTGACTCCATCAATTGCGCACTAGCTCCTTGCTCGACCGCCTCAGATTCAGTGATCTGCGGCTCATCTTGCAAGAGTTCATTGGCTGCTTGAAGCCCTGATGCCAATGTCGACATCACGCGACGCGTATAAGATTCGATGACCCCTTGCGGTGCCTCGGATGCTCGAATATCAGCTTCATCAGCGGAAGGGCTTTCACGTCCAAGAAGCGGCTCGGGAAGTTCTTCTCGAACTGTGCTCTCGTGTCGAGCCAAAATTGTTATTACAAAACTTCCTCGAAGAGTATGCCCCATCCGCACCTCCTCTGCCAAAAAATCCTTGGCAGCATCGGGCTTACGGGAAGGATGGGTGGCACGAGGATTGATGGCGCTACAGGCTGCAGCTAGAATCATCTGACTTGCCCCGTTGATCAAGCTTTGCGCCTCCGCCAAAGGAATCGATCCATCGAAAGTCGCTTGGTCTGCGCGTAGCAGGAGGATGTCACTTCTAGCGCTCGCGATCTCTAGCGCCAGAGCCTCCCCTTTTACCTTGTGCACCTCTGAAATGGTGCGCAAGGCATCGTTGAGACGGGTGGTGAAATCACGAAAACGAGAATTGTAAGGCAGCATCAGGCTCGCGCCCTCTGCCTCATTGACCCAAAAACTATTGATGCCTTCTCGGTAGCCCTCTCGAATCCAACCTACAGTCCGCAGAAAGTCTTCAATCGCTCTTGGGCTGAGATCTCGGATAGGGTCGTAAGGGCGGGCGCCCTCACTGCGAGTGATACTCACGGCCGCTCTCCGTTCCCTACTCGATGCAAAATATTTAGCAACTGTATCACGTCAAATGTCTGATCTTCGGGTAGATCGACATAAGTTGAACCCGCGTCTATCTCACCCATTCCTTCAAGGCAGACCCAATAGGCTTTCTTTCTGAGCAAAAGATGATCGTCGTTCGCCTCCAGCCATTCATCTAGCATTCTCGGAACCGTAACGACCACGAGTATCTTATGGTTGTACGTATCTTCATCGCGCAGCCAGTCATAGTGGTCGCGGGAAAGTCTCCAGCGCAGTCGACCATTATGCTCAAGATCTTGCCATGTGCACTTCAGTTGAATGTCTACCTGTGAAGAGCTGTATTTTTTGTGCCGCGCGCTCTGACGTACAGTGAAATCGATCCGTTCAATGTCAACCTTTAAGTCTGATATTGTACATCTAGCCGCAGTGGTAACGGCGTGGGTATATGCCAGGCTAAATTGCTGCTTGCACTCTGCGGAGTGCAGCGAGCCGTATGGAACGCCATTATCCAAAGCAAGGAATTGGCCGTCCCACTCAACCTTTGAAACCGTCACCCGTGCCCCCCAGCAGTTGACCAGACGACAGTCTGACATGAGTGGTGCGTGTCACACTAGGAGTTGGAGTGTGACATTGCATGCCGAGGACTGCTATTTGAGCCGTGGCGTGTGGCAAACCTCCAGCCAGCCGTGATCGCTAGTGGGCACGTATGAATCTGCAAGGTCAGAGTCCTGTTGGCCTCATGGCTACGCCAGCCTTGAAGCCCGTTTCGGGGGAATCGCCTAACGAGGTGCCCACGTCACACGCAACTGGCCGATGACCTTGGCTCCCTGACCTGTTCGCCACCGCTCGTTGTCCTGGTCATTGTCCAGTGCACCGACGGCCGTCACAGTCCACCGCCGTACGTGCACCCCGTCTGACCTGCCCCGTGAACCCCCACGGACGGCCCCATACGGCCCTACGCACAGTTGAAAAGCGTGTTGGGGGGCAAGGTTCACGAGTGCGGCTCTCGCGTCCTCCGCCGGCTCAGAGGTCCGGGTCGATCGCAGTCCGCCATCCGACGTTCGTCCGTCTCATTCGTAGCCGCACGCGGCCGTCCGCGACCGTTCACCCCGCCTCAGTCGACACAGCCCCCGTACAGGAATGAACGCCCGCAAACACGTCCGGGTCATGCCCTGACCAGCACCAACAAACCTGCAAAGCGAGTTACGTGGGTTCGATTCCCGCCACGGCCTCCACCAGCCCGACCACCACGCATAGATGGGGTGGCCCTCCTTCGAGGGCCACCCCATCTGCCGTTCATCTCGGCTCGAAACCCTCTGTCTAGGACAGAAACAGACCTACATCTCGCCTAGCGTCGTTGTCAGCATTCGACATCGGCGAAAGGGACCACGATGTCCAAGCAGGGCAACGCCAGCAACGCCGCGCCAGAGGGCTACACCACCGTCGCGCCCTGGGTCGTCACCGACGACACGGGGGCCTTTCTCGACTTCGTCGCCCAGGTGTTCGGCGGTGAGGAACTCGGGCGGGTGCTGACGGAGGACGGTCTGGTCGGGCACGGGGAGATCCGGGTCGGGGACACCGTCGTGCTGGCCTTCGACCGGCACTCCGACTGGCCCGTCATGCCTAGTCTGCTGCGTGTGTTCGTCGACGATGCCGACCAGGTGTTCTCGCGAGCCGTCGCCGCCGGAGGCCAGGTCGTCACCGCTGTGGTGGACGATGCCTTCGGGCAGCGTGGCGGGCGTATCAAGGATCCCTTCGGCAATATCTGGTGGGTGGTCAGCCACGTCGAGGACGTTCCTGAGGACGAGATGTGGAAGCGGCTGCAGGAACCCGTGTACGCCGAGGCCATGCGCGTGGCCCAGGAGACCCTCGACGCCGAGCTGAGCGGTCGGGAACGCGGGCGTGGCAGTGCTCCCGTCCGGGAACCCGACTGACCCGGGTCACGCGGGTCACGCGGGTGTCAGGCCCCGCTCACAGCACCTTGCCCGCCTCCGCCTCGAAGTCGATCGTCTTCGCCCGGTGCAGCAGCCACAGGGTGTACGCGAGCGTCGAGACGTCCGTGTTCAGGTGGTGGAGAGTCGTCTCGGGCTCGTTCCAGGCCAGGACCGTGCCCGTTCCGCCGTCCAGTACCAGGCTGTTGCCCTGCGTCAACCCGCCCAGGCGGATCAAGTCGGCCGCTCCCTGCGGGAGTTCCGTTGCCGTGTCCTCGTCCGCGCAGTACTCCGCCAGCGTCGGCAGCGGTATGTCCGTGTCCAGTTGGAAGAGGGAGCCGTCCTCCGGGAGGCCCGTTCCGGACAGGAAGCGGCGCGTCGGTTCGTGCGTCAGCGGGGCCGGGAAGTCGACGTCCTCGAAGCGCGCCACCCTGCCGTGGCCGAACTCCTGCTCCAGGAGCCTCGCGGGCAGGTCCAGGGCCAGGCCCGACTCCGCGCCGGGGGCGGCGAACCTGGCCAGCGGGCGGATCAGGGCGGCCATCTTCCAGTACGGCAGCACATCACCGTTGGTGCCCTGCGCGAAGACCGTCAGCAGGTGCCGGGACGTCTCCGCCACCGTCCGCGAGCCCAACCGGCCCGTGCCGGAAGCGAATCGGCCTCGCGCTGCCGCCATCTCCTCCGTCGCCGCCGCGAACCGCGACAGCACCTCCAGCGAGGAGGCCGACGCGCGCCGGTCCAGCGGGGCGCGGCGATCGGGCGGGCAGTGCCTCGCGGGTGTCTCTCCCGTCGCGTTCGCCACCGCCCGCAGAGCACTGGTCCGCAGCGCACCGAACCTCAACCGGCCTCTGCCGCCCGGCAGTCCCACACGCGTCAGCAGTTCGCCCCTGGTCAGAGTGATCGTCGTGCTCATGGTTTCCCCCGCGCATGGTTGTTCGCAGTCCCCCCGGCTCGACGTCGAAAACCTCCGTCGCCCGGCGGGCCCTCCCACTGCTCAGAACACTACGCGGCACCACTGACAACGGGCCCTGACCTGCGACGGAGCCCAACCCGACTGCTCTCAGCCGAAGTACACGCCACCCGCGACAACCACGACCGCCGCCACCACGAACAGCAGCACCCACACCAGGATCTTGCCCGGCGTCGGCCCCGGTTCGTATCGCGGCTCATCCTCCGGCAGCGTCATGTCGCCGTCACCACCGCCGCCTGCGGGCGGATCGGCAGGCGGTTCACCGGGCGGCCCGTCGCCGCCCGTACCGCCGAGGCGATGGCCGCCGGGGACGTCACCACCGGAACCGCGCTCGCCGCCTTCGCGCCGAAGGGGGCGACCACGTCCCGTTCCTCGACCAGTTTCACGATGCGGATGTCGGGGGCGTCCAGGGCCGTCGGGAGGGCGTAGCCCGTGAGGTCGGGGTGGCGGATCAGCCCGCGCGCGGAGCGTAGGTTTTCGGTCAGGGCGATGCCTACGCCCTGGGTGACGCCCGCCTCGATACGGGCCGCCAGTTGCGCCGGGTTCAGGACGCGGCCCACGTCCTGGGCCAGCGCCAGCTCCACCACGCGTACCGAGCCCAGCTCGATGTCGACGTCCACCACCGCGCGGATCGCGCAGAACGCCAACCCCACGAAGGCGTCGCCCTGACCTGCCTCGTCCAGGGGTTCCGTGGGGTGGGGGCGGCACTGGGCCGTGGCCCAGAGTTCCTTGCCGTCCATCGCCTCCGTCACCGTGGTCGACAGGACACCGTCGTACGACGTGATCTTGCCGTCGGTGATTTGCAGCAGTTCCGTGGACATGCCGAATTTGTGGGCCAGGGGTTGCAGGAGTTGCGTGCGGACCATCTTCGCCGCCCGTTCCACCGCGCCGCCCGACACCCAGGTGTGGCGGCCCCGCGCGCCCGGGCCCGCCGGGGGCTGGTCGGTGTCGACGGGGGCTACGTGAACCTCGTCGATGCCCAGCGTCTCCTGGACGATCTGACGGGCCAGAGTGGTGAAGCCCTGGCCTGTTTCCACCGCCGCGCACAGGACCGTGGCGATGCCGTCGTGGACCTTGACCGTGGCCGTCGAGACCTCGTCCGCGCCCTCGGCGCCGAGCATGTGGACCATGCCCAGGCCGTAGCCGACGCCCCTGCGGACCGCGCCCGGTTCGCCCGCGCCCTCGGGGCCGCCCGGGAGCAGCCACTCGTCCTCGGGCGTGTCCTTGGGGAGCGCCGGGAGCGGGAAGTCCCGTACCGCCTGGAGCAGTTCGGCCACCGGGGCCGGGCAGGTGACCGATTGGCCGGTCGGGAGGACGTCTCCCGTGGCCATCGCGTTGCGCAGGCGCAGCTCCGCCGGGTCGACGGAGAGTTTCTTCGCGAGCTTGTCCATCTGGGCCTCGTAGGCCGCGCAGACCTGCATCGCGCCCTCACCGCGGACATGGCCCGAGGGGGGGTTGTTGGTGCGGACCGCCCAGCCCTCGATGAAGGCGTTGGGGACGACGTACGGGCCGCAGGCGAAGGAGACCGCCGCCGCGAGGGCCTCCGCGGAGGTGTCCGCGTACGCGCCCGCGTCGAGCAGGATCTGGGCCTCGACCTTGACCAGCTTGCCGTCGGTGTCCGCGTGGTGGCGGTAGCGCAGGAGGGTGGGGTGTCTGTGGACGTGGCCCAGGAAGGACTCTTCGCGGGTCGCCGTCAGTTTCACCGGGCAGCCCGTTTTCAGCGCCAGCAGGCCCAGCGGGAGTTGGAAGCCCTGGTCCTCGCGGTCGGCGGTGGCGCCGGGGACTCCCGTGACGACCACCTTCACGCGCTCAGGTTCCAGGCCATAGCAGGCGGCGGCCGCGTCGCGGTCCCCGTGCGGGTCCGTCGAGGCGAGGTACAGCTCCACGCCGCCGTCGGGACGCGGTACCGCGAGACCCGCCTCCGCGCCGATGGGGGCCGGGTCCTGGCGGCCGATCCGGTAGAGGCCCTCGACGACGATCTCGCCTGCCGCGTCCGGGTCGCCGTGGCGCAGCGGGATGTGCCGGATCAGGTTGCCGTCGGGATGCAGGGGTTCGGCCTCGAAAGCCTGCTCGGGGTCGGTCACCGGGTCGAGTACTTCGTACTCGACGATGATCGCCGCAGCGGCCATGCGCGCGGTGTCGGGATGGTCGGCGGCGACGGCGGCGATGGGCTCCCCGTGGTGGCGTACGACCTCGGAGGCGAACATCGGGCGGTCGGCCCTGCCCCGGCCGTGCAGCTCGGCGCCCGGCACGTCCTCGTGCGTGACGACGGCCCGTACGCCGGGCATGTCCCGCGCGTGGGTGGTGTCGATGGAGAGGATGCGCGCGTGCGGGTGCGGTGAGCGCAGTACGGCGGCCCACAGCAGGCCCTCGGCCCACAGGTCGGCCGCATACGGGAACGTGCCCTCGGTCTTCGCGCGCGCGTCGGCGGCCGGCAGCGACACGCCGAGGCCGTGCGGGAGCGCCTCCGCGTCGGGGGCGGCCTCCGCGGCCGTGGTCGCGGTGGCGGCTTCGTTGCTCACGTCTGGCCTCCGTCCTGGCCGTACGTCTGGTCGTGCGGGGCGTGCGAGTCGTGGTTGCGGGCGGGCTCGAAGCCCGGCGCGTCGAACGCGGAGGGGTTGACCCCGCCCGCGCCCGGTCCGGCCTGGTGCGGGATACGGGCCTCGCCGTCATCCGCCTCCGCGTCGGCGGCGTGCGCCTCGCGTTCGGCGACGACCTCGCGGACCGCCTCCAGGACACCCCGGTAGCCGGAACAGCGGCACAGGTTGCCGCACAGCGCCTGGCGGGTCTCCAGGTCGGTCGGGGCGGGGTTGCCCTCCAGGAGGTCGTGCACGGTCATCGCCATCCCGGGGACGCAGAAACCGCACTGCACCGCGCCGCACTTGGCGAGCGCGCGCTGTACGTCCGACGGCTGTCCGTCGGTGGCGAGGCCCTCCACGGTGCGCACCTCGCTGCCGGCGGCGGTGACCGCGGGCACCAGGCAGGAGGCGACGAGCCGTCCGTCCACCTGGACGTTGCAGGCCCCGCACTCGCCCTGGGAGCAGCCGTCCTTGGCGCCGGCGAGGCCGAGGCGCTCGCGCAGGACGTAGAGCAGCGACTCACCGATCCAGGCGTCGGTGACGGGCCGGTCGGAGCCGTTGACGCGCAGGACGTAGGAGGCGAGGGGGTGTTCCTCGCCCGGCATGCCCGGGGCTTCGTCGGTCGCGTCCGGGTCGGTGTCGGGCTCCGCGTCGGTCGCGCCGGCACCGGATGCCTCGGTGCCCGCGTCCGGCTCGCCCTCCACGGGCTCCTCAGCGGCCTCCGGCGAGCCTTCCGGCCCGGAGGTCGCGTCTGGGTCCGTGACGGCCTCTGCGGGGCCTTCAGAGCCCTCGGCGGGGTCGCGGGTGATCTCGACGGGGATGCGGTCCTCGTCGGCGACCGGGTGACCGGCTTCGGCGGCGGTGCGACCGGAGACGTCGGCCGGGTGACCGGTCCCGACGGCCGGGCGACCGGCGCCGCCCGTTTCGTGCACGGTTTCGGGCGCGTACGTCGTCTCCGCACCCGGCGCCGAACGGGGCTCCCGCTCCGACTCGGGTCCGGGTGCCCAGGGCTGTCCCGCGCCCTCCGTCGCCCAGGGTGCGGGCGCGCCGCCGGGGAGCGTGGCCGGCGGCGTGCCGCCCCACTGCTCCACGAGCGCCGATGTACTGAACTCGCCCGATTCGTCCGGAAGGTCACCACCGGCGACGGGGATCCGCCACTCGCCGGTCACCTCGCGGCCCGGCCCACCGGGACCCGTGCCCTCCGGCGCGGCGGTGCCCTGCCCGAAGGCCCACTGCCCCGTCGAGCTCTGCTCGTACGTGAACCCGTCGTGCTGGGTCTGCGGGGACTCCCGGGACGCGGCGTTCGGGTCCGGCCACTGGACGCCCCCGGGGGGTGCGGGCGGCGCACCCCAGGAACCGTCCTCGGTCCCGGTGCCCGGCGCCGCCTCTATCTGCGGGGGCACGTACCCATGGCCGGGCGCGGCCAGCGGGCTGTCCACGGAGGCCAGGAGCGCGTCGATGCCCCCTTCGGGGAGCTTCACGAACGCGGTGGCGCCGTCGTCGTAGTCACCCTGGGGCAGCGGGTCCCAACGACCCCCGCCCCGGGGCGCGCCCTCTCCCTGCGCCCCCTGTTGATTCCCGCGCCCGTCCCCGTACTGGTCGTCGCTGTACTGGTCGTCGGTCACGAAAGTGCCCTCCCCAGTGCTCGTCGGGCCAGCGCGGCGACGGTGCGCCGCAGATGCAGTACGGCGGGCGGAAGCGACGGTACGGAGCCGTCCGCGTCCGGGACCGGGTCGGGGATGCAGGCCGCGGCGACGTACTCCCCGAAGGCACCCAGTGCCTCCGGGACGATCGTGCGGTTGTTGTCCCAGTCGATCAGCCGGGCGACCCACTGCTCGGCGTCCAGGGGGCGCAGCGGCATCGGCGCTATGGCACCGACGGCACACCTCACGCCCCGCCGGGCGGGGTCGAGGACGAGCGCGACGGACGCGAGGGCGCGCCCGGGGCCGGTCCGTCCGGTGGCCTTCAGGAAGACCTGGGGCGCGTGCAGCAGGGGCACGCGCACGAAGCCGATGAGTTCACCGGCGCGCAGCAGTTCCACGCCGGCCAGCAGGTGCGACACCGGGATCTCCCGGCGGGCGCCGCCGGGGCCCGCGATGATGAGCGTCGCCTCCAGGGCGGCCAGCACGGGCAGCGCGTCCCCTGTGGGGGCGGCCGTGGCGATGTTGCCGCCCAGGGTGCCCGCGTTGCGGATCTGCGGCGGGCCCGCGGCGCGCGCGGAGGCGGCCAGGGCCGGGATGAGGGCGGCGAAGTCGGGGCGGCCCATCCGCGCGTGGGTGAGTCCGGCGCCCAGCAGGGCGTGGCCGTCCTGGTACTGCCAGCCGCGGATCTCGCTGATCCGGCCGAGGCCGACGAGCGCGGCGGGCCTGAGCTGCCCGGAGTTGACGGTGGCCATGAGGTCGGTGCCGCCCGCCACGGGGACGGCGGCCGGCATGGCGGCGAGCGCCGCGACGGCCTCGTCCAGCGAGGCGGGCAGCGTCACGGCCTGCGCCGCCTGCGGTGCGTGCGTGGTCAAACCGGCTGCCCCTTCCCGCTGCCCCACCTGGTCCCACCTGTGTTGCCGTACGGTACGTGCTGACAGGGCGGACGTGGCAACTCTGGCACATTCTCGCGAGACCCGAACGCAGGGGTCCGCTAGGAGGCATTCGCCCGCCTCACCAGCGAGATGGTCCGTTTTCGTACGACATTACCGACCGGTTCCGATTGGAACCGGTCGGCGACTGTTGTGAGCTTTTTCCTACGGGTTCCCGCGAGTTCCTACGGGGCCTCGGCGGCCCGTGGGACCTCACACGTTGGGGGGTGTCCCCTCGATCGGACGTCCGAGCACTCCCGGCCGCCGCTGCCACGGATGCGGCCCCGCGGGTGACCGATAGCCGACGCCGAGGGCGTCAAGTCGCCCGTAATGGGCGGTCATCCGGCGTTCGAAGTCGGCGAAGTCCCGTTCGGCGGGCGCGGGCAGGGCGCTCCAGGCGACCTCGGCGAAGGCGACCAGGCGCGGGAAGGCCTGGTAGTCCACGCGCCCGGTGTCCTCCATCACCTCGGTCCACAGGTTGGCCTGGGCGCCGAGGACGTGCCGTGCCTCCTCGGGGCTCAACTCCGGTGGAACCGGCTCGAAACGAAAGACATCCTCAAGGGTGCGGACGTACCCGATGGGGACGGGTTCGTCGGCACCGCCGTGCTGACGATGGTCCAAGTACACCTGTTGCTCGGGGCACATGACGACGTCGTGACCCGCGCGCGCGGCCGTGATGCCGCCCGCGTAACCGCGCCAGGAGGAGACCGCGGCCCCCGGCGCAAGGCCGCCCTCCAGGATCTCGTCCCAGCCGATGAGCCGGCGCCCGCGCGCGGTCAGCCAGGTGTCGAAGTGCCGGATGAACCACGACTGGAGCCCGTCCTCGTCGCCGAGCCCGAGTTCCGCGATGCGGGCCTGCGCGGTGGGCGACTGCTGCCACTGGTCCTTCGCGCACTCGTCGCCGCCGACATGGACGAACTCCCCGGGGAACAGTTCGAGGAGTTCCTCGAAGACGCCCTCGAAGAAGCGCAGGGTGTTGTCAGTGGGGGCGAGTACGTTCTTGTTGATGCCCCAGGTGTCCCAGACGGAGAGGGAGGTCGTGTCGATGACATCGGTGTTGCCGAGTTCCGGATACGCGGCGATCGCGGCCTGCGAGTGCCCCGGTACGTCGATTTCGGGGACGACGGTGATATGCCGCTCGGCGGCATAGGCGACGATCTCGCGGATGTCGTCCTGGGTGTAGAAGCCCCCGTGCGGCTTCTCCTCCCACAGCGGTGAGGCACGATGGCCGAATTTCGTCCGGGCCCGCCAGGAGCCGACCTCGGTCAGCTTCGGGTACCGCTTGATCTCGACGCGCCAGCCCTGGTCGTCCGTCAGGTGGAAGTGGAAGACGTTGAGTTTGTGCGCCGCCATCAGGTCCAGGTAGCGCAGGACGCCTTCCTTGGGCATGAAGTGCCGGGCCACGTCGAGCATGAGGCCGCGCCAGGCAAAGCGGGGGGTGTCCTCGACGAATGTGCCGGGGGCGAGCCACTGCCGGCCGGGGGCGACAGGGGCACGCCGAAAGGCATCGGGGCCGAGCAGTTGACGGAGCGTCTGCGCGCCCCAGAACACCCCGGCCGGTCCGCCGCCGTGGATGGTGATGTCGTCCCCGTTGACGTACAGCTTGTAGCCCTCCGGGCCGAGGTGGCCCGCGTCCTCGGGCTGGATCCGCAGCCGGATGGTCTCGCCGTCGTCCCCCGCGCCAGGCGGCAGCGCGAGCCCCGTAGCGGCCCCGAGCACGCCGCGCAGCCAGCGGGCTGTCGCCCCGGTACCAGGGCCGGCGTCGATCACCGTGGTCTCGTCAAGCACGAAGCCGCCCGCAGAGCCGACGTCCCGCACAGTCACGGGCACCGGAATCAGTTCAGTCACGTCAGTCCTTTACCGCTCCACCGAGCCCCGACACGAGTCGGCGCTGTACGAGTACGAAGAACACCAGCACCGGAATCGTCATCACCGTGGAGGCGGCCATCACGCCGCCCCAGTCCGGGTCGTCGGGCTTGTAGAAGACCAGCAGGGCCATCGGCAGCGTCGACTGGGAAGTGTCACTGATGATGAACGACTTGGCGAACAGGAAGTCGTTCCAGGCCGAGATGAAGGAGAACACGCTCGTGGCCACCAACCCCGGGAAGACCAGCGGGAAAAGGATCTGCCACAGGAATCGCGACCGGCTCGCCCCGTCGATGTACGCGGCCTCCTCCAGCGCCTCCGGAACGGCCTTCACAAAGCCCCGCAGCATCCAGATCGCGAAGGGCAGCGAGAAGGCGATGTGCGGCAGGATCAGGGCACCCAGCGTGTTCAGCTGCCCGAAGTCCCGCATGAGGAAGAACAGCGGGATGGTGAGCGCTTCCACGGGCACCATCTGGGCCACCAGGAACATGATCAGCAGGGTGGTCCGGAATCGGAACCGGAATCGGGTCACCGCGGTCGCCGCGAGAAACGCGATCAGCGCCGAGACGACGACCACCGAGCAGGCGACCACAAGGCTGTTGAGAAAGTAACGGCCGAATTCCTGCTGCCCGAAGACCCGCCGGAAGGAGTCCAGGGACGGGTCGAGCGTCCAGGGCCGAGGCTCGGTCGACTCGATCTCGCCGGCCGGTTTGAAGGCGCTGAGCACCATCCAGTAGAGGGGGAAGGCGACGACGGCCGCGATCAGCAGCGCCGACACCTCGGCGGCCAGCCGCCAGGGCCGCCGTACAAGCCGGTGGACAACGTTGCCGGACATCACAGTTCCTCCCCCTGCCTGCGCAGCAGCCGCAGGTACACGAGCGTCACGGCGAGCAGGATCAGCAGCATCACGATCCCGATCGCCGAGCCGAGGCTGTACTGGGAGGAGGCGAAGGCCTGTTGGTAGGCGTAGACGTTGAGGGTGAGGTTCTGGCCGGCGATACCGCCGCCGTTCGTCATCACGTAGATCTGCGTGAAGACCTTGAAGTCCCAGATGACCGACTGGATGGTGACGACCACCAGGATCGGGCGGAGCATCGGCGCCAGCACCGAGCGCCAGATACGCAGTTGGGACGCGCCGTCCAGGGCAGCCGCCTCCAGCACCTCGGCCGGTACGGCGCGAATCCCCGCGTACACCGTGACCATCACGAACGGGAAGGAGCACCACACCACTTCGAGCAGCACCAGGAAGAAGGCGCTCAGCCGGCCGTACGTCCATGAGTGGTCGCCTAGGCCCAGCACCCGGTTGACGGGCCCGAAGTCGGGGTCGAACAGCAACAGCCAGACGGTGGACCCGGTGACCGCTGGCGTCGCCCACGCCCCGAGCGCCGCCAGCATCAACGCGAGCCGGGGCAGCGCACGGACACGAGTCAGCAGCACGGCGAGAGCGCACCCGACGGAGAGCGTGGACACCACACAGGCCGCCGCGAAGAGCACGGTCGCCAGCAGCACCCGCCAGAACTGGGAGTCGGAAAAGATCTCCCGGTAGTTGGCGAACCCCTCGAAGGTGGTCGGTCTGCCACCGCTCACCTGCGCCTGGGTGTAGTCGAAGAAGGAGATCAACCCAAGCTGATAAATGGGGTAGAGAAGAAGCCCACCGAGGACGACAAGGGCGGGCGCGAGATAGAGCCAGAGGGTGGCTTTCTGACGCCGTGCACCCCCACCCCCCAAGGGGCGCGGGGAACTGCGCGACAAGCCACGACCCACCCGCACCCGCCGACGCTCGTCAACCCCCGAGCTACTGGGCGCTGTCACCTGAGTCACCCGACAGACCCAAACGCGTCATCCATCTTCTTCGCCGCGTCGGCCGAGGCGGCAGCAACACTCTTCTTGCCGCTGACGATCTCCTGGAACATCGTCGGCAGCACCAACGACGAGTCGATCTGCGCCCACGCGGGCGACGCGGGCACGAACTTCGTCCCCGAGGCGAGCGTCTTCACGAACGGCGCGACGAACGGCTGCTTCTTGGCCACCGCGTCCCGCGTGTCCGCGAACGTCGGCAAGAAGCCCATCGCGTCGAAGAGTTCGGTCTGCGTCTGCTTGGAGGCGAGCGCCTCCATGAGGTCGACCGCGAGCGTCCGATGCGAAGTGCTGTTCAGCACACCGAGGTTGTTCCCGCCCGCGAACGCCGGTGCGACCGAGCCGGCGGTGACACCCGGCAGCGGTACGACCGCGTACTTGCCCTTCACCTTGCCGGCCTCGACGGCCGTGTGGCTGAAGTCGCCGCCGATCACCATGCCGGCCTTGCCCGCGGCGAAGGCGGTGACGCTGTCGTTGCCGCCCATGCCCGCGCACTTGGCGGCGGGACAGTTGTCGTCGCCGAAGAGCGAGGTGTAGGCCTTGATGCCCTTCTGGGAGGCGGTGCTGTCGATGGCGGAGGCGTACGATCCGCCCCGGCCGGTGGCGAGTTCGCCGCCGTTGGCCCAGACGAACGGCATCGCGCCGTACGTGTAGGCGCCGCCGACCACGAGGCCGTACAGGTCGGGCTTGGCCGCCCGGATCTCGCGCGCGGTGTCGGCCAACTCGGCCATGGTCTTCGGGACTTCGAGGCCGAGTTCCTCGAAGACGTCGGTGCGGTAGTAGAGGGCGCGGACGCCCACGAAGAAGGGGGCGCCGTACACCTTGCCGTCGACGGTGACGGACTGACGGGCCGTCGGGTCGGTGTCCGACGACTCGTCCCAGGCCGCGAACTCCTTGCTGATGTCGAGGAGTCCGCCGTCGGCGACGTAACCGGCGGTGTCCGTGTTGCCGTACTCGATGACGTCGGGGGCGCTCTTCGGGTCGTTGAAGGCGGCCTTGATGCGCTGGGCGCGGGTCTCGACGGGGATGTACTCGACCTTGACCTCGGCGCCCTTGTGGGCCTTCTCGAAGGAGTCGACGACCGAGGTGACGACCTTCTCCTTCGGGGCGTTGCCGACCTCCTGGAAGAGCCACACGCGCAGGGTGCCGGTCTGCTCGTCCTTGCCGGAGGAGGAGTTGTCCGAGGTTTCTGGGGCACAAGCGGTGGCGGTGAGCCCGGCGAGGACCAGGGCGGCCACGGAGGCGACCAGCCGAGTAGATCGAACAGATCGGACAGAGAGAGTCATCTGGCGTTTCCTCCGGTAAAAGCGTTGCAACATACGCAATGGATGTTTCGCTCTGCACAACACCACGGAGGCTATGGACTACATGGACATGGCCACAAGAGGTCTTGACCACGTCTCCACCACTCTGTGACCGGCCGAAGCACCCTGCGCAACGACAGACAACGCAAAGGTCCCCAGGGCACGCAAAACGCACCCTAGGGACCTCGCTCTACTGAACAACCGGCCAGCGCCCGGCCCTACTTCTTGCCGTCGCCCTTGCCCTCGTCGCCGCCGGAGCCCATGGACTCGTAGATCTCCTTGCACATGGGACACACCGGGTACTTCTTCGGGTCGCGGCCCGGTACCCACACCTTGCCGCACAGCGCAACGACGGGAGTCCCGTCGAGGGCGCTCGCCATGATCTTGTCCTTCTGGACGTAGTGGGCGAAGCGCTCGTGGTCGCCGTCGCCGTGCGAGGTCTGCGGCGCCGGTTCGACGAGGGTCCCCGTACCAGTCCCGCGCTGGGGCTGGGTCTCAGGCTCAAGAGTGCTCATAACGGCAAGGGTACTGAAGGTCACAGCCGTCAGTTGAGCGAAGGGTCGTCCGGGTATGTGGCGACCATCGCCAGTTCGCTGCGCTGGCGTCTGAGCACCTCTCGCCACAGGCGTTCCGGGGACGGCGAGGAGACGTCCCCCGGCTCCGACTCGACGACGTACCAGGCCCCGTCCGTCAGCTCGTCCTGCAGCTGGCCCGGCCCCCAGCCCGAGTACCCGGCGAAGATGCGGAGCGAGCCGAGCGCCTTGGCCAGCAGTTCGGGCGGGGCCTCCAGGTCGACGAGGCCGATCGCGCCGTGCACGCGCCGCCAGCCGAGGGGGGTGCGCTCCCCGGACATCCCGCCGCCGGGGATGACCGCGATGCCGAGCGCGGAGTCGAGGGAGACCGGGCCGCCCTGGAAGACGACCCCGGGGGTGCCGGCGAGGTCCGCCCAGCCCTCCAGGATGTCGCCCACGTCCACCGGGGTCGGGCGGTTGAGGACGACGCCGAGGGAGCCCTTCTCGTCGTGGTCGAGAAGGAGCACCACCGCGCGGTCGAAGTTCGGGTCCGCCAGGGCGGGCGTGGCCACGAGCAGCCGCCCTGTGAGCGAGGACACCTCGGTCATGCCAGACATGATCCCGCATCTTCCCCCGGTGCGGGGAGCCAATCGGGGTACCCGCGTGAACGCAGCTCAGGGCGCATCGGGGCGGAGCGGGCGCATGCCTGCGCCGGTGACCGCATGTGCCCGGCGGCGAACGGTTCGTGTTGTGGCAAAGCTATGACACGGCTGGGCGGCGCTTGGGCTTACAGAAGGGGGGTGTACGGCGATTACCCTGTCTCTTCGGCTCCTGTGCGTGCCTGCACGACCGCGTCCTGCACGACGGGCCCGCCCAACACCCCCGCCCAACTCATCGGAACGCGAGATACATGACGGTCAACGGCACAGACGACGTACTGCTTGTCCACGGCGGCACCCCGCTGGAGGGCGAGATCCGTGTCCGCGGTGCGAAGAACCTCGTACCGAAGGCCATGGTGGCCGCCCTGCTGGGCAGTGCGCCAAGTCGACTGCGCAATGTCCCCGACATCCGTGACGTCCGTGTCGTGCGCGGGCTGCTCCAGCTGCACGGGGTGACGGTCCGTCCGGGCGAGGAGCCCGGCGAGCTGATCATGGACCCGTCGCACGTGGAGAGCGCCAACGTCGCCGACATCGACGCGCACGCGGGTTCGAGCCGTATCCCGATCCTCTTCTGCGGCCCCCTTCTGCACCGGCTCGGACACGCGTTCATCCCGGGTCTCGGCGGCTGTGACATCGGCGGCCGGCCGATCGACTTCCACTTCGAGGTGCTGCGGAAGTTCGGCGCGACGATCGAGAAGCGCGCGGACGGGCAGTACCTGGAGGCCCCTCAGCGGCTGCGCGGTACGAAGATCGCACTGCCGTATCCGTCCGTGGGCGCTACCGAGCAGGTGCTGCTGACTGCGGTGCTGGCGGAGGGCGTCACGGAGCTGTCCAACGCGGCCGTGGAGCCGGAGATCGAGGACCTCATCTGCGTACTGCAGAAGATGGGCGCGATCATCGCCATGGACACCGACCGGACCATCCGTGTCACCGGTGTCGACAAGCTCGACGGCTACAACCACGCGGCCCTCCCGGACCGTCTGGAGGCCGCGTCGTGGGCGTCGGCGGCGCTGGCGACCGAGGGGAACATCTACGTCCGTGGCGCCCAGCAGCGCTCGATGATGACGTTCCTGAACACCTACCGGAAGGTCGGCGGCGCCTTCGAGATCGACGACGAGGGCATCCGCTTCTGGCACCCGGGCGGCCAGTTGAAGTCCATCGCCCTCGAAACGGACGTGCACCCGGGCTTCCAGACGGACTGGCAGCAGCCGCTGGTCGTCGCCCTGACGCAGGCGACGGGCCTGTCCATCGTCCACGAGACGGTGTACGAGTCCCGGCTCGGCTTCACCTCGGCGCTGAACCAGATGGGCGCGCACATCCAGCTCTACCGCGAGTGCCTCGGCGGCTCGCACTGCCGCTTCGGGCAGCGCAACTTCCTCCACTCGGCGGTCGTGTCGGGCCCCACGCGCCTCCAGGGCGCCGACCTGGTCATCCCGGACCTCCGGGGCGGCTTCTCGTACCTCATCGCGGCCCTGGCCGCCCAGGGCACCTCCAGGGTCCACGGCATCGACCTGATCAACCGCGGCTACGAGAACTTCATGGAGAAGCTCGTGGAGTTGGGCGCCAAGGTGGAGCTGCCGGGCAAGGCGCTCGGGTAGGTATTTTCTTTCAGCCCGGCCGGCGTTTGAGGCCATCAGTGACAGCAACGCCAGTGGGGCGGCACCCGAACTCCGGGGGCCGCCCCATTGGCGTGTTACAAGTCCTAGGGCAAGTTACTTGCCCTTGGCCGCTTCCTTCAGCTTGCTGCCCGCGGAGACCTTGACGCTGTAGCCGGCGGGGATGTTGATCGGGTCGCCGGTCTGCGGGTTGCGCGCGGTGCGAGCGGCACGGTGCGTGCGCTCGAAGGTCAGGAAGCCGGGGATGGTGACCTTCTCGTCGCCCTTGGCGACGATCTCACCGACGGTCTCGGCGAACGCGGCCAGCACGGCGTCGGCGTCCTTGCGAGTCACTTCGGCGCGGTCGGCCAGCGCGGCCACCAGCTCACTGCGGTTCATGTCGTTACTCCCGTGTTCTTCTTGCTGTTGAGGCGTGCCCCGCGGCGGAGCCGCACGGTGGGCACAGCGAAGCCGATGTTGCCAGGGTCCTCGGTGGGTCCCCGGACCCGGGTCCGTCGTCGGACCCTCGCGCCCGAAGACGCATCCTGCCCCCACCTGCGGCGGGAAAGCCAATCCGGCACCCCTGGGAGTCACACGAACACCCTTGGGAGTCACCTGGAAAGCGTCACCGGCCGGGGCCGAGCGGGGTGAGTCTGGCCGCCACCCTAGAGCCGCCCGGGGGCGGGGTGCCCCCGACGCGCCGGTACGGGGGCCCGTGGCAACCGTCACATATTGTGCCCGTCTGCCCGTGTGGACGCCTACTCGGCGGCCGCCGCGGCCTTCGCCGCCTCGCGCACCGCACCCGCGACCGCGCCCGCGACCTTGTCGTTGAAGACGCTCGGCACGATGTAGTTCGGGTTCAGCTCGTCCTCGGTGACGACGTTCGCGAGTGCGGTGGCCGCCGCGAGCATCATCTCGGTGTTGACCGTGCGGGACTGCGCGTCCAGGAGACCGCGGAAGACACCCGGGAAGACCAGCACGTTGTTGATCTGGTTCGGGAAGTCCGAGCGGCCGGTGGCCACGACGGCCGCCGTCTGGCGGGCGATCGCGGGGTCGACCTCGGGGTCGGGATTCGCGAGCGCGAACACGATCGCGTCGTCCGCCATCGCGGCCACGTCGTCGCCGTCGATGACGTTCGGGGCGGAGACGCCGATGAAGACGTCGGCGCCGCGCACGGCCTCCTTGAGGGTGCCGGTGAGGCCTTCCAGGTTGGTGTTGTCGGCGATCCAGCGCAGCGGGGAGTCCGGGGCGGCGTTCACCAGGTCCGCGCGGTCCGCGTGGACGACACCCTGGATGTCGGCGACGACGGCGGTCTTGACGCCCGCGGCGATGAGCAGCTTGAGGATGGCCGTACCGGCCGCGCCGGCGCCGGACATGACGACCCGGATGTCGCCGATCGCCTTGCCCGTGACGCGCAGGGCGTTGGTGAGGGCGGCGAGGACGACGATCGCGGTGCCGTGCTGGTCGTCGTGGAAGACGGGGATGTCGAGGGCCTCGCGGAGGCGGGCCTCGATCTCGAAGCAGCGCGGGGCCGAGATGTCTTCCAGGTTGATGCCGGCGAAGCCCGGGGCGATGGCCTTGACGATGGTGACGATCTCGTCGGTGTCCTGGGTGTCCAGGCAGATCGGCCAGGCGTCGATGTCGGCGAAGCGCTTGAAGAGGGCCGCCTTGCCCTCCATGACCGGCATGGCGGCCATCGGGCCGATGTTGCCGAGGCCGAGGACCGCGGAGCCGTCGGTGACGACCGCGACGGTGTTGCGCTTGATGGTGAGGCGGCGGGCGTCCTCGGGGTTCTCGGCGATCGCCATGCACACGCGGGCGACGCCCGGGGTGTAGATCATCGAGAGGTCGTCACGGTTGCGGATGGGGTGCTTGGACTGCATCTCGATCTTGCCGCCGAGGTGCATGAGGAACGTACGGTCCGAGACCTTGCCGAGGGTGACGCCCTCGATGCCGCGGAGCTTCTGCACGATCTCGTCGGCGTGCGCGGTCGAGGTGGCCGCGATGGTGACGTCGATCCGGAGCAGTTCGTGGCCGGAGGCGGTGACGTCGAGGCCGGTCACCGAGCCTCCGGAGGACTCCACGGCGGTGGTGATCTGGGAGACCGCGGTTCCGCTCGCGGGCACCTCCAACCGGACCGTGATCGAGTAGGAGACGCTGGGCGCCGTTGCCATGGCCGACTTCCTTCTTCACCCTGATGCTTGGTTTGCTGTCCGATCGTCGCACCTACCGTTGAGTAGCTGGTAGCGGGGCCTCGATTGCGAACGTTTTGTTCTCAATACGTTCTTGAACGAAAAGAGGTCCACGTCACCAGGTGACGTGGACCTCTTGTGCCTTACGCGTTCAAGTGGCACCGACCCGCCATGCTCGCCTCGCGGCAAGTGGTCGCTCGTAGCGACGAAGGTTGGGCCCGGGGGCTTGGATCGAGCCGGTGCCACGTCAACGGTAACAAACGATCCCCGTAAGGCAATTCCCATCGGCCACACTCTTGGCATCAGTCACGGAGAAGGTCGGGCACCCCTCGTGCGTCGGGCTCGTCGCGGTCCGCCGACACGACCGTGAGCTGCTGTGTTGCCCGGGTCAGGGCGACGTACAGCACGCGCAGGCCGGCCGGGCTCTCGTCGGCGATCTCCGCCGGGGAGACGACCACAGTGGCGTCGTACTCCAGTCCCTTGGCCTCCAGGCTGCCCAGGGCCACCACGCGGTCGCCCAGGCCCGCCAGCCAGCGGGCCGCCTCCTCGCGGCGGTTCATGGCCACGACGACGCCGACCGTGCCGTCCACGAGGTCCAGGAGACGCGCGGCCTCCTCGCGGACCGACTTGGCCAGCGAACCCCGTACAGCCGTGAAGCGTGGCTCCACGCCCGTCGAGCGGACCGCCCTCGGGGACTCCGAGCCGGGCATCGCGAGGGCCAGGACCTTCGCGGCCAGGTCGGCGATCTCGGCCGGGTTGCGGTAGTTGACGGTGAGGGTGAAGCGGCGGCGGGGGCGGGTGCCGAGGGCCTCGTCCCTCGCCTCGCCCGCCTCGTCGGGGTCGGACCAGGAGGACTGGGCCGGGTCGCCGACGACCGTCCAGGTGGCGTGCCGGCCGCGGCGGCCGACCATGCGCCACTGCATCGGGGTGAGGTCCTGGGCCTCGTCGACGATGACGTGGGCGTACTCGGTGCGCTCCTGGGCGAGGCGCTCGGCGCGTTCGCGCTGCGACTCCTCCCGTACCGGCATCAGTTCTTCGAGGCCGGTGAGGTGGTCCAGGGGGTCCTGGTCGCGCTTCTTGCGGGGGCGGGCCGGGGTGCCGAGGATCGCGTTCAGCTCGTCCAGCATGGCCACGTCGTGGACCGAGAGGCCGTCCCGCTTGAGGGCGCGGGCGACCCGGCGGACCTCGCCCGGGTTCAGGATGCGGCGCGCCCAGCGGCCGAGGCGGCGTTCGTCGGACATGGCCGCGAGGACGGAGGCAGGGGTCAGTTCCGGCCACCAGGCGTCGAGGAACGCGATGAAGTCGTCCTCGGTCGTGATGTCCTCGTCGAAGGAGGAGCGGAGTTCCGCGGCCAGCTCCGGGTCGGTGTGCCGGCCCTGGGCGCCCGAGCGGGCCCACAGGGCGTCCAGGAGGAGCTTGCGGGCGCGGGGACGCAGCAGGTTGACGGGGGCCGTGCCGCTGAGCGCCGACTCGCGGATGCGGGCCAGCTCGGGGGCCTCCAGTTCGATCCGGCGGCCGAAGGCGACGACCCGCAGCCTGGCCGACTGGTCATTGTGTTCGAGGGCGCCCCGCGCGGCCTTCCGCAGCACCTTGAGCATGCGGTACGAGCCCTTGGCACGGGCCACGGCCGGGGAGTCGTACAGAGTCGCCTCGGCGCCGTCGACGAGGGAGCCGATGGCCCGGATGGCGACCTGGCCCTCCTCGCCGAGGGAGGGCAGGACGCCCTCCGTGTACGCCACGAGCAGGGGCGTGGGCGAGACGATCAGGATGCCGCCCGCGTACCGGCGGCGGTCCTGGTAGAGGAGGTAGGCGGCGCGGTGCAGCGCGACGGCCGTCTTTCCCGTACCCGGGCCGCCCTCGACGTACGTCACCGAGGCGGCGGGGGCGCGGATCACCAGGTCCTGTTCGGCCTGGATGGACGACACGATGTCCCGCATGGTGTGGCTGCGGGCCTGGCCGAGGGCCGCCATCAGGGCGCCGTCGCCGATCACCGCGAGCTCGTGGCCGTCCAGGGAGGCCGTCAGCTCGGGGCGCATCAGGTCGTCCTCGACGCCGAGGACCCGCCGGCCCTTGGAACGGATGACGCGCCGGCGGACCACCCGGCCCGGGTCGACCGGGGTCGAGCGGTAGAAGGGCGCGGCGGCCGGGGCGCGCCAGTCGATGACGAGGGGCGCGTACTCCTCGTCGAGGACGCCGATACGGCCGATGTGGAGGGTCTCGGCGATGTCGGCCGTGCTGTCGGGGCGTACGGCCCCTTCCGCGGGCTCCACGGCCGTGTACGCGCCGTCCGGGCCCTTCTTGCCGTCCATGCCCCGCAACAGGTCGATACGGCCGAAGAGGAAGTCCTCGAACTCGTTGTTCAGCCTGTTGAGGTGGATGCCGGCGCGGAACACCTGGGCGTCCCGTTCGGCGAGCGCGCCGGGGGTGCCGACCTGGCCTCGTTTGGCCGCGTCGTGCATGAGGAACTCGGCCTCGTCGATCTTCTCCTCAAGACGCCGGTACACCCGGTCCAGGTGTTCTTGCTCGACGCTGATCTCGCGGTCGCGGACGGAGTCCTGTACTGAGGAGTCCTCGACCGGTACGAGCGCCGTTTCCTGCTGAGCCTGTGCGGCCACCGGGCCCCCTTCTGACGTGCTGGGCAGCCGTCAACCGTACGCGAAAGGGAGGCCGTGAGGCTACGCAACCGCCCCAGGACACCGTACGAGTCTTCGTACAAGGCGTCCTGGGGCGGTCACGGAGCGGTGGACAGGAGTGCTGAAGAGGTCAGGCGTCGACCTCGACGAGCTGCTTGCCGGTGGAGGTGACGACCTCGAAGTGGTCGATCTCGTCGGCGGTGAAGGCCGTTCCGCCGTGGATGTACAGCGGGTTGCGGGCGTCCGCGTTCGTCGAGTCCTTGATGCCGTAACCCCACTTCGGGACGGACCAGTTGGACATCGTCTCGCGCGAGCCGTCCTTGCCGACGACGATGAGCGAGCACTTCAGCGGGCCCTTGACGCCGGCCAGCTCCAGGACCGCGCCGACGCCCCAGGCCTTCGAGTCCATCGCCACGGTCGCGGTGACCTTGGAGGTGGGATCGGTGGCCGAGACCCGGTCGGTCATGAGTGCGAAGGCTTCCTGGGCGGAGCCGGTGGCCTTCGCGACCGACGACGACGGCGCGGGCGCGGCCGTGTTGTCGGTGTTGCCGCTGGTCGTCGCGAACACCGTGGCCGGGCCGCCGATGATGAGGGCTGCCGCGGCGGCCACCATGTAGAAGCTGCGCCGACGCTTGCGCGCACGCCGTTCCGCGACCTCGTCGACCAGTCTGGTCGACAGTTGCGGACTTGGGCGGGCGGACAGCGACTCGCCGATGGCCGGGGATCCCTGGGCACCGGGCAGGTCCGCGAGGGCGGCCAGCATCGGTTCCATCCCGGCCAGCTCGTCGAGCTGCTGGGCGCACCACTCGCAACCGGCGAGGTGCGCCTCGAAGGCCGTGGCCTCCGCGTCGTCGAGGATGCCGAGGGCGTAGGCGCCTACGGTTTCGTGTTCGTTCGGTCCCTGGGAACCCTGCATTCCTCGCATGGAACCAGGACTACCCGCTCCGAACCCCCCGTAAATGCTCATGCCGTCACCCCCCGCTCCTCCAGTGCGAGCTTCATCGAACGCAGGGCATAGAACACCCGTGAGCGCACCGTTCCGCTGGGTATGCCCAGCGTTTCGGCGGCTTCGTTTACGGTACGCCCCTTGAAGTAAGTCTCGACCAGGACCTCCCGGTGGGCCGGGGTCAGGTCGTCCAGCGCGTCCGACAACGTCATCAGCCACAACGCCTTGTCGATCTCGTCCTCCGCGGGGATGACCTCCAGCGGCGACGGGTCCACCTCCTGCGGCCGGGCCTGCCGGCTGCGGTGGCCGTCGATGACGATGCGCCGGGCGACCGTCACCAGCCAGGGGCGTACCGAACCGGTTGCTCGATTGAGCTGACCGGCGTTCTTCCAGGCACGGATGAGGGTCTCCTGCACGACGTCCTCGGCTCGCTGCCGGTCTCCGGCGACCAGCCTGAGGACATATGCCAGGAGGGGCCCTGCGTGCTCTCGGTACAGCGCACGCATCAAGTCCTCGTCGGGTTCCGAGGGCTGGGACATGCGATGTCGGGCCCTCGGTGCTCGTTCATTGGCCACGACGGAATCCTTGCGCACGCCCACCTCCGCTGTCCCGGGTTCCCCCAGTCGGTCGCTCCCCCCGAGGTACGGAAGGCGGGTGCGGGATGTTCAACGCGCGAACACAACTTTCTTTATCTGGACGAGACGTGAGGGACAAGGGAGCACATTCCTGCCGCAAGTGCTTTACATTTTCGCCACATTGGCAAGATCGCGGCAGTGCCCGCGGCGCGCCGACTGGAAACTCACGTGTAACCAACATCACTGCAACCCGCGGGAGTTGGTGGGCCCGATTCCGCCCGAGAGGCCCGCTATGAGCGAACTGTGAACGGATCGCACCTGACTCACGAAGGGTCTACGCGCGTGCGAGTGCGGCCCGTCGGCGGTGCCTCGCGACCCGCTCCCGGTTGCCGCAGATTTCACTGGAACACCATCTGCGCCGTCTGCCCCGGGAGGTGTCGAGGTAGACGATCGGGCAGTTGTCGCCCTCGCACTGGCGCAGACAGGCGCGTGCCACGGGGTCGGTGAGCAGCTCCACGGCGTCCCGGGCGACGACGCCGAGCAGGGCCGCGCAGTCGGGCGGCCCGTGCAACTCCCGTACGAGGGTGCCGTCTTCGGCGCAGACCGCGCGGGGTGCCGGGGGCGCGGGGCGGGCGAGGTCGTTGAGGCGGTCGAGAAGAGGCGGGTCGACGACTGCGGGGCTCCGCACCAACCGGCCGACGAGGTCCCGGAGTTCACGGAAGTGGGCCACCCAGGAGTCGTCGGCGTGGTGGAGCGGGGTGCCCGGCGGCACGAGCCCCGACCCGGCGATCCAGGCGCGGAGCGGCTCGACGGCGCCGATCCGCTCATCGGGGTGGGTGGTCGCGAGCAGGTCCAGGCAGATCCGCCCGGCGTCGAAACGCAGCTCGTACGAGGCTGTGGCCACGGTCGTCTCCGATGCGGATGCCAGTGACGGGGGCAGGGGGAACCGTTGCCTCTACAGTGCCTGCCCGCTGCCACAGCCGGAACCCCTCGGCTCGGCGAAACGCTCGGCGGGTTGCTCGGCGGGTTGCTCCGCGGGATGGGCGGTTCCTTCGCCTGCGGGCCCGGGGGTCGCTCCGCGGGACGGGCGGTTTCTTCGTCTGCGGCCCGGTGGGGGTCGCTCCGCGGGAGGGGCGGTTCTTTGTCCGCGGCCCGGTGGGGGCTGGTCGCGCAGTTCCCCGCGCCCCTTTCGGGCGCGTTGCGCCCGGGGCGCCGGTGGTCGTGCCCCGTCAGGGGCGCGGGGAACTGCGCGGGCGGCCCCACCGAGCCGCAGACGAAGAAACCACGCATCGCCCCCCCGATAGGGGCGCGAGGAACTGCGCGACAAGCCCCCACCGGCGCGCGGACGAAGAAACCACACGTCACCCCCGATAGGGGCGCGAGGAACTGCGCGACTGGCCCCCACCGGCTCGCAGACGAAAAACCCACGCGTCACCCCCCGATAGGGGCGCGGGGAACTGCGCACTCAGCCCCCACCGGGCCCGCGGACGAAGAAACCGCCCATCCCGCGGAGCTACCCGTCGGAGTACTTCGCGTCCGCTGCCGGGTCCAGGGCCAGGCGGTAGCCGCGTTTTACTACCGTTTGGATGAGTTTGGGGGCGCCCAGGGCCGTGCGCAGGCGGGCCATCGCTGTTTCCACCGCGTGTTCGTCACGGCCCGCTCCCGGCAACGCGCGGAGCAGTTCCGCCCGGGCCACCACCCACCCCGGGCGGCGGGACAGGGCCCGCAGGAGGGACATGCCGGCCGGGGGGACCGGGCGTAGCGCGCCGTCCACCAGGACCGCGTGGCCCCGGATCTCCACCCGGTGGCCCGCGATGGGCAACGCCCGTGCACGGGCCGGGAGTTCCTGGCACAGGAGCTGGACCAACGGGCCCAGGCGGAAGCGTTCCGGAGACACCGTGTCCACGCCTTGGGCCTGGAGCGGCAGTGCCGTGACCGGGCCCACGCACGCGGGCAGCACATCGTGGTGGAGGGCGGCCAGGAGTTCCGGAAGCATGCCCCGGTGCTCCGCCCTGGAGAGGAGCGACGCCGCCGCGGGGGCGCTCGTGAAGGTCAGCGCGTCCAGGCCCCGCGAGACCGTGGCGTCGAGCAGCCGGTCGACGGGGCCGATGTCCTCCGGCGGCATCCACCGGTACACGGGTACGCCGACGACCTCCGCGCCGGCCGCCCGCAACGACTCCACGAAGCCGGGCAGCGGCTCGCCGTGCAGCTGGATGGCGATACGGCGCCCCTCGACCCCCTCCTCCAGGAGCCGGTCGAGCACCTCGGCCATGGACTCGGAGGACGGCGACCAGTCCTCCGTAAGCCCGGCGGCCCGCACCGAGCCCTTGACCTTGGGGCCGCGCGCGAGCAGTTCCACCCCGCCGAGACAGGCGAGCAGGTCGTCGCCGAGCCCCCAGCCGTCGGCGGCCTCGATCCAGCCCCGGAAGCCGATGGCGGTGGTGGCGACGACGATGTCCGGCGCCTGGGCGATGAGCTGCTTGGTGGCCGCGAGGAGTTCACTGTCGTCGGCGAGCTGCACGATCCGCAGAGCGGGCGCGTGCACGACGGCCGCTCCGCGCCGCTGGAGGAGTGTCCCGAGTTCATCGGCCCGACGCGCGGCCGTGACACCCACGGTGAACCCCGCGAGGGGGCCGTGGTCGGGTTGGGCCGGTCGTTCTGGTCGCTGCTCTTCGTCGTACATGGCTCTCGTCCCGCAGTCGGGTCACATCCGGCACTGGCGTGCCGAACGAGCCTGTCAACGGCGCGTGACAGGCTCGGTTCGGATTCATGTCGCTGGTGTTACTTAAGCCGCTTTGGGCCAGTGTCACACCTCGGCGTAGCTGAGCTGCGGCTTCGCCTCGGAGGCTGTGGTTTCTGTGGCCTGTGCGCCTACCGGACGCCGAAGGTATACAGCCCAGGTGACCAGGAAGCACACACCGTAGAAGGCGAGGAAGGCGACGAAGGCACCGGTGCCGGAGCCGACGCTCAGGAAGGACTGGCGGAAGGCGAGGTTGATGCCGAGACCGCCGAGCGCGCCCACCGCACCGATGAGCCCCATGGAGGCACCGGACAGGCGACGGCCGTACGCCGCGGCCTCTTCACCGTCCAGCCCCTTGGCCAGGGCCTTGGCGTGGAAGATGCCCGGGATCATCTTGAACGTCGAGCCGTTGCCGAGCCCGCTGAGGACGAACAGGGCGATGAAGGCCGTGGTGAACAGGGGCAGCGACTTCTCCATGGACGCGAAGACGATGACACCGGTGGCGCCGGCCATGCCGACGTAGTTCCACAGCGTGATCTTCGCCCCGCCGAAGCGGTCGGCGAGCGCGCCGCCCACGGGCCGGATCAGGGAGCCCAGCAGCGGGCCGATGAAGGTGACGTACGCGGACTGGAGCGGCGTACGGCCGAACTGGGTCTGGAGGACCAGGCCGAAGGCGAAGCTGTAGCCGATGAACGACCCGAACGTCCCGATGTAGAGGAAGGACATGATCCAGGTGTGGGCGTCCTTGACGGCGTCCTTGGCGGCGCCGGTGTCGTTCTTCAGGGACGTGATGTTGTCCATGTAGAGGGCGGCGAGCACGGCGGCGATGACGATGAACGGGATGTAGATCCCGAGGAGTACGCGCGGTCCGCCGCTCGCGCCGATGACCGCGAGGCCGATGAGCTGCACGACCGGGACACCGATGTTGCCGCCGCCCGCGTTGAGGCCGAGCGCCCAGCCCTTCTTGCGGAGCGGGAAGAAGGCGTTGATGTTGGTCATGCTGGAGGCGAAGTTGCCACCGCCGATGCCGGCGAGCATGGCACAGACGAGGAACGTGCCGAAGGACGTGCCCGGCTCCATCACGATGAACGCCGCGATGGTGGGGATGAGCAGGAGCGACGCGGAGACGATGGTCCAGTTCCGGCCACCGAAGAGGGCGACGGCGAAGGTGTAGGGGACGCGGACGACGGCGCCGACGGCCGTGGCCATCGACACGATGAAGAACTTGTCGGCCGGGGTGAGTCCGTACTCCGGTCCCATGAACAGCACCATCACGGACCACAGCGTCCAGATGGAGAAGCCGATGTGCTCGGAGAGCACGGAGAAGAACAGGTTGCGGCGGGCGACCTTCTCGCCGGTCGCGTTCCAGAAGGCCTCGTCCTCGGGATCCCAGTGCTCGATCCAGCGGCCTCCCCTGCCGGGTGCGGGGGCTGAACTAGGGGCTGTCATGACGCCTCCACGGTGGTCCGGGGCTCGGGTGGTTCTCTTTGGGGTGCTGAGCGGTGATGAGTCCCGAAGGTAGGCAGGGCGCGTTTCCGCACTGTGGCTGTGGGTGACCGGAAGGGAACTTTGCTCTCACCCCGCGAGGAGGTGGGATGAGAGGTTACGCAGACGGAGGTCACGGCCAGAGCACGACGGGCCACTCCTGGGGGTCCCCGTGCCCCGCTATTCTCTAGCGGACCCCACACAGGGAACGGGAGAGTCCATGTCCGCGGAGTCCAGGTCCGGCAGGCCCAAGGCCGAGCCGGCGAAGCGCACCTTCGCTGGGAACGTGCGCTTCGCTGTGGCGTTCGTTCTTGTCTTCGCGACGACGATGGGCGGGGCGTTCGCTTGCGTGTACCTGATGCTGAGGCTGGGGGACTCCGCGCCTCTGTCGTCCCTGATTCATGAAGACGGGCAGGGTGCCCTGATCATCGGCGGAATCGCTATCGGCGGGGCTCCAGGGCTGTTCCTGCCGTTGATTCTGATCGCCATGGTGTGGGGCACCGGGGACGATCCCCGGATGGGGGCGGGTTCGGCTGCGAAGAAGGTTCTCTGGCTGATCCTCTTCGACGTCTACGTGTTCGTCCTGGCCATCGTCGTGTCCCAACTGGGGTGGCTCCTGCCCCAGCAGATCACCACCTTCGTCGCGGTCTGCGTCATCGGCTTCAGCTGGTTTCCGCTGATGCTGTTCCCCTGGGAGAAGATCGGCCTGGGCGGTGTGATCAAACGCCGTCCCTCGGTCTCACTCCAGAAGGACTGAGTCCGCCAGCTCGTCGGCGATCTTCTCCAGTTCCTCGCCGAACCCCAGGGTCGACCACAGCAACCGGCACTCCAGCGCCGTGGGGTGCGCATGCGGCAGTACGTAGTGGGCCACGCCCTCCACGATCGTGCCGCTGTCGGCGTCCGGCGCCGTCGGCTCCAGCCGGTGGACCCTGAGGGCCGGTCCCAGCGGCAGTTCGACCTCTGTGAGGCCCTGCTCGCCGAAGTACGGACCCTCCGCGCGGGCCGCCTCTGCGCGGAAGGCGGCGACGGAGAGGGACTCCGGCGGGATTCTCAGCTCCCGGACCGTGTACGAGGCGATGACCGCGCTCTCCGGTGGAGCCAGCACCGCCGCGCACAGCGCCCGCTGCCGGACCGCCACCGCCCAGTACCAGAGGACGTCCGTGGCGAACGCGTCGCGCAACTCGACGGGCGAGTCCTCGGCCAGGTGCTCTGCCGCGACCTCACGGGCCCAGGCCTCGGGGTCCTCCGTACGCAGGTCCAGTACCAGCCAGTTCCGCGGGGCGGGCAGCACGACCCGGCACTGCCGCCAGTCGTTCGTGAGCATGGACGTCACCTCCCGGCCAGCGAGGCGTCGGACCCGGTGACGTCGATCTCCGGGTCGCCGCCGAACAGCCCGGCGAAGCTCATGGCATCGGATGTCGCCCCCGTCGCCGTACCACCGAGCGACACCGAGTTGTACGCGATGGCCTGCTTGAAGGCGTCGGGCGTACCGATGATGGCGAGATCCGCCGCGTCGATGTTCTTCATGCGTCCGAGTTCGTCGACCAGGCCCGGTCCCCCGTACAGGCTGGCCACGCCGCGCACTCCCGCCGTGTCATAGGCGTTGCGGAACGCGGCTGCGTTGTCGCTTCCCCTGAACAGTCCCCGCCAGTTGCTGCCGATCGTGCTCAGGTCGTCCGCGAAGGACCTCGGCAAGCCCTTGAAGGCGGCTGCCAGCGACACGTCGGGCAGCACCACGTTGTCGACGGCTCCGGCGCGCGGCCCGACCATCGACTCGACGAGCGCACGCGCCGCGCGCGAGTTCATTCCCGGGTTCCACGCGCGGACGTACTGATTCGCGGCATTCCAGACCCGGCTGCGCCCGACGGTGGCCGCGAGTTTCGAGCCCGTGGTGAAGACGCGTCCGATGCCGAACGTCGCGAGTCCGAGGGCGTCGATCGCCACATCGCCCCACGACCCGTCGCCGTTGATGGCGAGCAGGACGTGACAGACGAGTGAGACGACCGTCATCACCAAAGCGATCGTGCCCAGCACCCCTGCGAGGGCTTGGCCGATGATCGGGATCCAGCCGACCGCCAGCGCCGCGATTCCGCAGACAGCCGCAATCGCCCCGGAGATCTCACTGATGATCTTCAGTGAGTCCCGCAGATCATCCAGCCACCCGTCGTTGAGACCGTCGCCCTCCGTCGTGTCGTGGATCGCCTTGGCCGCCTTGTCGCCGGCCTCCTTGTGGCGGGTCTTCACCGCGGCCAGCTGTCCGCGCAGGTCGGCCAGGCCGTCCTGGAGGTCGGTCACCTTCTTGTCCAGCTTCTTCTGGTCGCCGTCCGTGGTGCCCTTGGGCGGGCTGTCGGCGCCGGACCTGGCCGTGGTCAGGTCGCCGCTCTTCGTCTCCGCGTCACGCAGGAGCTTGTCGGCGTCCTCCTGGATGGTCTCCAGGTCGGTGTAGTACGTCTTCAGGGCGGACGCCGCGTCGGCGTAGCGGTCGTGTGCCTTGCCGACCGTCTTCGCCGTGTCGCCCGCCTTCTCCGCGAAGGCCTTTCCGGCCTCGGAGTCCCAGCTCTCCAGGTTCCCGAGCCGGCGCAGCGCCTCGGTGGTCTCGGTGATGGTCTTGGCGGTGGCCTCGAACCGGCGTGCGAGGGCCTGGAGGTCGTGGACGTCACCGGGCACCGGGTCACCGCTCTCCCCGAGCACCTCCCACCGGTTGTCCGCCGGGCGGCTCACTTCTTCTTCCCCTTGCCCGTCAGGGCGTCGTACAGGGCGGTGTCGAGTTCCTTGTACGCCTTGGCGGACTCGTGGGCGACGTTCCCGAGGCCCTGGATCTCCTCGATCATCTTCTTGCGGTTGTCGTCCCAGCCGTCCGAGAAGTCCTGCAGCCGCTCGTGGAGCTGCTGGTGCCCGACGGTACGGCGGTCGTACGCGTCCATGAGCTTGTCGAGCCCTTCCAGCTCGGTCGCCACCGTCCGCAGACCGGAGCCGGCCTTCTCCAGGTCGGCCGTGTCGACCCTCAGTCGCTCGCCCATCCCTCTGCTTCCTCCCCGTTGAGTACCGCGTGTTCCGCATCGCTGGTTCTCTGCCAGCGCAGAGTCCCGGCCACCGCGTCGAACAGCCCCACCATGGCGTCCGCGACGGGCTCCAGCGGAGTGCTGAACGTCAGCATCAGCACCTCGTCGCGGTCCGGGACCGGGACGAAGTACTCGACGATGGTGTCCTCGAACTCGGAGCCCAGCTTCCGCGTCTGCTTCGACCGCTCGCGCCGGACCAGCCGGGCCGCCCGGCCGACGAGCAGCCTCGTCAGCTCGACCTCACCCGAACCGGCGAGCGCGGCGACGGCGTCCAGGCCGTCGAACCTCCGGTGGAGGTGGGAGACGAGGAGGGAGGCGGACAGCGGGATGCCGCCGACCTCCAGGAACGACAGGTACAGCACGACGCCGCCTTGCTCGACGCCCGCCTCGGCCGTGTCGAGGAGCTGTTCCGCGGTCCTGCGGCGCAGGATCGGCTGGTCGTCGACGCCCGCGAACTGTCGCTTGATCAGGGCGTTCACGGACGCTTCGAGGCGTTCTCGGGGCTGGAGCGGGATGCGGTACCAGTCCTCGGGCGTGACCAGTCCGAAGACCGGCGCGCGCCCGGGAGACGGCTCTGTCGACGTCGGTGCCTTGCTCAACTTCGTTCTCTCGCTCGACAAAAAGGGGTGCCGGGGGCAGCGACACGTTAGCGGGACGCGAGGGGCAGACACCAGGGCGAATCATGGGCCGCCCTTTACTTTCACCGCGTGCACGCGACACAGAGCGGCCCGGCACCCGTCAGCGTGCCGGGCCGTTCCCGCGCCCCCTCCCTCAACCCTTCCGTCGCCCTCCCCCACGCTTCGCCCCGTTAGGCCACAGCCGTGGGCTTCGCTTGGCGGCCACGTCCTCGATCCAGCCCAGGGACAGGATCGTCAGGCCGATCAGGGGCCAGACCAGGACGAACATCCACAGGTTGTACGTCGTGTCCAGCGCGGACACCATCCCCTCGTTCATGAAGGGGAGTTCGTACAGGCGGTCGATCAGGGGAACCGTGGCCATGATCAGGAGGTTGTGCCACAGATAGATCGTGACGGCCCTGTTGTTGGAGAGGGTGACCAGCTTGTCCCACTTCGCCAGGCGGCCCGGCAGTTCCTGCCACGACGGGGAGTACTGGAGCAGGATCACCACGAACCCGAAGGACCAGGTCGCCTGGGCGAGCGGGATGTCGTTGAGGTCCCAGCCGTCGGGGCCCTTGTGGCCCGAGGCCCACCAGATGCCGAAAGCCATGAGCAGGGCCGCGCCGGACACGGACAGATAGCGCGGGATCTTCTTCAGCAGACCCTCGTGGTGGGCGAAGCCCAGCACCCAGCAGCCGCCGAACATCGCGAAGTCCGTCACCGCGTTGCCGGTCTCCCCGGGGATCTTCACCAGGCCCGTGCCGACCACCGCCGTCAGGGCCAGCGGGGCGAGCAGCGTCGCCCACGGGAGCCGACGGAACGCCCACAGCAGGAGCGGCGAGGCGATCACGAACCACAGATAGGCCCGCAGGTACCAGAGCGGGCCCGCCGCCTGGACCGCCCAGGTGTTCTCCAGCACGCCCGACTTGGAGCCGAGGCTCCAGGGGTAGGGCGGGGCGCCGATCGGGACGATGTAGTTGAGGAGTTCGACCAGACCCCAGGTGCCGCCGTGGTCGGGATCCTTGGTCGGATTCCAGCCGCCGATGAACATCAGCGTCAGCGCCACCGCGCTGAACGCCCACAGCGGGGGCAGCAGGCGCCTGATCCGGCCCCTGATGACCCCGAGCGCCGGGCGCTTCAGGGAGCGGGCCATCAGCGAGCCCGCCAGCGCGAACATCACGCCCATGGAGGGGAACAGGATCGTCAGCCACGCCCAGCCGAACAGGTGGTAGACGACCACTCGGACCAGGGCGATGCTGCGGAGCAGGTCCAGGTAGCGGTCGCGGCCGGGCTTCTTCGCCGGGGCTGCGGCGGGCGGTTCGTCCGCCGTCTGCTGGAGGGGGATGTCGTACGTCGGCGAGGACGTCGCGTCCGTCGCCGGGGGTGGCTGGGTCATCCCACGGGCCTCCTGTTGTCGCTGCCGCTCGTCCGGGCGGCCGGTACGGCGTCGGGGGCCGAGCCGACGACTCCGGTGCGCCGCAGCTTCTGCCAGCGCAGCCGGCCGCCGGTGAGGGCGGTGATCCAGGACTGGAGCAGGACGACGTACATGAGCTGGCGGTAGAGGATCTGTTGCAGGGGCAGTGAGATCAGGTGGGTCATCTTCTCGCGGTCGAGGCGGAACGCGTAGGCCGCGCAGATCAGTTGGACGGCCAGGACGCCCAGCCAGGCGAAGACGGTCTTCTCGGTCGGGCCGAACACCAGCCCGTAGAGCAGGAACACGTCGATCAGGGGGGCCAGCAGCGGGGCCACCACCATGAAGAGAGAGACGAACGGGAGGCCGACGCGGCCGAAGCGGCCCGAGGGACCCCGTTCGATCACGGAGCGGCGGTGCTTCCAGATCGCCTGCATGGTGCCGTACGACCAGCGGTAGCGCTGGGACCAGAGCTGCTGGACGGATTCCGGGGCCTCGGTCCAGGCGCGGGCGTTCTCCGCGTACACGACCCGCCAGCCGTCGCGGTGCAGGGCCATCGTGATGTCGGTGTCCTCTGCGAGCGTGTCGTCGCTCATCCCGCCGACCCGCTTCAGGGCCGAGCGGCGGAACGCGCCCACCGCGCCGGGGATCGTCGGCATGCAGCCCAGGACGTCGTACATACGGCGGTCCAGGTTGAAGCCCATCACGTACTCGATGTGCTGCCAGGCGCCGATCAGGGAGTCCTTGTTGCCGACCTTGGCGTTGCCTGCGACGGCGCCCACGCGCGGGTCGCCGAACGGCTGGACGAGTTCACGGACGGTGCCCGGCTCGAAGACCGTGTCGCCGTCCATCATCACGATCAGGTTGTAACGGGCGTTCGCCACACCTCTGTTGAGGGCGGCGGGCTTGCCCGCGTTGAGCTGGCGCACCACGCGTACGTTCGGCAGGCCCATGTTCTCGACGATGCGGGCCGTGCCGTCGCTCGACCCGTCGTCGATGACGATCACCTCGATGGGATGCTCGCTCCGCATCAGTGACCGCACGGTGGCCTCGATGCACTTGGCCTCGTTGTACGCCGGGACCAGCACCGACACCGGTTCGGTGATCGGCGGGCCCCAGCTGAAGTCGGGGCGGCGGGTGCGGCGGGCGTGCAGGACGGAGAGCAGCAGCATCAGGCCGAAGCGGGCGAACACGAGGACGCCGATGATCGCCAGACCGACGACCAGTACGGAGGTGATCCCGTCGGAGGCCCGGACCAGGAAGGTCCACGCCTTGCCCTTGGCCAGTTCGACGCCCGCGACCGGGGTGTGCGCGCTGGGCGCGTCCAGGGCCTCGGTGAGGTTCTGGAGCTCGTACCCCTTCTTCTTCATGTCGGGCAGGAAGCGGTCCAGGGCCTCGACGGTCTGGTGCCGGTCGCCGCCGGAGTCGTGCATGAGGACGATCGCGCCCTTGCCGCCCTTGGGGGTGGCCTGGCGGATGATCGCGTCGACACCCGGCTTGCGCCAGTCCTCGCTGTCCGTGTTGTTGACGACGGTGATGTAGCCGCGCTTGCCGATGTACTCGGTGACCGGCCACGACTTGTTGTCCATGGCGTCGGCGAAGGAGGAGTACGGCGGCCGGAACAGCGACGTGCGGATGCCCGCCGCGCCGGCGAGCGCCAGCTGGTTCTGGGACAGCTCCCAGTCGATCCGCTTCTTCGACTGGAGGGAGAGGTCGGGGTGGTTGAAGGTGTGCAGCCCCACCTCGTGCCCCTCGTCCACCATCCGCCGTACGAGTTCCGGGTAGCGCGAGGCCATGGTGCCCGTGACGAAGAAGACGGCGTGCGCGTCGTACTTCTTCAGGACGTCCAGGACCTTCGGGGTCCACTCGGGGTCCGGGCCGTCGTCGAACGTGAGGACGAGGCGGTGGTCGGGCATCTGCAGACTGGTGGCCTGGCCGCTTCTGGTGTCGATGACCGGCCCGCCCTCCAGGATCTTCTCCGGCACCCGGTCGGCGGAGGCCTCGGTCTGGATGCGGTGGTCGGCGAGGATTTCGCTGTGCACGTATCCGCGCAGCATCAGCATCGCCATCAGGGCGACCAGGATGAGCGAGGGCAGCAGCAGGCGCATGGGCAGCCGTCGGCGCCGGGCGGCGCCGTTCCGGGCGCCGTGGCGGCGGGTGCGAGATGCCATCAGAGGTGGTTCTCCGGGGACGAGGAGATCAGATCAGAACGGAACGAAGTCAGCGGTCAGCGGGGCGGAGGGTGGTCAGGCCGTCGTGGTCGCCGGTTCCGACGCGGAGACCGGGTCGCCGGCGGAGCCGGTGGCACTCGGTTCGGCCGGGCTCTCGGCGATCGGGGTCGGGTCGGTCGCACCGCCGGCGACCGTGCCACCGTCCGCGCCGCCGTCCGTGGCCGGTGACTCCGACGGATCGGGCGAGGAACCGCCGGTCTCCGACGGGCTCGGCTCGGGCGAGTTGGACACCGTTGCGGACGGCTCGGGGTCCGGGTCGCTCGACGTGGTTCCCGGGCCGGGCACGGTGGCGCTGGACGAGGGCTTGGGCTCGACGGACGGGCCGGGGTTCGAGGCGCTGGACGAGGCGCCCGGCGTGACGGCGGTGCTCCCCTGCGACGGCGTGACCCCCGAGCTGACCGACGCCTCCGGGGTCGGTGTGACCCCGGCCGAGTCCGACGGCAGCGCCGAATCGGCGGGCAGCGGCGAGGTGTCGACCTTGCCCGCCGGCTGCTCGTCCTGCTGGCCCGGTACCGGCAGCCAGGGCGCGTCCGAGTTGCCGGAGAGCAGGGTGCCGACGATGACGACGGCGTACACGGCGCAGGCGATGCCCACGACGATCCCTATCCGGCGGTAGCGGCGGCTGCGGCGACCGGTCTCGTCGACGAAGACGGGGCCGTCACCCGCACCGGCGTCCGCGCCCTCCTTGGCCTGCCGTACGAGGAGTTCCTCGAGCTGCCGGCCGACGCCGTCGAGCTGGACGGTCACCTCGTGCGGGTCGTGGGTGTGACCGGCCTCCGCGGTGTTCTCCCAGGGACGGTTGGAGAGCGACGCGATCGAATCGGCCGGGCCGGTCGGCCCGCCCGGTTCCGTCGGTCCGCTTCCGCCCTGACGCGGTTGGGCATGCGCGCCTCTGCCTCCGGCTCGCCCGGGGCGCGCCGGTGCCCCGGCGTGTCTCTGCCGGGGAACAGGGCCGGTGCCGCCCGGAGCGACTCCGGGAAGCTGTTGGGTTCCGGACTCGGCCTCGCTGTCGGGCCACTCCGGTTGGGCGTCTTCACGCCACTTCTTCACACGCACGCACATCCCCCCACGGGAACTTTCGGGTGCGCGTACGATTCCGGGTTATTCGTACATCCATGTTCGAACCGGACCCCCATCCGGTCCGAGCGCCCCCATTTATCACACTGCACCCGGGCCTCGAATGTAGCGCACATGGAGGTGCCGTGTTTGCCATGTGTTACTTCTGGGCCGAAATGATATTGAGATCGATGGCCGGAATCCAACCGTCCACCGGCCTACGCAGCCACCCCTCCTCACTCGCGAGCCGAGCCGCAGCCTGCCGAAGGGCGTCGATTCCCGGATGCGACAGCCCCCTCCGCCACACCAACGACACGGGCGAGAACGGGACAGGGTCGACCAACGGTCGCAACACTGTTCGAGTCAGGGCCGGAAAATCCACCACGGCGAGAATCGGACTCCGCATCTTGGCCATGATCCGCTCGAACTCCTCGTCGCCCACGGCAAGCGGAGCGGGTGGCGCGATGTCGATCCCGCGCCCGTCGAAAAGTTGACGTGCGAGATCGGTCCACTCCGTTGTACGGGGGTTTCCCGCACCCGCGTACACGGTCTCCCCCGCCAGCGCGGCCAGCGGCACCTCGGGCAGCGCCGCCAGCCGGTGGTCCTCGGGCAGCACGACCGCCATCGGCTCGTAGCGCACGGGCTGCTGGTCCAGCTGGGCCCGCAGCACCGGATCCAGGCCCGCGAACCGTCCGAACGACGCGTCGAGCCGGCCCGCGAGCAACTCCCCCGCCGCGAAGGCGAGTCCGCTCTCGAACCGGGCCATCAGCTCGCACTCCGGGGCGAGTTCACGCGCCCGGTGCAGCACCCGCCGCCCGGTCACCAGCCCCGGCGAGTTCAGATCGACCAGCAGCGGCCGGGCCTCCCCGAAGGCGGCCAGCAGCTCGTCGTGGGCGGCCAACACCCGCCGGGCGTACGGCAACAGCCGCTCCCCGTCGGCCGACAGCGTCACCCGCCGGGTCGACCGTACGAAGAGATCGACGCCCAACTCCCGTTCCAGGCGCCGGATGTCACGGCTCAGCGCCTGCTGGGCCACGTAGAGGCGGGCGGCGGCGCGAGTGAAGTGCAGCTCCTCGGCGACGGTGACGAAGGCGCGCAGGAGACGGGGGTCGAGGTGGTGCGGGGCGGAGTGGTGCGAGGCGGGCGCGGGCATCCGGCGAACCTACAACAGGAGTGCGTGAATGGGTCGGGAACAGGTGTTGGACCCGGTGATCGACTCGGGTCGACGGTGGACGCATGCCGCAGTCATCCCCTCGACCACGCCCCGGACCCCGACTCCAACCCCGCCTCGCACCTCACCCGGAAACCCGCCCCCGACCACTCCCCGCAGTCACCCAGGACACCCTGGTCATCGCCGACTTCGGCCCCCGTACGAGGTCCGCCCGGCGCCCGCCCGGCCCGTACCGCCGTCTCTTCACCGTCCCCGGCACCCGCGCCTTCACCGCCGGGAACCTGATCGCCCGGCTGCCCATGGGCATGTTCAGCGTGAGCGCGGTCATCATGATCGCCGGTTCGCGCGGCTCGTACGCCCTCGCCGGAGCCGTCACCGCGACCGGGCTCGCCGCGACAGCCGTGGTCGCCCCCTGGACCGCACGGCTCGTCGACCGGTACGGCCAGGCCCGAATCGCCGTACCGGCCACGGCACTTGCCGCCCTCGGCTCCCTGGCCCTGCTCCTGTGCGTGCACCACGGCGCCCCCGACTGGACCCTCTTCGCCGCGTACGCCGCCACCGCCACGACCCCCAACACGGGCGGTATGTCACGCGCCCGCTGGGCCCACCTCCTGGACGGCGACGAGAAGGGCGACAAGGAAGCGCTGCACACCGCCAACTCCTTCGAACAGGCCGCCGACGAGCTGTGTTTCATGCTCGGCCCGGTCCTGGCGGCCTTCCTCTGCGGGGCGTTGTTCCCGGAGGCGGGCACGCTGGTCGGGGCAGTGCTGATGATGACGGGTGTGCTCCTCTTCGCGGCCCAGCGGTCGACCGAGCCGCCCGTCCGGCCTCGCGTCGAAGGGCTTCACACGCGGGGGACGTCTCCGCTGCGCGCCCCCGGGATGCGCCCACTGCTCGCCGTATGCCTGGCCACGGGCGCGGTGTTCGGGTCGATGGAGGTCGTCACGATCGCCTTCGCGGACGAGCGGGGGCACAGGGCGGCCGCCGGTGCCGTACTCGCCCTCCAGGCGGCCGGATCGTGCGCGGCCGGTCTGCTGTACGGGGCGCTGCGGCCGGCCGGGTCCGCCGAGCGGCGCCACCCCTGGTGTCTGGCCGCGATGACGGTCCTGATGACGTTTCCCCTGCTCGCCGCCGCCCTGACCGGTTCGCTCCTCGTCCTCGCGGGCGCGCTGCTCGTGGCCGGGATGGCCACCGCGCCCACGATGATCACGAACATGACCCTGGTCCAGAGCCGCACCCCCGAGGGCCGCCTCAACGAGGGCATGACCCTCGCGGTGACCGGTCTCCTCGGCGGCATCGCCTGCGGTTCGGCGGCCGGCGGCTGGGCGGCGGAACACGTGTCGGCCACGGCCGGGTACGGCGTTCCGGTCGCGGCGGCGGCGAGCGCGCTGCTGCTGTCGCTGGCCACGGCCCGCCGGGCCAATTCGCGCGCACCCCATTGACTCGTTCACACGCCACACATACCTTCGCCCGTCGAAGCGCTTCGACGCCACACGGGGCACAAAGGGGTACGGCTGTGAAGTTCACCGACGGCTACTGGCTGCTGCGCGAGGGTGTCACCGCCGCCCACCCGGTCGAGGTCCTCGATGTGACGGACGCCGACGGCACGCTGGACATCCACGCGCCGACCCAGCCCATCCGCCACCGCGGCGACCTGCTGAAGGGACCGGTCGTGACGATCAGCGCGCACGCCCCGATGCCCGACGTCATCGGCGTCACCTTCACCCACTTCCAGGGCGAGCAGCCGCAGAGCCCCCAATTCGAACTGCGGAGAGAGGAGTTGACAGCACACACGGAGTACGACGACGAGCACGCGACCCTGACCTCAGGCACCCTCTCGATCCGGGTCAGCCGTACCACCCCCTGGCATGTCGACTTCCTCGCCCACGGCCGTGTCCTCACCAGCAGCGGCCCCAAGGGCATGGGCATCATGCGGGACGCGACGACCGGGGCCCACTACCTGCGCGAGCAGCTGGGGTTGGGGGTCGGGACCAGCGTCTACGGCCTCGGCGAACGCTTCGGGCCGCTGGTCAAGAACGGCCAGGTCGTCGACATGTGGAACGCGGACGGCGGCACGGCGACGGAACAGGCGTACAAGAACGTGCCGTTCTATCTCACGGACGCGGGCTACGGAGTCTTCGTCGACCATCCCGGCCGGGTCTCCTTCGAGGTCGGCTCCGAGGCGGTGTCCCGTGTCCAATTCAGCGCCGAGACACAGCAGTTGACGTACTACGTCATCCACGGCCCGACCCCGAAGGACATCCTCCGCAAGTACACGGCCCTGACCGGCCGCCCGTCGCTGCCGCCCCCGTGGTCGTTCGGCCTGTGGCTGTCGACGTCCTTCACCACGTCCTACGACGAGGAGACGGTGACGTCGTTCATCGAGGGCATGCGGGAGCGTGAACTCCCGCTCTCCGTCTTCCACTTCGACTGTTTCTGGATGCGCGAGTTCAACTGGTGCGACTTCCAGTGGGATCCCCGGGTGTTCCCCGACCCCGAGGGCATGCTCCAGCGACTGAAGTCGAAGGGGCTGCACATCAGCGTCTGGATCAACCCGTACATCGCCCAGCGCTCCCCACTCTTCGCCGAGGGCAAGGCACTTGGCCATCTGCTCCGCCGACCGGACGGCAGTGTGTGGCAGTGGGACCTGTGGCAACCGGGCATGGCCCTGGTCGACTTCACCAGTCCGGCGGCCCGCGACTGGTACGCGGCGAAACTGGAGGCGCTTCTCGCGCAGGGCGTCGACTGCTTCAAGACCGACTTCGGTGAACGGGTGCCGCTGGACGTGGAGTTCGCCGACGGCTCGGACCCGGAGCGGATGCACAACTACTACACGTACCTCTACAACAGGACCGTCTTCGACGTGCTGCGCAAGCACCGCGGCGAAGGGGAGGCGGTCGTGTTCGCGCGTTCGGCGACGGCCGGCAGCCAGCAGTTCCCGGTGCACTGGGGCGGCGACTGCGAGGCAACGTACGAGTCGATGGCGGAGTCGCTGCGCGGCGGACTCTCCCTCGGGCTCTCCGGGTTCGGCTACTGGAGCCACGACATCGGCGGCTTCGAAGGCACGCCGAGCCCCGCGCTCTTCAAACGCTGGGTGGCCTTCGGCCTGCTCTCCTCCCACAGCCGGCTGCACGGCAGCTCCTCCTACCGGGTGCCGTGGCTGTTCGACGAGGAGGCCGTGGACGTCCTGCGGCTGTTCACCAGGCTGAAGCTCCGCCTCATGCCCTACCTCTACGAGGCCGCCCGCACCGCGAGCGCGGAGGGCGTCCCGATGATGCGCGCGATGGTCCTGGAGTTCCCGGACGACCCCGGATGCGCCCACCTGGAACGGCAGTTCATGCTCGGCCCGGACCTGCTGGTGGCGCCGGTGTTCAGCGACGAGGGGGACGTCTCGTACTACGTCCCCGAGGGCGAGTGGACCCACTTCCTGACCGGCCGCACGGTCACCGGCCCCCGCTGGGTGAAGGAGCGCCACGGCTTCGACAGCGTGCCGCTGCTCGTACGCCCCGGTGCGGTGATCCCGGTCGGCGCGGTGGACGACCGCCCCGACTACCCGTACGCCGACGGGGTCACCCTGCACGCGTACGGCCTGGAGCGGGGCGCCCAAGTGACAGTCCCCGTAGGCGACTTGACGTTCACGGTGGTCCGCGAGGGCGACACCCTGCGGGCCTCGTGCGGCGATCCGTCGGCGCCGTGGGGACTGGTGGCGGGCGGACGCGAGGTGCGGGCGAGGGCAGGCACCGGGTTCCTGACCGTGGAGCTGGGACCAGGTGTGCAGGGGTCGTCGGTCGAGTCGGGAGGCGAGTGATGGTGAAGATCACCGATGTGGCACGGCATGCCGGGGTCTCCCCGAGCACGGTCTCGTACGCCCTCAGCGGCAAGCGCCCGATCTCCGAGGAGACCCGGCAGCGCGTCAACCGCTCCATCAAGGAACTCGGCTACCGCCCCCACGCGGGCGCCCGCGCCCTGGCGAGCAGCAGATCCAACGTACTGGCGCTGGTCGTGCCGTTACGGGCGGGCATCCATGTCCCGGTGGTCATGCGGTTCGCGGTGTCCGTGGTGACGGCCGCGCGCCGCCACGACCACGACGTCCTGCTCCTCACCCAGGAGGAGGGCGAGGACGGTCTGCGCCGCGTGGCGGACACGGCACAGGCCGACGCGCTGATCGTGATGGACGTCCAACTCGACGACCCCCGGCTGCCGTTGCTGCGCGCGCTGGACCTGCCGTCGGTCCTGATCGGTCTCCCCTCCGACCCGGCCGGCCTGACCTGTATCGACCTGGACTTCAAGGCGGCGGGCGAGCTGTGCGTGGAGCGGCTGGCGGCCCTGGGACACCGGGTGATCGCCCTGATCGGCTCACCACCCGCCGTGTACGTACGCCGGACCGCGTTCGCCCAGCGCGTGGTCCAGGGGTTCACGGCCGCGGCGGACCGGAGCGGGCTGTCGTCCTCGGTGCACCCCTGCGAGCCGACCCCGGCCGGAGCACGGGTGGTGGCGGAGCAACTCCTGCGCGAGCACCCGGCGTTGACGGGGGTCGTCGTCCACAACGAGGCGATCCTGGAACCCCTGATCGACGCCTTCGAAGACCTCGGCCTACGAGTCCCCGGCGACCTCTCCGTCACCGCGATCTGCCCGGACGACCTGGCCGAGAACCTGCCCGTCCCGGTCACGTCGGTCGCCGTACCGGCGGCGGAGGTGGGGGCCCGGGCGGTGGACCTCCTGATGAGAAAACTGAACGGCACGGGCCACACCCCGGAGACGACACTCCTGCCACCACGGATGACGGAGCGGGCGAGCACGGTGGTGCGGGCGGCGCCTTGACCCTCGTAATTCCGCGCCCCCGCTCACGTATCGATCGGGTTCTTCTTCCGCCACTGCCGCAACCAAAGCGCACTGGCCCGGTGGTCGTGCTCGAATCCGGAGCCGAGGGGCCCCACCCGTTCGATCGCCTCGTCGGTGCGCGGATCGTCGCGCACGGCGAGACCGTGGGCGGCTTCCAGGCGCACGAGTTGGTTGTCGTGGCCGAGCAGCGCCACCAAGGCGGCGGCGACCGCGGGCGTGCGGATTCGAGAGCCGGCGAGTGTCACCGCGGCCGCACCCCGCGTGTCCGCGTCCGGGTCCTCGGCCAGGAGAAGCAGCGCCTGGGTGATCTCCGGGAGAAGGCTGTCGTCGCCCATACCCCCCTGGCACGCTCTCATCCGTACCTCGGCGTCCGGGTCACGGGTGAGGGCGAGCAACGCGGCCCCGGCCGCAGGGGTGCGGGGGACGCCGTTCAACGAGAGGGCGTAGGGCACTTCGCGGCGTACGCAGGGTTCGGGGTGGTCGGCGTACCGGAGCCCGATGGCCTCCTGGCCCTGATGGTCGTACTCAGTGTAGACGGCCAGCACCTTCGCGAGCATCCCGCTGTCCGTCTCTTCCGCCGCCCAGGCGGCCAGGAACCCGCTCTCCTGCTTCTCGTAGTAGTGGTCGCCTACGGAGGCGACCGCCCGCGTCCACAGATAGTCGAGCACGAACCGGCGGTGTGCCGGGGCGGCGTCTTGGCGATGGGCCACCACGGCCGACCATGTCTCGAAACTGCGCCGCCGGGTGAGAATCCAGCAGACCGTCGACCAGTTCACATGGTCCTCGTCGGGCGGGTCGACGGCGCGGGCGATCAGTTCGTCGACGGGGGTCAGGATGCGGAACGCCCACTCCAGCGAGGTCAGGATCGCCCCGTGCCCCGCCCGTACGACGAGTCCGCCGAGCGAGACCTGATCGACGTGGTGGTACTCGTCGTCCTGGACCAGAACCGCCTCCACCGGACCCGGCGTGCCCGTGCGGCGCCGCGACTCCTCGACCGCACCCGTCTCGTACCACCCCCGAGCGAGGGCGAGAAGCCGTTCCCGGTCCGCCTCCGGAAGCCGCAGCCGGGGCTCCTTGCCCAGCACCGCCGAGAAGACCGCCGGAGAACCCCCGTCAACGGCACGCCACAGAGGAGTAGTCCCGTCGGGCAACACCCGGTCAGGATCCGCCCCGCCCTCCACCAGCACCTCGGCGACCGCCGCGTCGTACGCCGCGACAGCCACGCACAGCACCGGCAACGCGGCCTCGCCCTCCGTGGCCGGCGTGTCGGGATCGGCACCCTGCTCCAACAGGGCGCGCACGGCCTCGGCGTCCCCTGCTCGCACCGCCGCCCTGAGGCGGCTGTCGAGCGCGCTCTCTCCCACCCTCGTCCTCCCCCGTTCCGAACCGACACGCACACCAAAGGCCCCGCCGCTCGAAAGCGACGGGGCCTTTGGTACTGCATAACATGGGAATTGTGGAGATGGCGGGAATCGAACCCGCGTCCAACGGTGCGGAATCAGGGCTTCTCCGTGCGCAGTTCGCTGTGCTTTTCTCGGCCCCGGCAATCACGCGAACAAGTCGCCGACGGGCCCAGTCACTGTTAGATTTCCCTCTTCACCCCGTGACCGGGATCAAGGTTTAGTCCCCTAGCTGATGCCAGGATCCGGGTCGGGAACACCCCCGGGCTGACACTCCCTTTAGTAAGGAGCAGGCTCGTCGCTACCTGAGATCAGGCGGCGAGGGAGAACTGCTGCTTGGGAGAATCGCTGTTGGAATTGGCGATTATTTTTTTCGGCCTGTGGTTTACGAGATCATGGCCGCTTCCTCGGCACGCTTCACCTGCTTCGACAGCCGCTGTCGAAACCGATCATCCCCATGTTGTTTTTTCAAACCATGCGCCCTCTGTGGGGTGCGGTTGCCATCGTACGTGACCAACGCGCGCCGATGCCACCCAATTCCCCGCGCCACCGGCGCTACGCGTGCTGCTGCCTGCGCCGCACCGCCGAGACCGCCCGGTCCGTCTCGCGCCGGTCCTGCTTCTCCCGCAGCGTCTGCCGCTTGTCGTACTCCTTCTTGCCTCGCGCCAGCGCGATCTCGATCTTCGCCCGGCCGTCCTTGAAGTACAGGGCGAGGGGCACGATCGCGTGACCCGACTCCTGCGACTTGGACTCCAGCTTCTCGATCTCCGCGCGGTGCAGCAGCAGCTTCCGCTTGCGCCGGGCACTGTGGTTGGTCCAGGTGCCCTGGCTGTACTCCGGCACATGCACGTTGTGCAGCCACGCCTCGTGCCCGTCGAGCTGCACGAAGCCGTCGACGAGCGAGGCCCGTCCCTGACGCAGCGACTTCACCTCGGTACCGGTGAGGACCAGACCGGCCTCGTAGGTGTCGATGATGGCGTAGTCGTGCCGCGCCTTCTTGTTCTGGGCGATCAGCTTCCGCCCTTTTTCCTTAGCCATAGTGCTGACCATTTTCGCACTAGGAACCCGCTACCGGGAAAGGGGATTACCAAGGGCCTACGAGGGGTCGCCCAGCCCGCTCAGCACGGTCTCCGCCTGCTCCAGTGCTCCCCGGTCGGCGTCGAGGTCGGGTGTGAGGCCGACGCCGTCGACGCCGCGCCCCGACGGGGTGCGGTAGTGGCCGACGGTCAGTTCGGCGACGGAGCCGTCGGGCAGCCGGCTCGGCATCTGCACCGAGCCCTTGCCGAAGGTCCTGGAGCCCACGACGACCGCCCGGCCACGGTCCTGGAGGGCTCCCGTGAGCAGTTCGGCCGCGCTCATCGTGCCGCCGTCGACGAGCGCGACCAGGGGTCTGGTGGTGTCGCCGCCCGGATCGGCGTGCAGGGCGCGCTGCTCGCCGTTGACGTCGTACGTGGCGACCAGGCCGCCGTCGAGGAAGGCGGAGGCGGCGGTGACGGCCTCGTCGACCAGTCCGCCGGAGTTGCCGCGCAGGTCGAGGATGATCCCGGCGCCGCTGGGAGCCTGCCGTACGGCGGTGCGGACCACGTCCCCCACGCCCTTGGTGAAGGCGGCGACCCTGATGACGGTGACCTTGCTGTCGGCGACCTGCCGGACGGTCGCGGAGTCCGTGGAGAGCAGCGCCCGGCGTACGGTCTCGCTCCACGCGCGCGTGCCGCGCTCCAGGCCGAGCCGGACGGTCGTACCGGCGGCGGCGCCCTGGGCGTCACCGCGCAGTAAGGAGACGACCTCGGTGACCGGCCGGCCGTCGACCGCCTGGCCGTCCACGCTCCGCAGCCGGTCTCCGCTGCGGATGCCGGCGACGGCCGCGGGCGACCCGGACCGCACCTTGGTGACCTCGATACGGCCGTCCCGCTCGCGCCGCGCCCACAGCCCGACGCCGGTGTACTGGCCGTCGAGGGCCTCCTCCAACTCCTCGTACTCCCCCGGGGAGTACACCGCCCCCCAGCGGTCCCCGCTGCGGCTGACCGCGCGCTCGGCGGCCTCCATGGGGGACTTGCCGTCGGCCATGGCCTCGGCAGCGGCGGCGGCGACGTCCTCGTGGTGCCCGGCGGGGGCGGCGGCGCGGGCCGTGTCCGGGAGGGCCGACTTCCGCTCGGCGGGCTCGGGGAACGAGCCGGTGGCCGCACCGGCGACCAGGACGCCGGCGAACAGCAACGTCAGAGCCGCCCCGCGGCCTGCGCGGCGGGGCTGTGCGAACAGGTCACGGCCTGACATGCGGGTGAGTCTAGGACAAGGCGAAGGGCCGCACGGTCGGTTGACCGAACGGCCCCCTTGGCATGCGTCACACCTTCAGGTACTTGCGCAACGCGAAGAACGCCGCCAGCGCGGGCATCAGCAGACTCGTCGCGAGGATCAGCGGGAGCTTGGTCAGTACGGCGTCCCAGCCGATGAAGTTGATCAGGTTCAGCTTCTCGGACAGCGCCAGCCCGTGATCGATGATGAAGTACCGCGCGACGAGCAGGAAGGCGCAGGCCACACCCCCGCCGATCAGCCCGGCGACGGCGGCCTCCATGATGAACGGCGCCTGGATGTAGAACCCGGAGGCGCCGACGAGACGCATGATCCCGGTCTCACGCCGACGGCTGAACGCGGACACACGCACGGTGTTGACGATCAGCATCAGCGCGACGACGAGCATCAGCGCCATCACGGCCCGGGCCGCCCAGTTCATGCCGTTCAGCAGCCCGAACAGGTTGTCAAGGATGCCTTTCTGGTCCTGCACGGACTGCACCCCGTCGCGCCCGTCGAACGCGGTCGCGATGACCTGGTACTTCTCCGGGTCCTTGAGCTTGATCCGGTACGACTCCTGCATCTGGTCCGGGGTGAGCGAACTGGCCAGCGGGGAGTCGCCGAACTGCTCCTTGTAGTGCTTGTAGGCCTCGTCCGCGGACTCGTACGTGACGTTCTGCACGACCGAGTTCATCTTCTCCAGATCGGCGAGGATCTGCTTCTTCTGGTCGCTCGTCACCGCGCCCTTGGCACAGTTCGGGTCGGACTCGGCGTCGCTCTTGTTGCAGAGGAACACCGAGACGTTGACCTTGTCGTACCAGTAGCCCTTCATCGTGCTGACCTGGTCGCTCATCAGGAGCGACCCGCCGAACAGGGCGAGCGACAGGGCGACGGAGACGACGACGGCGAAGGTCATCGTCAGATTGCGACGGAGACCGACACCGATCTCCGACAGTACGAACTGGGCGCGCATGGCGTGCTCAAGCCTTTCGGGGGACTGTCAGTGCTGGTAGCCGTAGACGCCGCGCGCCTGGTCACGGACGAGGCGGCCCTTCTCCAGCTCGATGACGCGCTTGCGCATCTGGTCCACGATGTTCTGGTCGTGCGTCGCCATCACCACGGTCGTGCCCGTCCGGTTGATCCGGTCGAGCAGCTTCATGATGCCGACGGAGGTCTGCGGGTCGAGGTTGCCGGTCGGCTCGTCGGCGATCAGCAGCTTGGGCCGGTTCACGAAGGCCCGCGCGATGGCGACACGCTGCTGCTCACCACCGGACAGCTCACCCGGCATCCGCTCCTCCTTGCCCCCCAGCCCGACAAGATCGAGCACTTGAGGTACGGACTTGCGGATCTCGCCCTTGGACTTGCCGATGACCTCCTGCGCGAAGGCGACGTTCTCGGCGACCGTCTTGTTCGGCAGCAGCCGGAAGTCCTGGAACACCGTCCCCAGCTGGCGCCGCATCTGCGGCACCTTCCAGTTGGAGAGGCGCGCGAGGTCCTTGCCCAGGACGTGCACCTGACCGTGACTGGCGCGCTCCTCGCGGAGGATCAGCCGCAGGAAGGTGGACTTTCCGGAGCCGGAGGACCCGACGAGGAAGACGAACTCACCCTTCTCGACCTCCAGGGTGACATCCCTGAGGGCGGGGTGGTTCTGCTTGGGGTAGACCTTGGAGACGCTGTCGAATCGGATCACGAATACACCACAGGCCGTCGGAGACATCGGGGGCAGACGACCGTGACCATACGCGACCCGGGTGTCCCGGCGCAGGCTCCGGTCACGGTTAGGGAGTGGTTGCGGCTTTTTGTACGGGGCGTAGCCCCGACAAAGGGGCGCGGGGAACTGCGCGACAAGCCACACACAACCGCCGGCCGCGAGACAATACAAGCCACCCTCCCCGGAGCGAACCGCGCGACCTCCGGAGGAACCTGGCACAGTGGAGGGACGGAGCGGGGAACGGTTGCGTTCCCGGAAGCGTTGTGTAGGGGAAAGCGGCGCAAGGAGGGCAAGGCGCATGACGTACGACCGATTGGTGTGCGCGAACTGCGCGTCGCCCGTGAGCGAGGGACGCTGTCCCGTCTGCCGGGCGAACCGCGAGCGGCTCCAGCAGGAGAACCCGTTCGCCGGGCTCAACCCGATGGCGCTCATCGCGCTGCTGGCGATACTGATCGCGGCTCTGGCGCTGGTGGCGCACCAGACGGCATAGCCGGACAGTCACCGGACCGGACGAGGAACACACGAAGGGCCCGGAGCGACGACGCTCCGGGCCCTTGCGTGTACGTACGGCTACTAGGCCGCTGCGCCGCCACGGCCGCCCACGAGGCGCGGGAGGACGCGGAAGGCGATACCGCCGGCGATCATCGTGGCCGCACCGATGATCAGGAAGGTCGTCTCGGCGGCACCGGTCTCGGCGAGCTCGTCGCCCGAACCCTGGGCCGAGGTCTCGGAGCCCGTGTCGGTGAGGGCCGAGGAGCCCTCCTCCTGGGTGGAGGTGTTGGAGCCACCGTCGGGGTCGGCGTTGTTGCCGCCGCCGTCGGTGTCGTCGCCACCCGTGCCGCTGCCGTCGTCGTCCGTCGGCGTCGCGGTCGGGTCCTCCTCGGTGGGCTCACTCGGCTCGGTGGAGGGCTCCTCGGGCTCCGAGGGCTCCGGGTCGGCCGTGGTGGGCTCCGGGTCCGGCTCCGAGGGCGTCGGGTCGGCCACGGTGGGCTCGGGGTCCGGATCCGTCGGGACGCCGGTGTCGGTCGCGGTCGGTTCCGGGTCCGGGCTCGGAGTACCGGCACAGACCACGACCAGGTCGCACTCGTCGGCGGAGGCGATGCCCGCGGCGGTGAAGGACGCACCGGCGGCGATCACCGCTCCGGCCGCGATCCGCGCGACCCGGATCCGCGTCTTATTCGTCATATGGCTGCTACCCCCAGTAGCTGAATTCATCAGTGGAGCCGCGCTCGGGGCGGTGATCGACAGGGAGTTGAGCACCCCCCGGTTCACATGCGCCCCAGAGATACGCATGCCGCGCGTTACCCTTCCGATTTTCCAAGGGAACGTCAAGGTCGTTGCGTACGCAATGTCCGCTTGTTCCCTCGTTGCCGCACATCGGCCCTGTGAATGTGACGTAAAGCAAAGCAACCGCCGCCCGATTGGCGGCGGTTGCTTTGTCGATAAGGCGTTCTCTGTGGGCCTTACTTCTCCTGCTGCTTGCGCCAGCGAATCCCGGCTTCGAGGAAGCCGTCGATCTCGCCGTTGAACACGGCCTCGGGGTTGCCGACTTCGAACTCCGTCCGCAGGTCCTTGACCATCTGGTACGGGTGCAGGACGTACGAACGCATCTGGTTGCCCCAGGAGTTGCCGCCGTCGCCCTTGAGGGCGTTCATCTTGGCCTGCTCCTCCTGGCGGCGGCGCTCAAGGAGCTTGGCCTGGAGGACGTTCATCGCGGTGGCCTTGTTCTGGATCTGCGACCGCTCGTTCTGGCAGGAGACCACGATGCCGGTGGGGATGTGGGTCAACCGCACAGCGGAGTCGGTGGTGTTGACGCCCTGCCCGCCGGGACCGGAGGACCGGTAGACGTCGACGCGCAGCTCGGACTCGTCGATCTCGATGTGATCGGTCGTCTCCACGACGGGCAGGATCTCGACACCGGCGAAGGAGGTCTGGCGACGCCCCTGGTTGTCGAAGGGCGAGATGCGCACGAGGCGATGCGTGCCCTGCTCCACGGACAACGTCCCGTAGGCGTACGGCACCTGGACAGCGAAGGTGGTGGATTTAATACCCGCCTCCTCCGCGTACGAGGTCTCGTAGACCTCGGTCTTGTAGCCCTTCTGCTCGGCCCACCGCAGGTACATCCGCTGGAGCTTCTCGGCGAAGTCGGCGGCGTCCACGCCACCGGCCTCGGCGCGGATGTTGACGAGGGCCTCACGGGAGTCGTACTCGCCGCTGAGCAGCGTACGGACCTCCATCTCGTCCAGCGCCTTCTTGACGGAGGCCATCTCGGTCTCGGCCTCGGCGCGGGTGTCCGGGTCGTCCTCCTCCTCGGCCATCTCGAAGAGCACGCTCAGATCGTCGATCCGTCCGCGCAGCGCCTCGGCCTTCCTCACCTCCGCCTGGAGGTGGGAGAGCTTGCTGGTGATCTTCTGCGCTTCCTCCGGGTCGTCCCACAGGGACGGCGCTGCCGCCTGCTCCTCGAGCACGGCGACATCTGCCCTCAGCTTGTCGAGGTCCAGGACGGCCTCGATCGACTCCATGGTCGAGGAGAGGGACTTGAGCTCTTCGGATACATCGACGACTGCCACGACACCAGCGTAACGGCTCCACCGAGCGACAGACTTTCCCCCAGCCGAACCGCCTTTTCCTCGCCCCCGCCGCCCCTACCCGTTCCCATCCCTGGGGGCTGCGCCCCCAGACCCCCCTTGTCCTCAAACGCCGGACGGGCTGACTGACTCAGCCCGTCCGGCGTTTGAGGACAAGGCCCGTTCAGGGCCGACAGCGGGGGTCTGGGGGCGCAGCCCCCAGAAGGATGGGAACGGGTAGGGGCGGCGGGGGCGAGAAACACCCCCTCACGGTGACGCCGGTGCCGAGTTCTTCGTGTCCTGGGGGGTCGCCCCCGCGTCGTCCCCCGACGTCGCCAGCCACGTCCCGACCCCCACCGCCGCCACCAGAGCCACCGCAGCAACCCCCAGCGTCAGCCGACGCCGCCGCGCCGACGCCCGATGCCTGGCCGAGCCAGGACGCGGGGCGCCCGCCGGACGCGGTACACGGGCCGTCCCCAGCGCCCCGCCCGCCAGCTCATCCGGCCCGGGCACCCGCATCGACGTATGCGTGTCCCGGTTCGAGTCCGGCTTCGCCCCCCGCACCAGAGGCACCGCCCCCCTCCGCACCCGCTCCCCCACAGGCACGGCAACCTCGTCGTACACCTCGCCCTGAGAAACCTGCCCCTCGCCCTGCCCCTCCCCCACGTCCTCCGACTCCGGCTCGTCCACATCCAGCGGCGGCATCCCCACCAGCAACGGCAACTGCTCCCGCAACCGCACCCCCAGCTCCGACGCCCGCAGCCGGGACGCCGGCGCCTTCGCCAGGCACTGCACGAGCAGCTGCCACAGCTCCTCGGGGATCCCGGGGAGAGGGACCACCGTCTCCGTCACATGCCGGCGCAGCACCGCGCCCGGGTGACCGCCCCCGAAGGGCGTGAAGCCGGCCAGCAGCTCGTACAGGACCGTCGCCAGCGCGTAGATGTCGACCGCCGCGCGTGGGGGCAGGCCTTCCACGATCTCGGGGGCGAGGTAGTCCGGCGTACCGATGATCTTCGTGGCCCGGGTCCGCCGCGGTGAGTCGATGAGCTTCGCGACGCCGAAGTCCGTGAGGAGGGCGGGGTGCGAGCCGCCGGGGCCGAGTGGTCCCTGCATGTCCAGCAGGACGTTCTCCGGCTTGACGTCGCGGTGCACGACCCCGGCGGCGTGCGCCGCCGCCAGCCCGTCGGCGACGTCGGCCACTATCGCGACCGCGGCCTCGGGTGCGAGGCGGCGCTCCCGGTCGAGCCGGGTGCGCAGGTCCGTACCCCGCACCAGGTCCATGACGAGCGCGAGGTCGTTCCCGTCGACCACCAGGTCCCGTACGGACACGATGTTCGGGTGTTCGAGACCGAGCAACGCGGTCCGCTCCTGTACGAAGCGTCCGACGAGCTCCTGGTCCGACGCCAGGTCCTCGCGCAACAGCTTGACGGCGACGGGCCCCTCGGGTCCCTCGCCCAGCCACACCGTGCCGGCGCTGCCCCGCCCCAGGATCTGGTTGGCGGTGTACCGGCTGCCGATCTTCCGTGCCAAGACTGCTCCTACAGACGCGTAACACCAGCGGCTATGCCACGGGTCCCCGGGACCCCCGGCCGACGAGACCTCGACCTCAGCCGATAAAACTACGCGTCCGGAGCCGTAACCTTCACCGCCAGGACGGAAATCACCCGCCAGGTGTCGACAAATCCCCAGAGTCGTACCGGAATCACAGTCGGAGCACAGCCCAGCTGCTCCTCAATTGCCCCGGCTACCACCGGATTGCCCGGACCGCCGTGAGACCACCGGCCGGAGCCGCTACTGCACGCGCGCGTGCTAGTTCCCGGCGCCCCCAGGACCCCCGGAACCGCCGGAGCCCCCGCCCAGATCCCCTATCCACCCGCTGACGGTGTCGATCCAGTCACCGATCTGCTCGAAGAACCCCTTCGTCGAGCCGATCCACCCCTGCAGCGGGCTCAGTTCCCAGATCAGCCACGCGGCGACGAACAGGATGACGATCGTGAACAGGCACCCCTTGAGGCAGCCGAGCCCGGGGATCTTCATCGGGTTGGCGCTGCGCTGGCGGGGTTCCCTCGGCTCGCGCGGCGGCCGGCCCTCGGGCTGCTGCGGGCGCTGGGGCTGCTGCGGCGCGGGCGCCGGGGCGGGCGGCGCGTACCGCTGCGGCGGCTGCTGCTGATGCTGCGGCGCGTACTGCTGGTGCTGGGGCGGCTGGCCCTGCACCGGTTGGCCCGGCCCCTGCTGGTACCCGTATCCGGGCTGCGGCCCCCGCTGCTGCTGACGCGACGGCGGCTGCTGCTGGTACGGCGGCTGCTGGGGCTGTTGCTGCGGCGGCCGGCCCGGCTGTCGCTGGGGGCGGCGGCGCAGGGGGTCCTCGCCGGGGTCCAGGTACTGGATCTGCGTCTGCTCGTTGCGGTCCCGGGCGGCGCGCAGCTGGTTCTGCCAGGGGTGCGGCTCCTCGGGGCTTCCAGGGCCTCCTGGACGGCTCTGCGGCACCGGCGGCATGACGGCCGTGGGGTCGGCGGCGCCGATGGAGCCCGAACCCATGGAACCGGGTCCCCCGGTGTGCGGCAGCACGCTGGTGGCGGCGTTCGGGTCGTACGCCCCCTGCGCTCCCCCGCCGTGCGGCAGCACCTGGGTCGGGTCGCCCGCCCCGGGCACCGCGGTCGGCGCCGGATCCGGGGCGAGCAGATGGACGACCCCCTCGGCCGCCGCGATCTGCATCGAGTTGGAGTGGACGCCGATGCCCTCGGCGACGACACGCAGCCCGCGCGCGAGGTTCTCGGCGCTGGGCCTTTCGTCCGGGTTCTTGCGCAGGCAGCGCTCGATGACCGTCCACAGGGGTTCGGGCACGGTCGACGGGCGGCGCGGCTCGGCGGTGAGGTGCTGGTGCAGCACTTCGAGGGCGGACTCGCCGCCGAACGGCGGACGGCCGGTGACCAGCTCGTACAGCAGGATGCCGGCGCCGTAGATGTCGACGGCGGAGGTCTGCGGTCGGCCCTCGGCGGACTCCGGGGCGACGTACGCGGGCGTGCCGACGAACTCGTGGGTGCGGGTGAGGCCCGGGGAGTCGGCGAGGCGGGCGATGCCGAAGTCGGTGAGCATCGGGTGCATCCGGCCGTTGTCCTGCATGAGCAGGACGTTGGCGGGCTTCAGGTCCCGGTGCACGACGCCGTCGGCGTGGCTGACGGCGAGCGCGTCGGCGATCTGGGCGGTGAGGAGGGAGGCGGCGACGGGTGTGAAGGGGCCGTTCTCCCGCAGATAGCGGTGCAGGTCGGGACCGTCGATGAGGTCCATGACCAGCGCCAGCAGATCGCCCTCGACCACCAGGTCCCGTACCCGGACGATGTTCGGGTGGGTCAGCCGCAGCAGCACGGACCGCTCGCGCAGGAAGCGCATCACGATGTCCGCGTCGTTGGCGAGCTCCTCCTTGAGGACCTTGATCGCCACGGTCTCGCCGGGCTGGCCTGCCACCGCGGCCTCGGCTCCCGCGGTCTCCCTCTGGCGGGCACGCCAGACGGTGCCTGTGGCGCCGCGTCCCAGCGGCTCCTCAAGGAGGTACTTGCTCCCTACCGGCCGCACGTCATGGCTCCCTTGCGTACGTACATCCCGTACACGCATCCCGTACACGGTGTTTCCGACCCACTGTAGTGCCGTGTTCCCGGGACCCCCTGGGAACGGCCGCCGTCCATGTACGGCTACGTACGGCCTCCCGCACATGTTCGATGGAAAGACGCCCGATTCGGTCGCTTCGGTTGCCGGATCCCGAACGTGACCGATCTCAAACCGATAACCAAACCGATCCGAATCGGACAGCCGTCGCTCACTGGTCAGGCACTTTTGCGGGCAGAGGTGACCATTCAAGATCACTTATGGGTGGGGGGCGGGCGCGTTGTCAGTGGCAGGTGCGAGGATGCCTCCAGTACTGGCCGACGTGCTCGTGTGCGGTGGGGGAAGTCCGCGGTGGTGGGACCCGTGGCGTGGCTTCGTCCTCCTTCCCGGGTGCCCGCGCAGAAGGGACCGCTGACGGCGATGCAGATCCGGCTGACCGTCGTAGACCCGCTGGGGCCGCCCTCGGAGCCGTGGGCGCGTGCCGCGAGCTGCGACGTGCTGGTCACCGCGCCCGCCGGCACGGCGCTCGCCGCGGTCGCCTCGGCCCTGGCCTCGGCGGTCGCGGGCGACGGGGCGTCGATGCCCGAGCGCGGCCGGGACCGCGAGAGCGGCGGAGCGGTGGTGCTGTACGTCGGCGACCAGCGCCTCGACACCCAGCGCTGCACCCTGGGCGAGCCCCCGCTGGTCGACGGCGCCGTGCTGGCCCTCGGCACCCCCGCCGAGCCCGAGCCGCACCCCGAGGCGGACGAGGCGGCGGCCCAGCTCCACGTGGTGGCGGGACCGGACGCGGGCGGGGTCCATCTGCTGCACGGCGGCCGGATCACCATCGGCCGCTCCGCCGACGCCGACGTCCCGCTGGACGACCCGGACGTCTCCCGGCTGCACTGCGCGGTCACGGTCGCGGCGGACGGCCGGATAGCGGTCGCGGACCTCGGCTCCACCAACGGCACGACCCTGTCGGGCGCCCGCCTCGGCTCCCGCCCGGTCCGCCTCGCACCGGGCGCCCTGCTGCGCATCGGCGAGTCGGCCCTGCGGCTGACGCCACCCGGCGACGCGGCCACGCGCGTGGGCACGACGCCGGACGGCGAGGGCCATGTCCGCGTGAGCGTCACCCCGGAGAGTACGAGGGCCCCGGGCCGTACGACGGACGGTGCCGTCCCGGAGGACACCGAGGACACCCACGACCGGCGGCCGTCCCAGGCGCACCCCGCGAACTCCGCGCGCGTGCGGCCCGGCGGCACGGCGAAGCAGCCCTCCGGGGAGACCCATCACGCCTACGGTTCGGCGAGCTGGGGAGCGGCCGGGAGCGTGCCCGAGTCGCGCGGTGCGCGGGGTCCGGCGGAGGCGGCGCAGCCGCTGGTCCCGGGACAGGGGCGGGCCCCACGGATCGAGAGCAGGGGCACGGCGGGTACGGGCAGGGTTCCGGGCGGTGCCGGGGACACCCACGGCGCCGGTTTCTCCGTACCGGGGCAGACATCGGCGCCCTCGGCGGTACCGCACGCCCGCTCGCACGACGAGGACGACGCGGAGGGGGAGTACCCCGGGAGCAGCAGGCGCAAGGGGACGCCCCTGCGGGGGACGGACGTTCCGCCGGGGGTCCGCAGCAGGCGCGGTGGGCTCTCCAAGTGGGCGCGGCGGCTGACCGGCGGACGCGGGGAGCAGGAGACGACCGAGGACGGGGAGTACGAGGACGAGGGCCTGGTGTCCGACCCGACGGCCCCGGAGTCCACGAGCGCCGTACCCCAGGCACCAGCACAGGCGCCGGAGAGCTGGCCCGACCCGGCGGCACTGCTGCTGACGGCCCTGGGCCCCGGCCCCCGCCTCTGGGAGCGCGGCCCGGGCCACCCGGAGGCGCTCACGGTCCGGCTCGGTACGGCGGACCGCGCGGCCCCCGACGGCTCGGGGCTGCTCCCTGCCGTACCCGTGACCGCCGGTCTGCGTGAGGTCGGTGCGCTCGGACTGGCCGGCCCGCGCGCGCGGCTGGCGGGGCTGGCCCGCGCGGTGGTGGCCCAGCTGGCCGCGCTGCACTCCCCCGAGGCCCTGGAGATCGTCCTGATCAGCGCGGACCGCTCGCGCACCCCCGAAGAACGCACCGCCGAGTGGTCCTGGCTCGGCTGGCTCCCGCATCTGCGCCCCGGGCACGGCCAGGACTGCCGGCTCCTCCTCGCCTACGACCGCGAACAGGCCACGGCCCGCGCGGACGAACTCCTGCGCCGCCTGGAGGACCACGACACGGAGACGGCGGCGAAGACTCCCGCCCACGAGGACCACAGTGGTTCGGAGGGCGCCCGGGAAGCGGCCCGGCGGCCTTCCTGGGCCCGGGACGACAACCCTGACGAGTCGTCGGGGGCGGACGCTTTCGCGGGGCCGTACACCGTGGTCGTCGTGGACGGCGACCCGGGCGGTGCGGCGGTCCGGGAGGCCGTCGCGCGGCTGGCGCACGAGGGACCCCGGGCCGGGATACACATCGTGTGCCTCGCGGAGACGGAGGCCGCGTCGCCCACGTCGCCGGTGACGGAGACGTACGAGGCGGCGTGTGCGGTCTCGCCGCCGTTCCGCGAGTGCGGGGCGGTGGCGCTGCTCGGCGGTGACGTGGCCACGGCGCTGCATGTGATGCGGGTGGCACGGGCGGGGGTGAGCGCGCCCGGGCGGCCGGACTCGGCCGACACGGACATCGGCGGGAGCGCCGGGCCGGTCGGGCAGGGTTCCGTGGCCGCCGTGGACGCCGTGTCCCTGGCCTGGGCCGAGCGGTTCGGGCGGGCGCTGGCCCCACTGCGCACCGACGGTGCGGCCGGGGGACGACAGCAGCGGGTCTCCGCGCCCTTGCCACAAGCAGCGCGGCTGCTCGACGAGTTGGGGCTCGCCCGGGCCACCCCGGCGTCCCTGATGGCCCGCTGGGCGGACGCGGCCGACGACACCGAGACGCTCGGCGGCCGGGCCTGGGCCGTGCTGGGCGCCGGCCCGCGCGGGCCGGTGGGCGTGGACCTCGCGGCCGAGGGGCCGCACCTGCTGATCGAGGGCCCGCCGGGCAGCGGCCGTACGGAGCTGCTGCGGGCGGTCGTCGCGTCGCTGGCCGCCGCCGAGCGGCCCGACCGGCTGGGCATCGTGCTGATGGACGGCCGGGACGGCACCGGTGGGAGCGGTGGAGGTGCCCAGCACGGGGAGGGGCTGCGGATGTGCACCGACCTCCCGCATGTCACCACTCACCTCACCGCCAACGACCCCGTCCGTATGCGGGAGTTCGCCCAGTCGCTCAGCGCGGAGCTGAAACGGCGGGCGGAGTTGCTCGGGCGGGTGGGTTTCGCGGAATGGCACACCGGGCGCGAGCTGTCGGGCCGGATCGGCCCGCAGCGATCGGGCTCGGGCGTACAGGGTTCGGCGGGCTCGGGAGAAGGCGCCGGGGATCTGGACACGCCGCCCAGCTCGACGTTGCGATTGCGTCCGGCGGCGAGCCGACGGCGTACGGAGACTCCGCCGCTGGCCCGGCTGGTGGTGGTCGTGGACGATCTGGACGCGTTGGTGTCGCCGCCTCTGGGGTCGCCTGGACGGCCGTCGGCGGGGTCCGTGGTGCGGGCGTTGGAGGCGGTGGCCCGGGAGGGCGAGCGGCTCGGGGTGCATCTGGTGGCCGCGGCGGGGTTCGGTGGGCGTACGGCGGAGACTGAGCTGGCCCGGGGGGCCGCGCTGCGGGTCGTGCTGGACGCGCCGGCGCCGGGGCCGGACGAGCCCGCAGCGGGGCGGGGGCGGTTGAGCGGGCCGGACGGTCGGAGCATCCCCTTCCAGGGCGGCCGAGTGACGGGGCGTATCCCTCGCACGGCGACGCTACGCCCGACGGTCGCCACGCTGGACTGGCAACGCATGGGCGACCCACCGACCCGCCGCCCGGTCCGCGAACTGGGCAACGGGCCCACGGACTTGGCACTGCTGGCGAGCGCGCTGGAACGAGCGGCGCGCTCGGTGTCGGCGACGGAGGTCCCGTCACTGCTGTGAGCCGGGGCCGGTTTTCCTCGCCCCCGCCGCCCCTACCCGTCCCATCCCTGGGGGCTGCCGCCCCCAGACCCCCGCTGTCGGCCTGAACGGCCTCGTCCTCAAACGCCGGACGGGCTGAAATGCTGGCCGGTGCTGAAAGATTGAGCCTCGGCCAGCGTTCGAGGACAACCGCGCCCAGCCCACCCGCCCCCACCACACGTCAGCACCGGCCCGGGCATTCCAGCCCGTCCGCCGTTTGAGGACGGAGGGCTACCAAGCAGCCCGTCCGGCGTTCGAGGACGAGGGCCACTATCCAGCCCGTCCGGCGTTTGAGGACAAGCGCGTTCAGCGCGACCTTCCCACCCACCTGCCGCCTCCTCCCCCGGCCGGCACCACCTCCAGCCCGTCCGGCGTTTGAGGACGAGGCCGTTCAGGCCGACAGCGGGGGTCTGGGGGCGGCAGCCCCCAGGGATGGGACGGGTAGGGGCGGCGGGGGCGAGGGACAAGGACACGACGCGGTCACGATCACCCGCTTGACAGCGCAGGCGCACTTGCCGACCCCAACGACCCGGCGTAGACCAGAGCCCACGGGACAGCGCCGAACACGTTCAACGCCGAACGACGAACGGGGCCAGACATGCGCAGCACGATTCATACACGCACCCTTATCGCCCTCACCGCGACAGCCCTCACCCTCGCCCTCACCTCCTGCGGCTCCGACGACGACAGCCCAAGCGGGACAGGCACAAGCAGCGGCACCGGCACCGGCGGTGACGCCTCCTCCGTCCAGTTGCCGAAGCTCAACGGCCAGACCCTCGAAGTCGCCGCCGTCTGGACGGGCCCCGAGCAGGAGAACTTCACCAAGGTCCTGAAGGAGTTCGAGAAGCGCACCGGCGCGAAGGTCAACTTCGTACCGACCGGCAACAACACCTCCACGTTCCTCGGCACGAAGATCGAGGGCGGCCAGCCCCCGGACGTCGCGTTCCTGCCGCAGGTCGGCGTGCTCCACCAGTTCGCCGAGAAGGGCTGGATCAAGCCGCTCGGCACGGACGCCCAGGCCCAGCTCGACAAGAACTTCTCCGCCGGCTGGAAGGACCTCGGAGCTTTCGAGGGCAAGCAGTACGGGATCTACGTCAAAGCCGCCAACAAGTCCCTCGTCTGGTACAACACCGCCGCGTTCGAGGCGGCGGGCCTCACCGACACCCCCACCACCTGGAAGGACTTCATCGCCACCGCCCAGACGCTCTCCGACGCCGGCTCCCCCGCCGTGTCCATCGGCGGCGCCGACGGCTGGACCCTCACCGACTGGTTCGAGAACGTCTATCTGTCGCAGGCGGGCCCCGAGAAGTACGACCAACTGGCCCAGCACAAGATCAAGTGGACGGATCCCTCCGTCAAGGACGCCCTGACCACCCTCGCCGAGCTGTGGGGCAAGGACGACCTCATCGCGGGCGGGCGTTCCGGCGCGCTGGCGACCGAGTTCCCGAAGTCGGTCACCCAGACCTTCTCCGGTGACACCCCGGCGGCGATGGTCTTCGAGGGCGACTTCGTGGCCGCCAACATCAACGCGGACACCAAGGCGAAGCTCGGCACGGATGCGAAAGTCTTCCCGTTCCCCGCAGTTGGCGACCAGGCGCCCGTCGTCAGCGGCGGCGACGTCGCGGTGGCCCTCAAGGACGGCGCGGGCGCCCAGGCGCTTCTCACCTTCCTCGGCTCGACCGACGCGGCCGAGATCTGGGCGGCCCAGGGCGGCTTCCTCTCCCCCAGCAAGACGATGGACCAGGCCAGCTACAAGGACGACGTCACCCGGGACATCGCCAAGGCCCTCATCGCGGCCGGCGACGACTTCCGCTTCGACATGTCCGACCAGGCCCCGGCCGCCTTCGGCGGTACCCAGGGCGTCGGCGAGTGGAAGGACCTCCAGGACTTCCTGAAGAACCCGAAGGACGTCGCGGGCACCCAGCAGAAACTCGAGGCCGACGCCGCCAAGGCGTACAAGAACAGCTGACGGCCCCGGCATGAAGTCGATGGAGTCGAAGGAGAAGAACAAGAACAGAAAGGTCACCGGCACCCGCTGGTGGGTCGCCGGCGTCTTCCTCCTGCCCGCCCTGATCCTGCTCGGCTCGCTCGTCGTCTACCCGATCGGCTACTCCGTCTGGCGCAGCCTGTACGACGCCGACGGTTCGGGTTTCGTCGGCCTGGAGAACTACGGCGACATCTTCACGAACGACGCCACCCTGACCGCCGTACGCAACACGGCGATCTGGGTGGCGGTCGCGCCCGCCGTCGTCACCGCGCTCGGTCTGATCTTCGCGGTGCTGACCGAACGGGTGCGCTGGGGTACGGCGTTCAAGCTGATCGTCTTCATGCCGATGGCGATCTCGATGCTCGCGGCGGGCATCATCTTCCGCCTCGTCTACGAGCAGGACCCGGACCAGGGCGTCGCCAACGCGATCGTGACGTCCGTGCACGACGCCTTCGTGGACTCCTCGGTCTATCCGAAGGCCCGTCCGAACGCCCAGGTCAGCGACCTGAAGTCGTCCGGCGGAGGCTCGTTCACCTCCACCGGGACCGTCAGTCCGGGCACCCCGGCCCTCGTCCCCCTCGTAGGCATCGCCCCCAACAAGCTCCCCGGCACGCCCGAGGACGCGAAGGCCCCGGATGCGGCGGGTTCCGGGATCACCGGCACCGTCTGGCTGGACTTCAAGCTCGGCGGTGGCGGTACGAAGGGGCAGGTCGACCCCGGTGAGAAGGCGCTGAAGGGGGTCAAGGTCGAGGCCGTGAAGGACGGGAAGGTCGTCGCCTCGGCGACCAGCGGCGCCGACGGCACCTTCAGCCTGCCCGCCGATGCCGACGGGGCCCAACTGCGGCTGCCCGGCTCGAACTTCGCCGCCGCCTACAACGGGATCGACTGGCTCGGGCCCACCCTCGTCACCCCGGCCATCATCGGCAGCTATGTGTGGATGTGGGCCGGGTTCGCCATGGTCCTCATCGCGGCCGGGCTCGCGGGCGTGGACCGGAATCTGCTGGAGGCGGCACGCGTCGACGGCGCCAACGAGTGGCAGGTGTTCCGCCGGGTCACCGTGCCGCTGCTCGCACCCGTGCTGGTCGTCGTCCTCGTCACGCTGATGATCAATGTGATGAAGGTGTTCGACCTCGTCTACATCATCGCCCCGCAGCCCAGCCAGGACGACGCCAACGTCCTCGCGCTCCAGCTGTTCCTGTCGTCCTTCGGCGGTGGCGGCAACTACGGCGTCGGCAGCGCGATCGGCGTCATCCTGCTGCTGCTCGTCCTGCCGGTGATGTTCGTCAATCTCCGTCGACTCAGGAAGGAGCGTCAACGGTGACGGCTCTCGACCCACCCGTGCGCGCCAAGCGCTCCTTCGCCGCCCGTGTCGCAAGCGGCACCGCCGGCGGCGTGATGCGGCTCTTCCTCATCATCGTCGCGCTGATCTGGATGGTGCCGACGTTCGGGCTGCTCGTGTCGTCGTTCCGCGACCCGACCGACATCGCCGCCTCCGGGTGGTGGAAGGTGTTCACCGCGCCCGGACAGCTGACCGCGAAGAGCTACGAGACGCTGCTGGAGAACGACGCGATCACCAGCTCCCTCCTCAACACGATCTGGATCACGGTCCCGGCGACGCTTCTGGTCGTCCTGATCGGCGCGATGGCCGGATACGCCTTCGCGTGGATGGACTTCAAGGGGCGCGACTGGTGGTTCCTGGTCGTCGTCGCGCTGCTCGTCGTACCCGTGCAGGTGGCGCTGATCCCGCTCTCCGATCTCTTCGGGAAGATCGGGATCTTCGGCGACATCATCGGTGTGGTGCTGTTCCATGTGGGCTTCGGGCTGCCGTTCGCGATCTTCCTGCTGCGGAACTTCTTCGCGGAGATCCCGCGCGAACTGCTCGAAGCCGCCCGGTTGGACGGCGCGGGCGAGATCAGGCTGTTCGCGACCGTCGTCATGCCGCTCGCGGCGCCCGCGATCGCGTCCCTGGGGATCTTCCAGTTCCTGTGGGTGTGGAACGACATGCTGGTCGCGCTGGTGTTCTCCGACTCCCAGTCGCAGCCGCTGACGGTCGCGCTCCAGCAGCAGGTACGGCAGTTCGGCAGCAATATCGAGGTGCTGGCGCCGGGCGCGTTCATCTCGATGGTGATTCCACTGGCCGTGTTCTTCGCGTTCCAGCGGCAGTTCGTGTCGGGGGTGATGGCGGGGGCGGTCAAATAATCCGCTGGGCACGTAACCCGATAAGCGGGGTACGTAACCGGATAAACAGCTCAGTTCATTCGTCCCCCACATGCCGCAATCGGCGTAACCAAGTCACTCCATCGGCCGTTCCCGGGCAGTAGGCCCGCGCCGACCCGCCGACCCATGGATGTGCCTTGCCCAGGTTCAGTGTCATCGTCCCCGCGTACAAGGTTCAGGCGTATCTGCAGGAGTGCCTGGAATCGGTGCTCGGCCAGTCGTATCCGGATCTCGAAGTCATCGCCGTCGACGACTGCTCGCCCGACGCCTGCGGTGCGCTCGTCGACGAGTTCGCGGCCCGCGACGCCCGGGTGCGCCCCGTCCATCTGCCGGAGAACGGCGGGGTGGGCGGGGCGCGCAACGCGGGGATCGAGCACGCGACCGGGGACTATCTCGTCTTCGTCGACGGCGACGACACCCTCGCCCCGGACGCGCTACGGGCCATCGCCGACCGGATCAAGGAGGCGGGCGACGCGGACGTCGTCGTCTACGACCACGCGCACGCCCTCTGGACCGGCGAGACCGTCCGCAGCCCGTTCCTCGGGCAGCTCACCGAGCAGGGTCCGGCCCCCTTCCGGCTCGACGACCGCCCGTTGCTGCTCAAGCTGCCGATGGTGGCCTGGAACAAGGCGTACCGGCGGGAGTTCGTCGAGCGCGAGGGCCTCACCTTCCCGTCCGGCGCCTACGCGGACCTCCCCTGGACGGTCCCGGCACTGCTGGCCGCCGAGTCGGTCGCGACCCTGGACCGGGTCTGCGTCCACCACCGCAGGCCGCGAAAGACCGCCGACACCCCTGTCGAACACGGCCACTTCGACATCCACGAGCAGTACGACCGGATCTTCGCGTTCGTCGACGAGCGCCCCGAACTCGCGCACTGGCGCCCGGTGTTGTTCCGCCGGATGGTCGACCAGCTGATGTCGGTGCTGGGCCGACCGGACCGGCTGCCGCGCACCGCCCGTGCCGAGTTCCTGCGCAAGTCCCGTGCGCACTACCGCCGTTACCGCACCCCGGGCGCGGCCGTACCGCTGTACGCCCGGCTCCGGCATCTGCTCGTCCGGACGGGCAGCTACCGCACGTATCGGGCGGTACGCCTCGCGTCCGCCCTGCGCCGGCACACCACGCGCCTCGTCAAGTCCCTTGCGCGGAGCGTCCGTTCGACCGCTCTGCGGCTGCACTACCGGGTCCAGCGGCGGCTGCCGCTACGCGCCGACCGGGCCGTCTTCACCAGTCACTCCGGGCGGGGGTACGGCTGTAATCCGGGCGCCCTGGAAGCCGCGTTCCGTTCCTTCGTGCCGGGCATGCGGACGGCGTGGGTCGCCCGCCCCGAGCACCATCACACGCTCCCGACGGCGACCGCCCGGGTCCGGCCCGGCACCGCCGCGTACTGGACGGCGCTGGCTCGCTCCAAGTACCTGGTGAGCAACGTGAGTTGGGAGAAGCGGTTCGCGAAGCGGGCCGGGCAGGTGGTGATCCAGACGCAGTACGGGACGCCGCTGAAGCGGATGGGCCTCGACCTCCAGGACCGGCCGGCCGCCGCCCGTGACACCGACTTCACGGCGCTCCTCGCGGACGTCGACACCTGGGACCACTGCCTGTCGGCCAACCGGCACTCCACCCTCGTGTTCGAGCGGGTCTTCCCCGGCGGTCACACCACCCTGGAAACCGGGCAGCCCCGCAACGACGTGTTCCAGCAGGCGACTTCGGCGGACGTGACCCGGCTGCGCGAGTCGCTCGGCATCCCGGAGGGCTCGGTGGCGATCCTGTACGCGCCGACCCACCGCGACTACCTCCGCGGCCCGCGCCAGACGCTCGACCTGGAGCGGATCCTGCGCCAACTCGGCCCGCGCTACGTGCTGTTGGCCCGCGCCCACCACCTCTACGCGGCCCCGCTGACGCACGCCTCCGGTGGCCGGCTCATCGACGTGACCGACCATCCGAACGTCGAGTCGCTGTGCCTGGCCTCGGACGCGCTGGTCACCGACTACTCGTCGCTGATGTTCGACTACGCCAACCTGGACCGGCCGATCGTGATCCACGCGGACGACTGGGAGGCGTACGAGGCGGCCCGTGGCACCTACTTCGACCTGCGCGCCTTCCCGCCGGGGGCGATCTCGCGCAGCGAGGACGAGCTGATCGACATCTTCGCGACCGGCCACTGGCGCGGCTCGCGCTCCACACAGCTGCGGACCGCGTTCCGCGAGCGGTTCTGTCCGTACGACGACGGGCGAGCCGCCGAACGGGTCGTCCGGCGGCTGGTGTTGGGCGAGACGGCCGGGGCGGCGCAGGTCACTCCGCTCGCCGAGCGCCACCCGGTGCCGTCGGCTGCCGCCGCGTTCGGCGGGGCACCGCTCGCGAGCGTGGAGCGTCTTGAGCCGAGCGCGGACGGCACGCCCGTCAGCAACGGCTCCTGAACGACGTACTGGATGTACTGGATGTACTACTCGATGACGAGGTCGACCTCGATGTTGCCGCGCGTCGCGTTGGAGTACGGGCAGACCTGGTGGGCCTGCTCGACCAGCTTGCGGCCGGTCTCCGCGTCGACGGTGTCGGGCAGCTCGACGCGGAGGGTGACCTTGAGGCCGAAGCCCTCGCCCTGCTTGCCGATGCCGACCTCGGCGGTCACGGCGGCGTCGCTGACGTCGACCTTGGCGCCCCGGCCGACCAGGCCCAGCGCACTGCCGAAACAGGCGGCGTAACCGGCGGCGAAGAGCTGCTCCGGGTTGGTCCCGGCGCCGTTGCCACCCATCTCCACCGGGATGCCGAGCGGGAGGTCCACCTTGCCGTCGGAGCTGACGGCGCGGCCCTCGCGGCCGTGCGTGGCGGTGGCGACTGCGGTGTAGATCGCGTCCATGGAACCCGTCCCTCTCATCGAAGTTCTCGTGTCGTCGAAGTTCTTGTGGAGCCCCTTGCGGGGTTCCGTACGGAGATAACTTAAGCACACAATTAAATTGTGCACAACTAGATGGCGGGCAAGAGGTATCCTGGAGGCATGTCAGCAACCTCCGCCGAGGACTACCTCCGTCTCGACCAGCAGATCTGCTTCTCCCTGAACGCGGCGTCGCGCGCCTTCAACGGCGTCTACCGCGTGGTCCTCAAGGACCTCGGGCTCACCTACCCGCAGTACCTGGTGATGCTCGTCCTCTGGGAGCACGGCCAGCTGCCCGTGAAGAAGGTCGGCGAACATCTGCGCCTCGACTCCGGCACGCTGTCGCCGCTGCTCAAGCGGCTGGAGACGGCCGGTCTCGTCCGGCGTGAGCGCAGTGCGCGGGACGAGCGGTCGGTGGAGGTGCGGGCCACTGAGGAGGGGGTTGCGCTGCGCGAGCGGGCGCGTGAGGTGCCTCGGCGGATTGTGGCGGCGACGAGTTTTGACGTGGAGGAGATTCGGGCGTTGCGGGCGCGGTTGGATGAGCTGACGAATGCTCTCGATGCTGCGGCGCTTGAGGCTTAGCGCTCAGGGTTGTCGGGTTGGTGCGGCGCCGTGGGGGCTGGTCGCGCAGTTCCCCGCGCCCCTAAAAGGGGCGCGTCTGTACAGCCGTAGTGTTACGCCGCTGCCCCTGAGCTCCCGGGTCGGTGTGAACTGCTCCTGCACGACCGCCCGCTTGAGTCGGTCAGTTGGGGTTTCCGGGTGCCAGGTCGGGCTCAGGGCGTATGGCTCCGCGACCAGCCACACCTGGTCCAGGTCCGCCAACTCCCGGCGCAGCGTGTCCGGGGCGACCTCGATGCCGTACAGGGTGCCGGAGGTGCGCGCCGACTCGGCGAGGGCCACGTCCCGGATTCCTCTGAAGCCCTTCGGGTACGCCAGGGCCGAGCGGCGGCCGATGGACGGGAGGAACAGGACCGGGTCGCCGGGGCGCAGTTCGCGGGACGCCAGTGCGGAGGCGGTGGCGAGGTTGGCGCCCCCTCGGTGGGCCATCATCCGGTCCTGGCGGAGGAGTGGGAGCTGGTGTGCGCAGACCAGGGCGACCGCCAGCGCCCCGGCCGCCGTGACCGTCGCGCGGGGCAGGCCCGGCACCGCCCGCGCGATGCGGTCGGCTCCGGCGACGATGAGCAAGGGGGCTCCGGCCAGGGCGTACAGGACGTAACGGTCGTCGTAGAGCGGCGACCACTGGGAGACCGTCATGAGGATCGCCGGGGGCACGAGGAGCAGCGGGAGGGCTACGGCGGGGAGAGGTGGCTCGGCGCCGGGGCGGGTGGGCCAGGGGCGGTGCAGGGCCGCGTACATGAGGATCAGGCAGGGGGCGAGAACCTCGCCCGTCGGGCCGGCGAACTGGCGTACGAGGTGGTCGACGCTGCCCTGTCCCGGTGGCCGCAGCCATGCCACCTGCGCCGACTGGGCGTGCGAGAGCAGCGCCAGTGGGAGCAGTGTCAGCGTCACGGCGCCGGCCGCGCACAGCCAGCGCGTCCACGCCCGCCGGGGGACGCGGGTGAGCGCGAGGGTCGCGGCGTGGGCGAGGAGGAGCAGTACGGCGAACTCGTGGAGGAGGCAGGTGACGGCGAGGACCACTCCGTACGGTGTCCAGGAGCGGCCCGCGAGCGCCCGTACGAGCAGCAGCGTCGCGCCCGTCGCGCCGGCCGCGACCATGGCGTACGACCGGCCCTCCTGGGCGTAGTGGCCGGCCATCGGGGTGACCGCGTACAGCAGACCTGCCCAGAGGCCGACGCGCGGGGAGGCCAGGCGGGTGCCGAGGGCCGCGACCAGGCCGGCTGTCGCGGTGGCGGCGAGGACGGACGGGAGCCGGAGCAGCACCTCGCCGGGGTGGACCGCGAGGACGGGCCGCATGAGCAGGTAGTACAGGCCGTGCACGGCGTCGGCCTCGTGCAGCAGCCGCCAGATCTGCGGGACCGTGCGCCGCGCGACCTGGAAGGTGGCCGCCTCGTCACGCCATATGCCGCCCCGGTCGAGCCCCCAGCAGCCGATCGCCAGCATGACGGCCATGGGGATGGCGGGGACCGCGACGACGGCTGTCTTCTTGTTCATCCCCTTGTTCTTGTTCATCCCCTTGTTCTTGTTCATCCCCTTCTTCATCGGCCCGTTGATCACGGGACTGATTTTGTGCGATTAGACAACCTTGGTAGGCATTGACGGCGGATTGACGTGAATATGGCATCCGTGCGGCTTACGATCCCGCCGTGACGAGTCCCCCCACCAAGAACCGCCACCTCCTCACCCTCGCCGCCGGCTGGGCCGTCTCCCGGGCCCTGATGCTGTGGCTGCTGGTCCATGACGACATCCCGCTGCTCGGTGGCGGCGGGGTGGCGCGTGAGGTGCAGCGGCTGTATTTCCGCTGGTACGGCGTCCTCACACAGGGCGCCTTCCCCGTGGACGACACGCTGTGGCAGTACCCGCCGGGTGCGGGCCCGGTGCTGCTGTCGCCCGCGCTGCTGCCGACGCTGACCTACTTCGAGGCGTTCGTGGCACTCACGCTCGCGACCGACGCCCTGATCCTGATCGCCCTCACGCGCGCGGGACGGCGTCCGGGGCGTTCCCTGCGCGGTGCCGCCTATTGGACGGCGGGTCTGCCGCTGCTCCTCCAGGTGCCGCTCGCGCGCTACGACGTGCAGGTCACGGCGTTCGCCGTCATCTCCCTATTGACGTTGTCGCGCTCCCCGCGCGCGTGCGGCGCTTTCGCTGCGCTGGGCGCCCTGGTGAAGGTCTGGCCCGCGCTGGTGCTGGTGGGTGTGGAGAGGGGCCGTACGACCCGGTCGGCGTGGACGTCCGCGACGGTCACGGCGACGGCCGCGCTGGCGCTCCTGGCGGTGGCCTTCAGTGACCCGTTCTCCTTCCTGCGGCAGCAGGGCGGGCGGGGCGTGCAGATCGAGTCGTTCGGCGGTACCGCGCTCGCGCTCGCCACGCGCGCCGGGTGGGAGGGGCGCGTGCGCTACCAGTACGGCGCGATGGAGTTCGTGGGCCCGTACGTGTCGTCCGTGGCCGCGCTGTCCCTCGGCCTGACGGTCGTGGCGTTCGGGCTCCTGCTGCTGTGGCGGGTACGGGCCCGGCACTGGACGGAGGCGACGCCGTTCGACGCGGCCATGGCAGCCGTACTCCTCTTCACGATCACCAGCAGGGTGATCAGCCCGCAGTACATGATCTGGCTGCTGGGACTGGCGGCCGTGTGCCTGACCTCGCGGCACACCAGCCAGCGCCCGGTGGCCTGGCTGCTGCTGGCGGCGGCCGCGGTGACCAGCGCCGCCTATCCGGCCCTGTACGGCGAGGTCATCCAGTGCACCTGGAAGGGCGTGGCGGTGATGGTCGTACGCAACGGCCTGCTGGCGGCAGCGGCGATCATGTCCTTCGTACGGCTGTGGCGAGCGACCCGCCCGGCCACGATTCCGCACCCTGCACAGCCCGCGTCCGTCGCTTCACTCCCCGAGCGGGAACTAAGTGCGCCGTAACGGGAGTTAGCTGACAAAGCCCGACCGACCTCACGACCACCCGACCGCACGAGGGGACGACCGCACATGACCTGGCTGATCACCGGCGGCGCCGGCTACATCGGGGCGCATGTCGTCCGCGCGATGACCGAGGCGGGCGAGCGGGCCGTGGTGTACGACGACCTGTCCACCGGTATCGCCGAGCGGGTGCCGGACGGCGTACCGCTGGTGGTCGGCTCGACCCTGGACGGCGAGCGGGTGGCGCGTGCCCTGCGGGACCACGAGGTGACGGGCGTGGTCCATCTGGCGGCGAAGAAGCAGGTGGGCGAGTCGGTGGACCGCCCCCTGCACTACTACCGGGAGAACGTGGAGGGGCTGCGCGTCCTGCTGGACGCGGTCACGGCGGCCGGGGTCCCGTCGTTCGTGTTCTCGTCCTCGGCGGCGGTGTACGGCATGCCGGATGTGGACCTGGTGACGGAGGAGACGCCGTGCGCGCCTATGAGCCCGTACGGCGAGACGAAGCTGGCGGGTGAGTGGCTGGTCCGCGCGACGGGCCGGGCGACAGGCCTGTCGACGGCGTGCCTGCGCTACTTCAACGTGGCCGGCGCCGCGACCCCGTCCCTGGCGGACGTGGGCGTCTTCAACATCATCCCCATGATCTTCGAACGCCTGACGGCCCACGAGCCCCCGCGCGTCTTCGGCGACGACTACCCGACCCCGGACGGCACCTGCGTACGGGACTACATCCACGTGACGGACCTGGCGGAGGCCCATGTGGCGACCGCCCGCGCACTGGAGGCGACGCCGGGCCGCGAACTCACCCTCAACATCGGCCGGGGAGAGGGCGTCTCGGTCCGCGAGATGATCGCCCGCGTGAACGAGGCGACGGGCCACACCCTGCCCCCGACCGTGACCCCTCGCCGCCCGGGCGACCCGGCGAGGGTGGTGGCCTCGGCCGACCGCATCACCACAGAACTGGGCTGGAAGGCGAAGCACGACGTCCAGGACATGATCACGTCGGCGTGGGAGGGGTGGGTGCGACTGCATCCGGAGGCGGGGACTACGCCTGGGCGGACCGGGCGGTAGCGACAAGAAGGGGCTGGAAGAAGCCGGTTGAGGCGGGCTCCGCCCAAGTCACCTCGCAGAACCCGGAGTCGACGACGAACCGAGCCAACTCGCTGCGCCGCAGGGCCCAGTAGGTGGCCCGCCGGACCCGTACGGCCCACTCGTCGCCCTGTTCCTCCAGCAGGAAGACCTCGTAGTCGTACCGCTCCCCGTCCGCATGCCAGTCCCAGAGCTGGAATCCGACGGCACGCCCGCCCCCGGACCGGGACACGCTGGGCGGGGTGGCGGCGGGCCGCTCGGCGAGGATCTCGTCGTACGGCCGGGTACTGACCACCAGCGCCCCACCGTCCCGCAGCACGCGCCGCATGTCGATGAGAGCGGCACGCACATCAGCCTCGGTGAGCAGATGGGGCAGGGCGTTGTCGGCACAGACGACGACATCGAACCGCCCGTCCGGGAAAGGCAGTTGCCGCATGTCACCGACAGCGCCCCGAAGCCGCACCCCCCGATCGGCGGCCTCCGCCACAGCCCGTCCGACGGCCACCCCACTGACATCGCTCCCGACGACGTCGTACCCCCGCATCGCCAGCCCGACGGCCTGCGTCCCGATCCCACAGGCACAGTCGAGCACTGCCCCGGCACCCGTCCCGAGCCGCTCCCTGATGACCCGGTCGAGGGCCGCGCCCTGCCGGGCGACACTCGCGTCCCAGTCGGCGTAGAGGAGGTGGTAGTCGGGGGCGAGTTGGTCGTAGAAGCGGGCGACGGGGGAATCGGCCATGCGGGCAGGCTAGCGAGGGCGGTGTCCAGGGGGCCTACTGGTTGTTCAGATAAGCCAGTACCGCCAGCACCCGCCGATGTCCGCTGTCGCTCGGCGGCAGGCCCAGTTTCAGGAACACGTTGCCGATGTGTTTGCTGACCGAGCGTTCCGTGACCACCAGGGTTTTGGCAATCATCGTGTTGTCGTGGCCCTCCGCCATCAGCTTCAGGACCTCGCGTTCGCGGGGGGTGAGGGAGTCCAGGGGGGAGTCGCGGCGGCGGGTGAGGAGTTCGGCGACCACCTCGGGGTCCAGGGCCGTGCCGCCGGCGGCCACTCGGTCCAGGGCGTCGAGGAACTCGTCCACCCTGCCGATGCGGTCCTTGAGCAAGTAGCCGACGCCGCTCGCTCCGCCGCCCAGCAGCTCCGCCGCGTACGACTCCTCCACGTACTGGGAGAGGACCAGCACCGGGAGGCCGGGGATCTGCTCCCGCGCCTCCAGGGCCGCGCGCAGGCCCTCGTCGCGGAAGCCGGGGGGCATCCGGACGTCCAGTACGGCGGCGTCCGGGCGGTGTTCGAGGAGGGCGGGGAGTACTTCCGGGCCGCTGCCCGCCACCGCCACGACCTCATGGCCGGCCGACGTCAGCAGCAGGACGAGCCCTTGTCTGAGCAGGGCGTTGTCCTCGGCGATCACTACACGCATGACGGTTCGTTCTCCATCCGGTCATCCGGTCCAGCTGCTCGACCGCTCTGCGGCATGCGCGCTCACCATACGCAGGGCAGCTCCACGTCGATCACGGTCGGCCCCCCTACGGGGCTCGACACCTCCACGCTGCCGTCGAGCGCGGCCACCCGGCGGCGCATCCCGAGCAGTCCGGTGCCGCCCTTCTCGTCGGCGCCGCCCTGACCGTGGTCGCCCACCCGGACCTTCAACCCCCTTGGCACACGGGCGAGTTCGACCCAGGCGGTCGGCGAACCGCTGTACTTCGCCGCGTTCGTCAGCGCCTCGGCGATCACGAAGTACGCGGCGGCCTCCACGGCCGCGGGCGCCCGTACGCCGTCCTCGACACCGTCGTCGACCACGCCGACCTCCAGTCCGCTGCTCGACGCCAGGGCACGTACGGCGCCCACCAGACCCCGGTCCGTGAGGATCGGCGGATGGATGCCGCGCACCACGTTGCGCAGCTCGGTCAGCGCCTCCTCGGCCTGGTCCTGGGCGTCCTCCAGCAGCTTGCGGGCGGCCTCCGGGTCACGGTCGTACGCCCGTTTCGCGAGGCCGATCCGCATGGACAGGGAGACCAGGCGGGCCTGGGCGCCGTCGTGCAGGTCGCGTTCGATGCGCCGGAGTTCGGCTCCGTGCGCGGCGACCGCGTCGGCTCGGGTCGCCTTCAGCTGTTCGACGCGCTCGACGAGATTTGCCTTGGGCGAGGGCTTGAGCAGGGCGGCCGACCAGGACGCGTCGAGGTCGGCGAGCCTGCTGATCAGGGGGAGGACGACCGCCTCGCGGCGCAGCAGCCCGCACCAGACGCCGTCGACGACCAGGCCGACCGGCCACAGCGGGATCATCAGCAGCGGCAGAGCCCCGTACACATAGTGGGCGAGCATCCAGCGCAGGTCGGTGCGCGTGCCGGGGTCGCGGACCACCGTGCGCAGCTTCTCCTTCAGCTTGCCCTGGATGGGCAGATACGCCTCGGGGATCTCCACGCCCGACCACTCGGTCGCCATCCGCCGCTTGGTGCCGGCGATCCGCCGGATGAGCAGGACCGTCTCGGGCAGCAGCCCGATGCCGATGACCGCGAGCGAGACGGTGGCCGTGATCAGCAGGACGGTGATGAATATGTACGAGCCGAAGGCCAGGATCGCGACCGCGACCAGCTGGACCGTGGCCCGCGCCGCTTGCCGCAGTGTCTTCCACATGGCCATCAGGCTAGGCGACGGGCCTGCGGGAGCGCGGGAGACCCTGCTCCCCGGTGATGGTGTAGCCCGCTACACCATCGGTTCGGGAGGGCACTCCCTCGTGACGGCGGGCGGATCCCGGGATCGTTGATCTCGGAAGCACACCGCTCCCCTCTCCGAAAGGCAATCCCATGAAGGCGCTGCTCTCGTCCCGTCCGGTCCTCTGGTTCCTGTTCCTCTTCAACCTCGCCGTGGCGGCCGTCGCGCCCTTCGCGGTGGACGGCGCACAGGGCATCGCGACCGCCGTGGGCATGGGAGTCGTGTCACTGGGCGCGGGGTCGGCCCTGCTGAAGGGCCGGGGGCAGGCTCAGCAGGCCTGAATCAGCGGCGGGAACGGGGGCGGGGGGGGGGGCCCCGGCCCCCCCCCCCCCCCCCCCCCCCCCCCGGGGGCGCGGGCCCCCCCCCCCCCCCCCCCCCCCCCGCCCCCCCCCGCCCCCCCCCCCCGGCGCCCGCCCCCCGGGCGCG
>NZ_JBIAQP010000022.1:219617-250931 GCF_042889145.1 Streptomyces sp. NPDC002680
CCCCGGGGGGGGGGGGGGGGGGGCGCGGGGGGGGGGGGGGGCGCCCGGGCTGCGGGGGGGGGGGCCGCCCCCCCCGGCCTCACCCCGGGGGGGCCGGGGGGGGGGGGGGCCCCCCCGCCCCCCCCCCGCCCCCGTTCCGCCGTCGCGTGGTTCCGTCACAGCGCCTTCAGCGCCGCCGTCGTCGCCCGCGCCAGCGACCCCAGATACCCCTTCGGCAGCTTCGGGCTACGGATCACCACCGAGCGCCAGTAGAGCGGCCCCGAGATCAGATCGAGGGCCAGATCGGCGTCGATGCCCGAGCGGACCTCGCCCCTCGCCTCCGCCGCCGCCACGATCCCGCTCGCGACGCCTTCCTGCCCCTCCCGCAGCGCCTTCTGCATGGCGTCGGCGATCTCGGGGTTACGGGCCGCCTCCGCCTGGAGGTCCGGGATGATCTGCGAGGCCACCGGGTGGCGCAGGGCACGGGACGTCAGCTCGTACAGCAGCCGCAGATCACCCTCCAGCGTGCCCGTGTCCGGCGCCGGCAGCCCCTGCACCGCGATCGCCGAGACCAGGTCGAGCACCAGGTGCAGCTTCGAACGCCAGCGCCGGTACACCGCCGTCTTGCCGACGCCCGCCCGCCGCGCGATGCCCTCGATGGACATCCGGGCGTATCCGACGGCCGCCAGCTCCTCGAACACGGCCGCGCGAATGGCCTCGGTCACATCCTCCCGCAGTACGGCGGCCCCGGCAGGGGCCCGGCGGCGGGTCCGCGCCGGTGCGGTCCCGGGCTCGTCGGCGTTCGTCGTCATACGGACCAGCATAGGGGCGTCACGACGAAACGGTTGCGTTCCGACGCCGAATCGGAATACGCTCCCGTTACGACGATACGGTCCCGTCCCGACGTAAGAGTTTGGCAAGAAACGCGTAAGACAGCCCCCTCTCCACCCCCACTCCCCCAAGCGAAAGCAGCGGATGTGAGCCAGGTCCTCCACACACCGCCCCAGTCCACGCCTCCCGCGGCACCGGTCGCCCCGCCCGAGGGCGAACTATCGGCGTACGCCCTCCGACACGGTCTCTCGGTCAGCGGGGCCCGCCCGACCCTGCCGGTGTACGTCCGCCAGCTCTGGGCGCGGCGCCACTTCATCACCGCGTTCGCCACCGCCAAGCTGACCGCCCAGTACAGCCAGGCGAAGCTCGGGCAGGTCTGGCAGGTGATGACCCCGCTGCTCAACGCGGCGGTCTACTACTTCATCTTCGGCGTCCTGCTGGGCACCAAGCACGGCGTGCCGGACTACATCCCGTTCCTGGTCACGGGCGTGTTCATCTGGACGTTCACGCAGAGCTCGATCATGGCGGGCACCCGCGCCATCGCCGGCAACCTCGGCCTCGTACGGGCCCTGCACTTCCCGCGCGCGGCCCTGCCGATCTCCTTCTGCCTCCAGCAGCTCCAGCAGCTGCTGTTCTCGATGGCGGCGCTGATCGTGATCCTGCTCTGCTTCGGCATCCCGATCAGCGTCTCCTGGCTGCTGGTCATCCCCGCCCTGGCACTCCAGTTCGTGTTCAACGCGGGCGTGTCGATGATCATGGCGCGGATGGGGGCCTCCACTCCGGACATCGCCCAGCTGATGCCGTTCGTGCTGCGCACCTGGATGTACGTGTCCGGGGTCATGTGGAGCATCGACAAGCTGGCCACGAAGGACAACCTGCCGCACGTGGTGTCGGTGCTTCTGGAGACCAACCCGGCGGCGATCTACATCGACCTGATGCGCTTCGCGCTGATCGACAGCTACCACTCCAGCCAGCTGCCGGCGCACGTCTGGCCGATCGCGACCGGCTGGGCGCTGCTCGTCGGCGTCGGCGGCTTCATCTACTTCTGGAAGGCTGAGGAGACGTACGGCCGTGGCTGAGAACCCGAACACGAACCCGAACACGAACGCCGAGCAGACCGAGAAGCAGACCGCGAACCCGGACGAGCAGATCCCCACCGTCGTCGCCGACCACGTCGACATCGTCTACCGGGTCAACGGCACGGGCGCCGGACGCGGCACCGCGACCGCCGCGCTCAACCGGATGCTGCGGCGCAAGCAGAGCGAGAAGGCGGCCGGGGTGCGCAAGGTGCACGCCGTCAAGAGCGTCTCCTTCGTCGCCTACCGCGGCGAGGCCATCGGCCTGATCGGCACCAACGGCTCCGGCAAGTCCACGCTGCTCAAGGCGGTCGCGGGCCTCCTCCCCGTGGAGCACGGCCGCATCTACACCGACGGCCAGCCCTCGCTCCTCGGCGTCAACGCGGCCCTGATGGGCGACCTGACGGGTGAGCGCAACGTCTATCTCGGCGGTCTCGCGATGGGCATGTCCCGGGAGCAGATCAAGGAGCGCTACCAGGGCATCGTCGACTTCTCCGGGATCAACGAGAAGGACGACTTCATCACTCTCCCCATGCGCACGTACTCCTCCGGCATGGGTGCCCGGCTGCGCTTCTCGATCGCCGCCGCCAAGGACCACGACGTCCTGCTGATCGACGAGGCGCTGGCGACCGGCGACCGCTCGTTCCAGCAGCGCTCCGAGGAACGCATCCGCGAGCTGCGCAAGCACGCGGGCACGGTGTTCCTGGTCAGCCACAACAACAAGTCGATCCGGGACACCTGCGACCGCGTCCTGTGGCTGGAGCGCGGCGAACTCCGCATGGACGGCCCGACCGACGACGTACTGAAGGAGTACGAGGCCTTCACGAACCGTCCGGCCAAAGCCGCCTAGTGGCGGAAAACCCACGTCCGATAAACAAGGAACCTGAACCCGGAAGCCAGCACGATCGAGACGCCCTTCACGGCATTCGACTCGACCGGCCCGTGCAGCCCCAGGCCGTGATAACCGATGTAGAACAGCCCGCTCTCCATCGCGATGCCGATCGCGCTGAACACGAAGAACAGCACGATCTGCTGCCTGGTCCGCGAGGCCCTGTCCCGGTACGTGAAATACCGGAAACCCAGGTAGTTACTGCCCATGGCGATCAGGCTGGCCAACACGGTCGCCGTCATCGCCCGCCAACCGAGCCCGTGCAGCAGCAGGTTGAAGAACAGGAAGTTCACCAGCACACCGCTGCCGCCGACGGCCCCGAATTTCACCGCTTCGAGGATTACGCGCCGCACCGGCCGGGCAGGATCCGAAATCGGGTTCTCGGAGACATTCACACTCACGCCCGCGACTTTATCCGAGGCGCTCGGACTAGCAGGAAAGGGTAAATTCCCCGTCTGCTTTTCTCCAACAGTTGTCAAGAAAAACGGGGGTGCCCCGAGCCGTCACGGCCCGGGGCACCCCCGTACATGCGTACCGCCTACGAATGCGTCCGCAGCAGCGTCCGCATCGTGCGCATCGCGACCGACAGGTTCGCCAGGTCGAAGGCGTCCGAGGTCTGGATCTCGTCCAGGGTCGTGCGCGCCCGGCCCAGGATCGCCGCGTTCTTCTCCTCCCACGCCTTGAAGCGCTGCTCGGGCGTCGACGAGCCGTTGCCGACCGCGAGGACGTCCGCCGTGAGCGCCGAGTGGGCCGCGTACAGGTCCTCGCGGATGGAGGCGCGGGCCATGGACTGCCAGCGGTCGGCGCGCGGCAGCTCGATGATGCGGTCCATCAGCTGGGTGATGTGGAGCCGGTCGGCGAGGTCGTAGTACACCTCGGCGACGTCCATCGGCTTACGGCCCATCCGGTCGGCGACCGAGACGATGTCCAGCGTCGGGAAGGCGGACGAGAAGCCCGCGACCCGGGTGGCGAGGGCGTCGGGGACGCCGGCGCCCGTCAGCTCGTCGTAGATCTTCTGGTACCAGTCGAGATCCGCGCCGCGCAGCAACTTGGGCAGCTGGGACCAGACTTGGCCGACCCGCTCGCCGAAGAACTCGATGGTCTCCGTGAGTTGGAGCGGCTGGGGCCGGTTGTTGAGCAGCCAGCGGGTGCCGCGCTCGACAAGTCGCCGCGAGTGGAGGCGGATCCGGGTCTGGACGGCGGCCTCGACCGTGTTGTCGAGCGCCTCGACCCCGTCCCACACCGCGCTGGAGTTGAAGATCGCGCGGGCCGCGGTCTGGGCCCGCACCACCTCCTCCAGCGAGGCGCCGGTCTCCTCGCGCAGCCGGTGCAGGAAGCTCGTACCGCCCGTGTTGACCGTGTCGTTGACGAGGACCGTCGTGATGATCTCGCGGCGCAGCGCGTGCCCGTCGATCTGCTCGGGGAACTTCTTGCGCAGCGCGCTCGGGAAGTAGGCGTCCAACAGGCGGCGCAGATACGGGTCTTCGGGGAGCGAGGTGCGCAGCAGCTCGTCCGCGACGGTGATCTTCGTGTACGCGAGGAGCACGGCCGTCTCCGGACCGGTCAACCCCTGTCCGCCGCCGAGCCGTTCGCGGATCTGCCGGTCGGTCGGCAGGAATTCGAGCGCCCGGTCCAGGTGCCCCTCCCTGACCAGGTGGCGCATGAAGCGCTGCTGGGCGTGGAGCATGTCCTTGGACTGGGCGAGGGCGTTGGCGATGGCCGTGTTCTGCGCGTAGTTGTTGCGCAGGACGAGCTTGCCGACCTCGTCGGTCATCTTCGCCAGCAGCGTGTTGCGCTGCTTGACGGTCATGTCGCCTTCCGCGACAAGGGAGTTGAGCAGGATCTTGATGTTCACCTCGTGGTCGGAGGTGTCCACGCCCGCGCTGTTGTCGATGGCGTCGGTGTTGATCTTCCCGCCGGTCTGCGCGAACTCGATCCGCCCGAGCTGGGTGAGCCCGAGGTTGCCGCCCTCGCCAACGACCTTGACGCGCAGGTCGCCGCCGTCGACGCGGATGGCGTCGTTGGCCTTGTCACCGACGTCGGCGTGGGACTCCGTACTCGACTTGACGTACGTGCCGATGCCGCCGTTCCACAGCAGGTCGACCGGTGCCTGGAGGATCGCCTTCATCAGGTCGGCCGGTGTCATCTTGGCGACGCCCGCCTCGATGCCGAGCGCCTCGCGGATGTGCGAGTTGACCGGGATGGCCTTGGCGGTTCGGGGGAAGATGCCGCCCCCGGCCGAGATCAGCTTGCTGTCGTACTCCGCCCAGCTCGACCTCGGCAGCTCGAACAGCCGCCGCCGCTCCGCGTACGAGGTGGCCGCGTCCGGATTCGGATCGATGAAGATGTGCCGGTGGTCGAAGGCGGCAACGAGCCGGATGTGCTCGCTCAGCAACATCCCATTCCCGAACACGTCACCGCTCATGTCACCGACACCCACGACGGTGAAGTCCTCGCTCTGCGTGTTGACGCCCAGCTCACGGAAGTGCCGCTTGACGGACTCCCAGGCGCCCCGCGCGGTGATGCCCATGCCCTTGTGGTCGTACCCGGCCGAGCCACCCGACGCGAAGGCGTCCCCGAGCCAGAAGTTGTACGCCTGGGCGACCTCGTTGGCGATGTCCGAGAAGGTCGCCGTGCCCTTGTCGGCGGCGACGACGAGATAGGTGTCGTCCTCGTCGTGCCGTACGACGTCGGCGGGCGGCACGACCTCGCCGGCCACCAGGTTGTCGGTGATGTCGAGGAGCGCCGAGATGAACGTCTTGTAGCTGCGGACCCCCTCGGCGAGCCACGCGTCCCGGTCCACGGCCGGATCGGGCAGCTGCTTGGCGACGAAGCCGCCCTTGGCGCCGACCGGCACGATGACGGTGTTCTTCACCATCTGCGCCTTGACCAGCCCGAGGATCTCCGTACGGAAGTCCTCCCGCCGGTCCGACCAGCGCAGCCCACCGCGCGCGACCTTCCCGAACCGCAGATGGACGCCTTCCACCTTCGGCGAGTAGACCCAGATCTCGTACGCCGGACGCGGCGCCGGCAGGTCCGGGATGGCCTGCGGGTCGAACTTCATGGAGACGTAGTCGTGCGGCTTGCCGCCCGCGCTCTCCTGGTAGAAGTTCGTCCGCAGGGTCGCCTTGATGACGGTCAGGAAGGATCGCAGGATGCGGTCCTCGTCGAGGGAGGCCACCTGGTCGAGGGCCGCGTCCAGCTCCTCCATGAGCGCGTCGGTCAGCTCGACGCCCGCCCGCTGCCGCTCCGGTGACATCCGCGCCTCGAACAGCGAGACGAGCAGCCGGGTGGTGTGGACGTTGTTGCGGAGGGTGTCCTCCATGTAGTCCTGGCTGAACGTGGAGCCGGCCTGCCGCAGGTACTTGGCGTACGCCCGCAGCACCAGCGCCTGGCGCCAGTCGAGGCCCGCGCTCAGCACCAGCGCGTTGAAGCCGTCGTTCTCGGCCTGTCCGGTCCAGGTGGCCGAGAAAGCCTCCTGGAAACGCTCGCGGCCGTCGTCCCCGAGATAATCCCCGCCGCCGCTCAGCGACTTGGGCAGGCGGAGCCCGAAGTCGTAGATCCAGGCGGTGGTCCGGTCCGCGCAGCGCAGCTCGTACGGCCGCTCGTCGATCACCTCGACGCCGAGCCGGTTGAGGACGGGGAGCACGGCGGAGAGCGAGACGGACTCGCCGGTGCGGTAGATCTTGAACCGGCGCTCACCGGGCGCGGCGCCCACCGGCTCGTACAGGCTCAGTGCGAAGTTCGTGCCGACGCCCAGCTTTTCGAGGTGGACGAGGTCGGCCACGGCGGCGCGTGGAGTGTGGTCGGCCTTGTAGCCCTCGGGGAAGGCGTTCCCGTACCGGCGCAGCAGTTCGGCGGCGCGCTCCTCGCCGCACTCGGCGTTGAGGGCCTCGGCGAAGGCGTCGGCCCAGGACCGGGCGGCCTCGACGAGCCGCGCCTCGATGCGTTCCTTGTCCCGGTCGGAGAGCTGCGGCAGTTCGGTGCCCTGCGGAACCCGCACGACGAAGTGCAGCCGCGACAGAATCGACTCGGTGTTCCAGGCGGTGAAGTCGACGCTGGTACCGCCGAGTTCCTCCTTCAGGATGTCGATGATCCGCAGCCGTACGCCGGTGGTGTACCGGTCACGCGGCAGATAGACGAGGGCGGAGTAGTAGCGCCCGTACTCGTCCTGGCGCAGATAGAGCCGCAGCCGCCGCCGCTCCTGAAGGTAGAGAACGGACGTGACGATCGACCGGAGCTCATCGGGCGGAGTCTGGAACAGCTCGTCGCGCGGATAGGTCTCCATGATCTGGAGGAGGTCGCGCCCGTCATGGCTGTTGGGCGAGAACCCGGCGCCCCGCAGCACCTCGTCGACCTTGCGGCGGACGACGGGCACCCGGCGCACGGACTCGGTGTAGGCGGCGGAGGAGAACAGCCCCAGGAACCGCCGCTCACCGACGACCTCACCGTTCTCGTCGAACTTCTTGACCCCGACGTAGTCGAGATAGGACGGCCGATGCACGGTCGCCCGACTGTTGGCCTTGGTCAGGACAAGAAGCTTGTGCTCGCGGGCCTTGGCGCGGGCGTCGGCGGGCAGCCGCTCGAAGGAGGGGCTGACCGGATGGCCCTCCTGCTCGGAGTGGTGCGGATCGGACCGCAGAATGCCGAGCCCGGTACCCGCCACCGCGGCCAGCGAGTCATCCTCACGCAGCTCGTACTCGCGGTAGCCGAGGAAGGTGAAGTGGTCGTCCGCGAGCCAGCGCAGCAGCTCGCGCGCCTCCTCGACGTCCTGGTCGACCAGGTCGTCGGCGGTGGGCTCCTTGGGCAGCTCCTCGGCGATGCGCAGCGCGGAGTCGCGCATCTTCTCCCAGTCCTCGACGGCCTCACGGGTGTCGGACAGGACGCGCAGCAGGTCGTTGGTGATCTGCTTCAGATCGGCGCGGTCGGTCTCACGGTCGATCTCGACATGGATCCACGACTCGACATGAGCGTCGTGCGGCAGGTCACTGCCTGCCACCTGGGCGGGCAGCACCTCGACGAGCTTGCCGGTGAGGTCCCGTCGTACGACGAACTGCGGATGGACGACGAGATGGATGCCGCGTCCCTGCCGGGACAGTTCGTTGGTGACCGAGTCGACAAGGAAAGGCATGTCATCGGTGACGACCTCGACGACGGAGTGGCTGCACTGCCACTGGTTCTCCTCGACGGTCGGGGTGTGCACCCGCACGCTCGCCGTGCCCTGCGGCCGGGTCCCGCCCAGCCGGTAGTGCGAGAAGGCGGCGCCGAAGACGTCGACCGGGTCGCGGTCGGCGAGGTCCTCCGGGGCCGTGTGCAGGTAGTAGCGCTGGAGGAACGCGAGCACGGTGTCGTGGTCCGGGGTGCCGGGGTCTCCGCCGGGTGTGGTTGCACGTGTCGTCCCAGTCGGTAGGTGCCCCCCGACCGGGCTGTTCTCAGCTACCCGGGCGGCCCTCTCGAGCAGCTCGGCCTTGGCTTCGTCCAGCTTGGTCTGCATTGTCCTCTGGCTCCTGTCGCGCGTCGTTGCGTGACGTAGAAGGAAGTAGGTCTCCCTCTCCGGCACAACGCCACGACGCGGGGTCTCCGGTCAGTTCCGACGCTATGCCGCAGGGTGGGAAGAGCGGGGGGTTATCGGCCATTCTCGGCACCCCGACGGAGTGTGACGCTGCTCTCGGCAACGCCGGTCCATGGGATGCGTACGGCGTCCTGGGAACCCTCGGGGTTCCGTCCCGCCCGCGCCGACCAGCGATCACCGCCCGGGCACGGATGTGGTCCGTGCACTCCGGGCGCAGGGCAGGGGCAGGAACGCCCCCGCGACGTATCGCGCTGATCACGCCACCAGGCTATCGCTCATGACGGGGGCCACGTCATGAGCCATTTGTGTACAAAAGCAGGCCGGGAAGTTTGACATTCTGAACAGTGGGAGAAGGGGAACGCCCGAAACACCCCCGGACGACTGCGCAGACCGCCCTAAGCGGCCAACCGCTCGGCCTCCGCGACGGCCTCCTCCAGACTGTCCACCACAGGCACACCCACCGCTTCAAGACTGGCCCGCCCATGGGACCCACCGGTGTAGAGCACAGCCAACGCACCCACATGCCGGGCGGCGATCGCATCGTCGGCGGCATCCCCGATCACCACGGTGCGCGCGGCCTCGACACCGGTGAGCGCACCGAGATGACGCACCATGTGCTCGGCCTTGCTGCCGCCGGAAGGCCCGGTCCGCCCGTCAACACGCAGGAAGTGAGCCTCGATCCCAAACCCTCTGACCAGCGGAACAAGTTCGTCATGCCCATACATACTCAGAATGGACTGACTGCGCCCGGCCGACTGCCACCCGGCCAGCAGATCCCGCGCCCCCACGGCCAGCTCACAAGCCACGCGATGCTCCGCGTAGTACCGATGAAAGATGTCATCCATGACAGCCCACTCGGCCTCGGTGGGCAGCCGCCCGAGCAGCCGCTCGTAGAACCGCGGCACGGGTACGCAGTACAGCTCCCGGTACTGCTCCAGCGTGATGGGCTCCAGCCCCAGCTCCCCGAAGGCCGCGTTGGTCGCTCCTATGACGGCATCGGTGTCATGAAACAGGGTCCCGTTCCAGTCCCACACGATGTGCGCCACTCCGTACTTCCCCATACGAAGAACGTACCCCGCACCACTGACAGAGCCCATTCGAACGCAGGCCCAGGCACCTTCAGCCCGTCCGGGGCTGGATCTTTCAGCCCGTCCGGCGTTTGAGGACGAGCGCGTCCAGCGCGACCTTCCCACCCACCCGCCCCCGCCCTCCCCAGCGACGGCCAGCACCACCCAGCCCGTCCGGCGTTTGAGGACGAGGCCGTTCAGGCCGAAAGGGGGGTCTGGGGGCGCAGCCCCCAGGAACGGGATGGGACGGGTAGGGGCGGCGGGGGCGAAAAAACCACCCCCTCACACCTCACCCCAACAACCCCACAAGGTTCGGAATCTCCTGCGTGGCATACCAAAGCAGCTCATGATCCTCCGCCCCGTCCACGACGAACTGCGCATCGTCATCCCCCCGATCCGCCGCCCCCAACGCATCCGCAGCCGCAGAGACATCCCCCTCCGCCTCCCCGGAATCGACATGCACAGCCGCAGCCTTCCCCAAGGAAACAGCCCCACCGACCCGCACCTCACCCAACGCCCCCGGATCAAGCCCCCGATCGGGGTCGGCAACCGCCACCCCGTCCGCGACGTCCAGCGCGACAACCACCCGCCGCCGCACCACCCTCGGCTCCATCGCCAGCAACCGCAGAGAAGCGAGCGCGGCCCGATTCAACGCCGCGTACTCCAACTCCTCGATGTCGTCGGACAGATACCACTCACGCAACGCGGGCGTGACGGCGTACGCGACGAACGGCCCCGCCCCCAACTCACCCGTCTTGTACGCCTCGGCAAGGCCAGGGAGGGTCAGAGGGACGTAGACGCGCATGACTGACCGCTTTCGTAGTGGGCGTTTCCGTGACCGGAACCAGCACCGGAACGAGCAACCGGAAACCAGCAGCCGGGACCCTCCCGTACGACCCGGGAAGACCCTCAGAATACGTCGGGGCGTCCCCTTTCGAGTCCCCGCCCAGGCCTCTCCCAGCGTCCACCCCGCTCCCCGAAATTCACCCCCACACCCCACCCCCACCAGGCCTTTCCTCGCCGAGAACCACTCTGATAAGTGAACCTCGGAGCCCCCCGAACCGGGGCCTCTCCCTGCTTGCACCCAGCCGATCACTCCCCGTACAAGATCCCCACCAGAAAGTTACCGCCCGGTACCCACCCGGGCCCCAGGAAACGGGGACATTCCATGAACAAGGTGATGACAAGGACGGTCCGCCGTACCCCGTCCCGCCCGCCGGTACGGCGCGACACCCGCCGCCCCGGCAGCGCCCCGCACCGCACCACCCCGGGCGGCGGCACCCCCCGTACACCCGTCCCCGAGGCCACCACCCCCACCGAAACCCACGCCGAGCCCAGGGTCCCCGCCCAGGGACAGCACACGACACCCCAGCGCCCCCTCCAGAAGCCCGTCCAGCCCCACCAGAGGCCCCACCAGGCGCCCCACCTGGCACCCAGGCCTCTCCCGCAGCCCCGCCCCACCGACCTCTTCGCCGACCGCCTCCTGGCCGTCCTGAGCGGCGAACGCCCGGTCCACAGCATGCTCCGCCACACCGTGGGCCGCGCCTACGACGAACTGGCCTGGCTCGCGGAACGCGGCCCCCTGCGCACCCGCGGCACCCGCCCCGTGGTCCGCGACGTCGGCTACTACGAACCCAGCCAGGGCGCCCTGGAGGCCTTCGCCCGCATCGGCGCCGGCGACCAGCTCCGCGCGATGGCCTTCCGCCTGGAACTGGGCCACGACTTCCGCTGGCGCTGCACGGCGGTGGAACTGGGCGGCCCCCGAAGGCCGCACACGGACGACTGAGCGCCCGCAAAGCAGAAGGGCCGGCCACCCTCATCGGATGCCCGGCCCTTCACACAGCGAGTACAACGCACTCACTGCTTACGTCTCACAGGTCACTTCTTACGCCGCCGCCCACTCCGCTGCTGCTTGCGCCGCTCCGCGCGCGTGAGCCCGTCCGCCTCGGACCGCACCTCGTCGTCGTCCCCGACGAGGTCGCCCTCGACGACGCCACCCTCGCCGTCCACGGTAGGCGCGGAGAAGTGCAGCCGGTCCGGCCGCTGCGGAGCGTCGAGCCCCTTGGCCCGGATCTCCGGCCGGGAACCGGCGCTCGCCTGCGCCGGCACCGAGTCCTCGACGCCCTTGTCCAGCGACGGCTTGGCGTCCGCGACCGGGACCTCCTCGACCTGCTGCTCGACCTGGACCTCCAGGTTGAACAGGTAGCCGACGGACTCCTCCTTGATGCCCTCCATCATGGCGGTGAACATGTCGAAGCCCTCGCGCTGGTACTCGACCAGCGGGTCCTTCTGCGCCATGGCGCGCAGACCGATGCCCTCCTGGAGATAGTCCATCTCGTAGAGGTGCTCGCGCCACTTGCGGTCGAGGACCGACAGCACGACCCGGCGCTCCAGCTCACGCATGATCTCGGAGCCGAGCTGCTCCTCGCGCGACGCGTACTGGTCGTGGATGTCGTCCTTGATCGACTCGGAGATGAACTCGGCGGTCAGCCCGGCGCGGTCGCCGGCCGCCTCCTCCAGCTCGTCGACGGTGACCTTCACCGGGTAGAGCTGCTTGAACGCGCCCCACAGCCGGTCCAGGTCCCACTCCTCGGCGAAGCCCTCGGCGGTCTCGGCGCCGATGTACGCGTCGATGGTGTCGTCCATGAAGTGCTGGACCTGCTCGTGCAGGTCCTCGCCCTCCAGGACGCGGCGACGCTCGCCGTAGATGACCTCGCGCTGCCGGTTGAGGACCTCGTCGTACTTGAGGACGTTCTTACGCGTCTCGAAGTTCTGCGTCTCGACCTGCGACTGGGCGGAGGCGATGGCACGGGTGACCATCTTGTTCTCGATCGGTACGTCGTCCGGAACGTTCGCCATCGACATGACGCGCTCGACCATCTGGGCCTTGAACAGCCGCATGAGGTCGTCGCCGAGGGAGAGGTAGAACCTGGACTCGCCGGGGTCGCCCTGACGTCCGGAACGACCGCGCAGCTGGTTGTCGATCCGCCGGGACTCGTGCCGCTCGGTGCCGAGGACATAGAGCCCGCCGAGGTCCTTGACCTCTTCGAACTCGGCCTTGACTGCCTTCTCGGCCCGCTCCAGGGCGGCCGGCAGGGCCGCGGCCCACTCCTCGATGTGCTCCTCGGGGTCGAGGCCGCGCTGGCGCAGATCAGCCTCGGCGAGGTCGTCCGGGTTGCCGCCGAGCTTGATGTCCGTACCACGGCCGGCCATGTTCGTGGCGACCGTGACGGCGCCCTTGCGGCCGGCCTGGGCGACGATGGTCGCCTCCCGGTCGTGCTGCTTGGCGTTCAGCACTTCGTGCTGGATGCCGCGCTTGGAGAGCTGCTGCGAGAGGTACTCGGACTTCTCCACGGAGGTCGTGCCGACCAGGATCGGCTGACCCTTCTCGTGCTTCTCGGCGATGTCGTCGACGACCGCCTCGAACTTCGCGACCTCGGTGCGGTAGATCAGGTCGGACTGGTCCTTGCGGACCATGTCGCGGTTGGTCGGGATCGGGACGACACCGAGCTTGTAGATCTGGTGGAACTCGGCGGCCTCCGTCATGGCCGTACCGGTCATACCGGAGAGCTTCTCGTAGAGACGGAAGAAGTTCTGGAGAGTGATGGTCGCAAGGGTCTGGTTCTCGTCCTTGATGTCCACCCCTTCCTTCGCCTCGATCGCCTGGTGCATGCCCTCGTTGTAGCGGCGGCCGGCAAGGATACGGCCGGTGTGCTCGTCGACGATCATGACTTCGCCGTCGATGACGACGTAGTCCTTGTCGTTCTTGAAAAGCTCCTTGGCCTTGATGGCGTTGTTCAGGTAGCCCACCAGCGGCGTGTTCACCGACTCGTACAGGTTGTCGATGCCCAGCCAGTCCTCGACCTTGGCGACACCCGACTCGTGGATGGCGACCGTGCGCTTCTTCTCGTCGACGTCGTAGTCGCCGGTCTCCTCGATGCCCTTGAGGGGGTTGCCCGTCTCGCCGCGCTTGAGGCGCGTGACCAGCTTGGCGAAGTCGCCGTACCACTTGGTGGCCTGGTCGGCCGGGCCGGAGATGATCAGCGGCGTACGGGCCTCGTCGATGAGGATCGAGTCGACCTCGTCGACCACGGCGAAGTTGTGACCACGCTGGACGAGTTCGTCCTTGGACCACGCCATGTTGTCGCGCAGGTAGTCGAAGCCGAACTCGTTGTTCGTGCCGTACGTGATGTCGCAGTTGTATTGCTCACGCCGCTGGGCCGGCGTCATGTTGGCGAGGATGCAGCCGACGGTCAGCCCCAGGAACTTGTGGACGCGACCCATCATCTCGGAGTCGCGCTCGGCCAGGTAGTCGTTGACCGTGATGAGGTGAACGCCGTCCCCGGAGAGGGCGTTCAGATACGTGGGCAGGGTGCCGACCAGGGTCTTGCCCTCACCCGTCTTCATCTCGGCGACATAGCCGAGGTGGAGGGCTGCGCCACCCATGATCTGCACGTCGTAGTGACGCTGGCCGAGGGCACGCTTGGCGGCCTCGCGCACGGTGGCGAAGGCTTCGGGCAACAGGTCGTCCAGACTCTCACCGTCGGCGTACCGCTGCTTGTACTCATCGGTGAGGGCCCGCAGCTCGGCGTCGGAGAGGTCGACAAAGTCCTCTTCGATGGAGTTGACCTGGTCCGCGATGCGGTGCAGCTTGCGCAGGATTTTGCCTTCGCCTGCACGCATGATCTTCGAGAGGACGGACACGGGGGTTGGTCTCCTTGCCGGTCGGGCCTAGGACGGTCGGTTTCCATTGTCTTAACTGAGCGACGGCCATCGTATGCGAGGACCCCGCCCAGCCGGGAGGCCTGCCGGTAGGACAGCCATAAGGAGAACGGCCGGGAGTCACGGATGGTGCCGCGCCCCACCCACGAATTGCACGAATTGTGATCACGAACCCACGCACGGCAAAAGGGATGGCGCCCTGATCCTCCCCCGAGCAGAATCGGCCGATGGACCCCGTCACGCTCACCACGGCCCGCCTGCTCCTGCGCACGGTCGGACCGCTCGACACGGACGCCGTGTACGCCGCGGTGCAGGACGCAGACATCCAGCGCTGGACGACGATCCCGTCGCCCTACCTCCCCGAGCACGCCCACAGCTTCACCACCCAGCTGGTACCCGACGGCTGGGCGGACGGCTCGATGTTCACCTTCGGCCTCTTCCTCCCCGAAGGGGAGGAGCTGGTGGGCATGCTCGCCCTGACGATGCGGTCCCTGGGAGTGGCCGAGATCGGCTTCTGGGCCACCAAGACCCACCGAGGCAACGGCTACATCACAGAAGCCACAACCAAAGCCTCCCACTGGGCCTTCACCCACCTCTCGGTGGACCGGGTGGAATGGCGAGCGGAGGTGGGCAACACCCCCTCCCGAGCAGCGGCAGAACGAGCAGGCTTCACGCTGGAAGGCACCCTCCGCTCAGCAATCAACAACAAGGGAGTACGCCGAGACTGCTGGGTAGCGTCCCTACTCCCCTCAGACCTGGGCCTCCCGTCAACGTCCCCCTACCTCCCAACCCCGAACACCTCCGGCGTCTGAGGGCGGCCGGGGCATTTCAGCCCGTTCGGCGTTTGAGGACGAGCGCGTTCAGCGCGGCCTTTCCCACCCACCCGGCCACCACCCTCCAGCCCGTCCGGCGTTTGAGGACAAAGGGGGGTCTGGGGGCGCAGCCCCCAGGGATGGGAACGGGTAAGGGCGGCGGGGGCGAAAAAACCACCACCCGCACCCAAACCCCCAGCTCACCCCCCACTGTCAGTCCCACCCCCTATCGTGCGGAAGCATGACGAGCAGCCCGCCGCACCCCACACCAGCACCCACACCCCACACACAACTCTCCGCCGCAGAAGCCCGCCGCATCGCCCTACGGGCCCAAGGCTTCCTAGGCACCCCCAACCGCAAGACAGGCGTCCGCGGAATCCTCCGCCACCTCGGCGCGGTCCAGCTCGACACAATCTCCGTACTGGCCCGCTCCCACGAACTCATCCCGTACGCCCGTCTAGGCGCCATACCACGCAAGAACGTCGAAGCGGCTTACTGGAACCCCACAGCCGAAGCCACACCCCACCCCCACCCCCACCCTCACGCCCCGCACCCCCACGCCTTCGAATACTGGTCCCACGCCGCCTGCATCCTCCCCGTGGAGGAATGGCCCCACTTCGCCTTCCGCCGCCGCGCCTACCGCTCCCGCCCCCACTGGAACCACGACCTCCCACCCGACACCTACGACCAGGTCATCAAGCAACTCCGCACAGAAGGCCCCCTCACCGCAACGGAGTTGGGCGGCGCGAAACGCACCAGCGAATGGTGGGACTGGTCCGGCACCAAGGTCGCCGTCGAACGCGCCCTGATGTACGGCGAGGTGGTCTGCGTGGAACGCCGAGGCTGGAAGCGGGTGTACGACCTGGCCGAGCGAGCCATCCCGCCCACCCTGCTGCACGACGAACTGGACGACACCGAGTGCCTGCGCCGCCTGGTCCGCCTCGCGGGCCAGTCCCTGGGCGTCGGCACCCGCTCCGACATCGCCGACTACCACCGCCTCAAGGCGGACCAGGTCGACGCGGTGATCGCGGACTCGGGCCTGGTCCCCGTCACGGTCGAGGGCTGGGGCAAACCGGCCTGGGCCGACCCCGCAGCTCTGGAGACACCCCCACGAGGCCGCCACCGCACGACCCTGCTCTCCCCGTTCGACTCCCTGATCTGGGAACGGGCACGCACGGAACGGATCTTCGGCTTCACGCACCGCCTGGAGGCCTACGTCCCGAAGCCGAAGCGCGTGTACGGCTACTTCGCGATGCCGGTCCTGGCAGGCGGCCACCTCGTCGGAAGGGTCGACCCCGCCCGAGAAGGCAACACCCTGGTGGCCAGACAGGTCAGCCTGAACGGCCCGAAGGCGGTCCCGGCAGTGGCCCAGGCCCTCCTGGAAGCGGCAAGCTGGGTGAACTGCACGAACGTACGAGTGGAACGGGTGGACGCCCCGGACCTGCGCACCCCCCTGACAAGGGAACTGACCCAGGCCCTCGGATAACCCCTGCCCGCACTACCGCTCTACCGCTGGACCGCTCTACCGAATCTCGAGGATCTTCTCCCGCATCGCGTAAACGACGGCCTCCATCCTGGAGTGCAGCTGCAGCTTCTCCAGGATGTTGCGCACATGGTTCTTCACGGTGTTCTCGGAGATGAACAACTCCTTGGCGATATCCCGGTTGTTCATCCCGGTGGCGACGAGCTTCAGCACTTCCAGCTCGCGATCCGTGAGCCGCGGCGCGGGCACCAGCCGCCGCTCGTCCGTCCGCTGGATCATCGACTTGAATTCGGTGAGCAGCTTCGACGCCATCGAGGGGCTGATCTGCGACTGTCCGTCGGCGACCGCGCGAATGGCCGTGGCGACTTCGTCCGTGGAGATCTCCTTGAGGAGATAACCGGTCGCCCCCGCCTTGATCGCCTCGTACAGATCGGCTTCCTCGTCGCTGATCGTCAGCATGATGATCTTGGCGCTGGGCGCGACCTCCTTGATGGAGGTGCACGCCTCGATCCCACCGCGCTTCGGCATCCGTACGTCCATCAGCACGATGTCGGGCAGCAGATCGGCGGCCTTGTCGACCGCCTCCGCACCGTCCCCCGCCTCGCCGACGACCTGGATGTCCTCCTCGGCCGCGAGCACGATCTCCAGTCCACGACGGAAGAGGGCGTGGTCGTCCACGACAAGGACTCTGATCGGCTCCTTGCGCGAGGTGCCCTCCGGGCCCATGCCGGTGACGCTGTCGTCGGCATCCTCGACCTGCATCGGTCCGAAGCTGTCCGCCATCGTTCCTCCCCCTGAAGGCTGTGGCCTGTGGTTCTGTGCCATCGCCAACCCAAGGCAACGGCCCACCGGTTGGGCCGTTGCGGCCATGATTCCATGCCCGGGCGACAGTGCGGTGACAGAGCGGGTTCCGGAGGGGTCGCACACGGGTGCCCCTGGGGGCGCACACGCGCTCCAGGGGCACCCGCTCGGCGCTCGCCGGGGGCGGTCAGCCGCCCAGCGTGCCACCCGCCGCGGGGGAATGCGCCTGATGGGCGACCATCGGGTCCGTGTTGAGGTGGATCACGCCGTAGTCGTAGGCGTGCCGCCGGTAGACGACACTCGGTTCCTTGGTCTCGGAGTCGACGAACAGGTAGAAGTCGTGCCCGACCAGTTCCATCTCGTAGAGAGCCTGGTCGAGCGTCATCGGGGAGGCGACGTGGGTCTTCTCGCGGACGATGAGGGGGCCTTCGCCCTTCACTTCCAGCGAGCCGATCCGCTTGATGGGCACGCCGTCCGCGGCTTCCTCGTGGACGGGGTGACCGTTGCCGTTCAGCGTTGCCGCGTCCGGGACGTGGTCGGCGACCTCGGCGGCCGTGAGCCGGCCGGCGCCCCGTCGGGTGTAACGCTTGTCGTGCTGCTTGCGCAGCCGGGCCTCCAGCTTGTCAGCCGCGAGGTCGAGTGCCGCGTACGGGTCGCTTGCCGCTGCTTCCGCCCGGATCACCGGACCGCGGGAGTGAAGCGTGATCTCCACTCGGTCGGAGCGGTCGGCCTGCCGGGGGTTGGGCTCCTTGGAAACCTCGACGTCGAGGCTGATCACCTTGCCGTCGAGCTTCTGGATCCTCTCCAGCTTCAGCTTCTCGGCCACGTGCTTCCGGAACCGCTCGGGCACCTCGGTCTTGCGTCCCTTGACGACGATGTCCACGCAGAACTCCGTTCCCGGATCGCTCCGCTTCAGTGGCGGAGCATCTCCCTTTTGCACCAGGCTCCGGTGTGCCCCGGAACCTCGGACTCGGCGACTTCCACCTCCTCCTCCCCCATGGGCAAGATCCCCACTCGGCCGGCCGGGGTGATTACGGAAAACCCACAGCACGGCATTCGGATTTGCGAGGTGTGGCCTGCGGCTTTCCCTCACAACCGAACATATCTCGCCCGGACGGATGTCGTCACCCTCTACCGGCGCGTACCTCCGTTCAAGTGAATTGACCCTCTCACTACCTGCAACGATGCAAGTTCGCGGTCAGTTCCGGTTTATTTCGAAAGAATCAGGCGTCGCCGCGACCACAGACGCGCAGATCATGACTTCGAAGGCGGCCTGCGCCACCATTCCCGACGCTCCTGGCCTCCGCTCCGCACCCGTGCCCGTGCCCGTGCCCGTGGCTCCCGGCCACCGTTCCCCTCTGCCTTCCCACCCCGCTCCCGAATACACGGCGTTCCTCCCCCCTCTCACAGCCGCAACCGCTTCCCGCACCGCACGCGCGGCCTCGGCCAGTGAGGCCCCGGTCGTCATCAGGTCGTCGACCAGAACAACCGCACCGCCACCAGAGCCCGAACCGGGGCCCCCGCCCCCTCCCCCCTCCCCACCCCCGCCTCCCCCACCCACCAGCAACCGCCCACCCCCGGCGACCACGCCCAGCGCACCCGCGAGGTTGTCCAGCCGCTGCCGGGAATTCAGACCCGCCTGGTCGGCGACGGCACGCCGCTGCCGCAGTACCGCCGCTACCCGGGCCGGCGTACCGGACCCGCGCAGCACACCCGCAGCGGCGAGCGCGATCCGTCGAGCCGGATCGTGCCCCCGGGCCCGCACGGCCCGGCGTGCGGACGGCACAGGCACGAGCAGCACACCCGTACCACCGCGCGGGGCCCCGGCCTGGAGCCCTGCCCGTACAGCTCCCGCCAGTGCCGCCCCGAGCGGCCCTGCGAGTGCCAGTGAACCCCTTTCCTTGTGCGCGAGGAGTACCGCGCGCACCTCGTCCTCGTACCGGGCCGCCGCGTGCACCACCGGCAGCCCCGGCGGCTCCGGCGCAGGTCGCACCCGGCTCGGTGCGGCCCCGTCCAGGGCGGCACGGCACTCCGGGCAGAGCACCGTGCGAGGCCTCCCACAGCCTCCGCACTCGGCCGGCAGCACCAGGTCACTGAGGTCCTGCCACCACCCCCGCATGACCACCACTGTGCCAACACCGGCGCCACCCGGCCACCCCTGTGGACAACGCCCTGTGGATAACTCTCCGCACCCCGGAATCAGCACCTGAGAACGGCACCCGGAAACGCCGACGGCCCGCCGGACATCCGACGAGCCGTCACAACGAAACCACCTGAGAGCCCCCGCAAGACCACCGCGGACGCTCAGGACGGCGGAGGAGACCTCTCACCCCGGATACACCGGAGCCGACCCGTCCTTGACCAGCTTCTGCCACTTGGACCCGGACATCAGCCGCACGATCCCGTCCTCCTCCGAGTACGCCACCAGCGGCAGCCTCTCGTCCTCGGCCGCGGCGATGGCCTTCACTCCGGTCAGCGCGGTCGGCGCCGACCCCACCGGCGTCGAGCCGTCGACCTGCACGTATGCCATCTGCTGGACCCCGCGCTGCTCACGCCCCACCACCACGAGCCGGCTGTCCCCGGCCCACGACATGGCGGTGACCTCCTCCAACTGCGGTGTCACGGAGTGCAGTTCGAGAACCGACACGACCGACTGCTCCCCGGCCTTCTGCCCCGCCGCCTCCGACTTCGCCGCCTCGTCCGACCCGTCCGACGTCTCCGCCGACCGCTCGTCCCGCTCGATCCGCCCGATGTACAGCGACCGCAGGCCGTCCTTCTCCACGATGAGCGCGATCCGCACCCCGTCGGCGGCCACCCGTACCGCCTCGATACGGCCGTCGAGGCCCGGAGTCCTCACCTCCAGCGGTTCACCCGCGCCCTTCTTCAGGAGCAGCAGCCGGGGCTTCGCGGGGTTGCGGTCGGCCACCCAGAGGTCGCCGTCGCCGTCCCAGCTGGGTGTGGTCAGCCGGTCGTCCTTGGTGGCGCCCTGGCTGGTCACCACCGGTTCGCCGAGCGATCCGCCGGACACCAGCGACCCCACGTACAGCGAGGTCCCGTCCAGCGAGACGCCGGCCGCGCTGTCCTCGTCGCGCGAGACCGCAGCGGACCGCAGCTGCTTCTCCCCCTCGCCGAGCGCGCCCGGCACCGGGGAGACATTGTCGTCGGGGTCGGGGTTGCCGCCGGCCACGCGTACGAGGCGGTGCTTGCCGTCGATGAAGTACTGGTAGTCGGGGCTCTGCACCGCGACGCGCGCGGCGACGAGCTCGGCCCCGTTCTTGTCGAGGACGCACAGCTGGGTGCCGTTGGAGCGCTGCAGCGCGACCTCGTCGACACCGGTGGGGGTGAGGTCCTGGAGGGTGTAGAGCAGCTGGGCCGCCATCTCGGTGCACTTGGCGGACCCGACCCGGCTCGCCTTGTCGTTGAGCGGCACCGTCAGCCGGTTCTGGTCGTCGGGGGTCAGCGAGGTGACGCCCTTCTTGAGCGCCGTACCCGTGGGGAAACTCGATCTGACGACCGGCCCCAGCCAGCGTGAGGGCCCTTCGAGCAGCGAACTCACCGTCTGCGTCATCGGGTCGACCTTCTTGCGGACGTAGACCGGATCGGCGACGGACACGGGCTGCCCGTCCGGCTCCGACGGCGAGTTCGACGCGAAGTAGTACTTATTGACGGAGGTGTAGTTGCGCAGGAAGTCCGACTTGCCCATGACGATGCCCTGCGGCAGCTCGTCGATGCGCCACTGCCCGCTCTTCTTCTCGCGTGTGAGGTGCAGCGTCTCGCGGTACTGCCCGTCGGCGGGTGCGTACGACTGCCGGGAGTCCAGCGTGGCGAACCTGCCGCCGGTCAGGGTGAACGCGTAGGCGTCGATCCCGTCCTCCCGGCTGCCCACAGGGACCTGGCCCGTGCTGGGCCCCCCGTCCAGCACCGTGGTGGACGCGTCGGGCCGCCACTTCTTCGCCGCGCTCGTGGTCAGGTACTTCAGCGCCGTCTCATAGTTCGGATCGTCGCTGGTCAGCGCTTCAAGGAAGCCCTGGACGATCTCCACCGGCTGGGCGTTCTCGTGGGGCGGCAGGGCGAAGACCCGCACCTGGGCGTCCTGCCGGGGCGTGGACTCGACCCCGCGCAGATCCCCGCTGTCGGGCATCGAGGCGCATCCGGCCAGCAGTACGGCGCCACAGGCGGCGTACACCACCGTGCGAGCCGTTCCCCGCCGCCGACCGTCCCGCTCGCGGTCAGGGCCCACGAAATGCCTCCCCTTGCTCGTTCACACGCTCCGCACCGGCATCCGAGGACACCGTGTCCGAGGACGGCGACTCCGATCCGGGCTCCGTACCGGAAGTACCGTCCCGCCGCGCGCCGCCGGCCGGCCGGGGCACCACGCGCGCGCCGTTGCCGGGCAGCGCCGTGGGGTCGGCGGTCGGGGCCATGGCGGCGAGCCGTGGCGCTATCGGCCGCTGCTCGGTGGCCGCCGTCTGCACCGGCACCGTGGCGAGCTTGTCGCCACCGGCGTGCGGCAGCCCCGCGTCGTTGAGTCCCCGGTGACGCCGTGAGTCCTTGGGCTCCAGTGGTATCGGTGAGCCCCGCAGGGGCTCGTCGGCGGTGCGCGGCAGCGTCAGCCGGAACTGGGAGCCACCGCCCGGCTCGCCCCACGCCTGCAGCCAGCCGCCGTGCAGCCGCGCGTCCTCCAGCGCGATGGACAGGCCGAGGCCGGTCCCGCCGGTGGTACGCGCGCGTGCCGGGTCGGCCCGCCAGAAGCGGCTGAAGACCCGGGTCGCCTCACCGGGCTTGAGCCCGACCCCGTAGTCGCGCACGGCCACCGCGACAGCGCCGCCCGCGGAGGCCAGCTTCACGATGACGTCGTTGCCCTCGCCGTGCTCCACGGCGTTGACGACGAGGTTGCGCAGCACCCGCTCCACGCGCCGCGCGTCCGCCTCGGCCACGACGGGCTGCTGATCGCCGACGACCCGTACCGTCGTCCCCTTGCGCTCGGCCAGCGGCTCGGCACCGCTCACCACCCGCCGGACGACCTCCCTGAGGTCTATCGGTTCGGCCTCCAGCGCCGCCGCGCCCGCGTCGAACCGGCTGATCTCCAGCAGATCCGCGAGCAGCGTCTCGAACCGGTCGAGCTGATCGGCGAGCAGTTCGGCCGACCGCGCGGTGATGGGATCGAAGTCCACGCGCGCGTCATGGATGACATCGGCGGCCATTCGTACGGTCGTCAGCGGTGTCCGCAGCTCGTGCGACACGTCGGACACGAACCGCCGCTGCATCCGCGACAGGTCCTCCAGCTGCTGGATCTTCAGCTGGAGATTCTGCGCCATCTTGTTGAAGGCCTCGCCGAGCCGCGCGATGTCGTCCTCGCCGGTGACCTTCATCCGCTCCTGCAGCCGCCCCGCGGACAGCCGCTCGGCGATCCCGGCCGCCATCCGCACCGGTGTCACGACCTGCCGCACCACGAGCCAGGCGATGGCCCCCAGGAGCACGACGACGAACAGCCCGGCCGTCGCCAGCGTGCCCTTGACCAGGCTCAGCGACTTCTCCTCCTGTGTGAGCGGGAAGAGGTAGTACAGCTGGTACGGGTCCCCGTTCGGGTCGTCGACCTGCTTGCCGATGATCAGCGCGGGCTGCGAATCGCTGCCATTGGTGTAGGTGATACGGGTGTAGCTCTGGGCCATCAGCGTGCTGCCGTCGGCCCGGTCGCGCAGCGCGTCGGGCACGCTCGCGGTCGGGTCCACCCCGCCGGAGGCACGCGGGCCGCGCCCGCCGCCGCTGTCGTCGCCGGCCTGTCCGACCGGGAGTGTCACGACGTCGAAGGCGCCCTGGCCGCCGCTGGAGAGGGACTCCACGAGGTCGCTCATCCATTGGATGACGTTCTGCGCGGGACGGCCGTCCGCGCCGGACCCGTCGTCCCCACTGGCGCTGGCCGCCGTGTCCGCCTTCTGCTTGGCCGCCGCGAATCCACCCGCGGCCTGGCTCTGCGAGGCCTTCACCTTGGCGTCAAGGAGCCCGTTGCGCACCTGCCCGATCACGACGAAGCCGAGCAGCAGGACGACGCCCAGCGACATCAGCAGCGTCGTGGCGACGACCTTGAGCTGGATGTTGCGCCGCCACAGCCGCATGACGGGCAGCAGCGGCCGGCGCACCCAGCGCATGAACAGCCGAAGGACCGGGCTGCCCTGGACACCGCCCTGGAGCAGCCCGCCCTCGAAGAACCGCCGCCGGCCGGAGCCGGCCTTTCTCACCTTCTGCCGGCCGACAGGCCGCTCCGCACGCCCCCCGGAACGCCCGGAGGCCGAAGCGGCACTGTCCCCGGACATGTCAGCTCGGTCCGGCCTTGTAACCGACGCCACGGACGGTCACCACGATCTCCGGCCGCTCCGGGTCCTTCTCGACCTTGGAGCGCAGCCGCTGCACATGCACGTTGACCAGCCGGGTGTCCGCCGCGTGGCGGTACCCCCAGACCTGCTCCAGCAACACCTCACGCGTGAAGACCTGCCACGGCTTGCGCGCGAGCGCCACCAGCAGATCGAACTCCAGCGGAGTCAACGCGATCGACTGCCCGTCCCGCTTCACAGAGTGACCGGCGACATCGATGACGAGGTCACCTATGGCCAGCTGCTCGGGCGCCGGCTCCTCCGACCGCCGCAGCCGCGCCCGGATCCGGGCGACCAGCTCCTTCGGCTTGAACGGCTTCACGATGTAGTCATCGGCACCCGACTCCAGGCCCACGACGACATCGACGGTGTCGCTCTTGGCCGTGAGCATCACGATCGGCACCCCGGACTCCGCCCTGATCAGGCGGCACACCTCGATACCGTCCCGACCGGGAAGCATCAGGTCCAGGAGCACCAGATCGGGCTTGGACTCACGGAAAGCGGCCAGCGCCTTGTCGCCGTCGGCTACGAAAGACGGCTCAAAACCTTCACCACGCAACACGATGCCGAGCATCTCGGCCAGTGCTGTGTCGTCATCGACGACAAGGACTCGTCCCTTCATAAACGACATCATCCCATTAACTAAATCGTTACCTGGCGTGACCTGTCACACAGCTCAGCAAGCGCCTCAGCCGTCACGGGCGAAACAACACCCGCTTCGGTGACGATCGCCGTCACCAACTCGGGAGGCGTCACATCGAACGCCGGGTTGTACGCCTGGGTCCCCAAGGGTGCCACCGGAATCCCGCCTCCCGCTTCTGCTCCCGCCACCGGCACCTGAGGTGCGGCGATCTCCGTCACCTCATGTCCGGCACGCTGTTCCACCTCTATGGACGCCCCGTCGGGGGTGTCCGGATCCACCGTCGTCACCGGCGCCACCACGATGAACGGCACGTGGTGGTACCTGGCCAGCACGGCGAGCGGATAGCTCCCCACCTTGTTCGCCACCGAACCGTCGGCCGCGATCCGATCGGCCCCGATCAGTACCGCGTCCACCTCCCCTGCGGCGAACAGCGAGCCCGCCGCGTTGTCCGTGAGCAAGGTGTACGCCATTCCGCTGCGCGCCGCCTCATACGCCGTCAGGCGAGCACCTTGCAGCAACGGGCGCGTTTCGTCCACCCAGAGCCTGCGCAGCCGCCCCGCCCGGTGCGCCGCGAGCGCCACCGCGAACGCCGTTCCCTCACCACCCGACACCAGCGATCCGGTGTTGCAGTGCGTGAGCACCCGGTGCCCGCCGCCGGGCAGCAGCTCGTCCAGCAGCGCCAGCCCGTGCACGGCCATCCGCGCGCTGGCCTCGGCATCCTCCCGGTGCAGCGCCCGCGCCGCGACCAGCGCCGCGATGGCCGCCCGATCCCGGTCACCGCTCCTGGCCAGCTCGGCCCCGTACGCCTCCCGCGCCCTGCGCACCCCGACAGCGAGGTTCACGGCGGTCGGCCGGGCCTGCGCCAGCGCGACGGCGGCCTCGTCCACGTCGAAGCCGCGAGCGGCGGCGAGCGCGACCCCGTACGCCCCCGCGATACCGAGCAGCGGCGCACCGCGCACCGCCAGCGAACGGATCGCCGCCACCAGCGCGGGCGCGTCCGTGCAGACCAGCTCGACCTCCTCGGCCGGCAGTCTCGTCTGATCGAGAAGGACCAGCACCGGGCCCTCGGGAGGGTCGTCCCAGCGGATCGCCGGTATCTCGGTGGGCCGGTTGTCCTCGCGGGATTGCGCGTACTGATCAGCCATCCGCCCAGTCTGCCCCCTGCCCGTCGGACAATTGAAGGTGTCCAGCCCATACGGGGGCCGATCCCCCCGTGCCCTCCCCATGGCACGATGGCTGCCAACCTGCCGCGAACGCGGACGGGCACCGTGAAGGAGCGACGATGAACGACACTCCGGGCTGGGCCTCGCCCGGATCCGCCCCCTCCGACGGGCAGCAGCCCGACGCGTCCGCCCCCGCCGACCGCCCCGGTCCCGCGGAACCCTCGGACCAGCCGCGCCAGGACCCGGCCGGCGCCGGCCCGAAGTGGTCCCAGGAACAGCCGCCACCCGCCCAGTGGTCCGCCCCCACCGGCTCCCAGAACCCGGGGCAGGCCCCGCCGCCCCCACCACCGCCCGGCCCGGGCTGGGGCGGCCAGTACCCCGGCGCCCCCGCAGGCCCGGGAGGGTACGGCGGATACGGCCCGCCGCCCGGCGGCCACCCCGGCTGGGACGGCAACTGGGGCGGCCCCCCGCCCGCGGCCAAGCCCGGTGTGATCCCGCTGCGCCCCCTGGGCGTCGGCGAGATCCTCGACGGCGCCGTCTCCACCATGCGCGCCTACTGGCGCACCGTGCTGGGCATCTCGCTCACCGTCGCGGTCTTCACGGAGATCTTCGCGATCCTCCTCCAGGGCTTCGTCCTGGACGACAGCACGAGCACCGCCGCCCTCAACGACACGAGCGCGAGCGTCGACGAGCTGAGCCGCGCCATGGGAGACGCCTTCCTCGGCTCCGGCCTCCTCTTCGTGATCTCCATGATCGGCACCGTCATCGCGACCGCCCTGCTCACGACCGTGACCAGCCGCGCCGTGCTCGGCAAGCCGGTCACCATCGGCGAGGCCTGGCGGGACGCCCGCCCGCAGGTCCCGAAGCTGTTCGGCCTCATCTTCCTGCTGCTGCTCATCGTCGTCGCGGTCCTCGCCGTCGGCATCGCCCCTGGCGTCCTCGTGGCTCTCGCGGGTTCGGAGGGCGGCGGCGCGGCACTCGCCGTCCTGGGCGGCCTCGGCGCGGGCATCGTCGCCCTGTGGCTGATGATCCGCTTCTCCCTGGCCTCGCCTGCGCTGATGCTGGAGAAGCAGAGCATCACGAAGTCGATGAGCCGCTCCACGAAGCTCGTCAACGGCTCCTGGTGGCGCGTCTTCGGCATCCAGCTGCTCGCCGGGATCATCGCGATGGTCGTCTCGTCCATCGTCGTCCTCCCGTTCACCTTCGTCGCCGCGGCCATGACCGGAGACGGCATCAGCGGCTTCCTCGACGGCACGGGCGGCCTCGGCTGGACGTTCCTCGTCGTCAGCGGCATCGGCTCGGTGATCGGCTCCATGATCACCTTCCCGATCACCGCGGGCGTGACCGTGCTCCTCTACATCGACCACCGCATCCGCCGCGAGGCCCTCGACCTCGACTTGGCCCGCGCCGCCGGCGTCCAGGGCTACGGTTCCGGCGCCCCGGGCACCACCCCGGGGAGCTGATGCGGTGATCCTGACGGGGGGATTTCTCAGCACGGTGCCGGCCCTGCCGCCCACCGCCGAAGCGGCCGTACGAGCACTGCTGCGCGCCGGCGACACCGCCGTACTGTCACTGGCGGCCGACGACCCGCCGGTGACGATCCCGCGTGATCCCGCGCGGGAGGCGGCCCGGCGCGAGCTGTCCAAGCGCATGTACCACGAGAACGACCCCAGCCCGCTGCAACGGGCCATGGACGCCTTCTGGGACTGGCTCGACAGGCTGTTCAACGCGGCCTCGACCGCGACCCCCGGCGGAACCTTCGGGCTGCTGGTCGTCCTCCTGGCCGTCGTCGCCGTGATCGGCGCCCTGTGGTGGCGCCTCGGCTCCCCGCGCCCCGGCCCCACCTCCGCCGCCGCACTCTTCGACGACCGCCCCCGCAGCGCCGCCGAACACCGCGCCGCCGCCGAGGCCCACGCGGCCCTGGGCCGCTGGAACCAGGCCGTCCAGGAACGCATGCGCGCCGTCGTCCGCGCCCTGGAGGAACGCGCCCTCCTCGACGCCCGCCCCGGCCGCACCGCCGACGAGGCGGCCGCCGAAGCCGGCCGCACCCTGCCCGCACACACCGACCGCCTGCGCACCGCGGCCCGGGACTTCGACGACGTGACGTACGGCGGCCGCACCGCGACCCCACAGACGTACCGCCGCCTCACCGAACTCGACAACGACCTGACGCGCACGAAACCGGCGCTCGCGACCAGCGGCAGCACCCCCAGCACGGCCCACAACGCCCGCCAGGGAGCCGCCGAATGAGCACCGAGGCCACGCTCCCCGCCTCCACCTCGGCCTCGCCCACCGCCCGCCAGGTGTGGACCCGCGCGCGAGGCATCGTCCTCGGCGTCGTCGTCCTCCTGATAGGCGCCGCCGCGATCGCCGTGGTCCGCTCCGACACCCAGCGCGGCACCCTCGACCCACGCTCCGCCGACCCCCGAGGCAGCCGCGCCGTCGCCGAACTCCTCGCCGACCGCAACGTGTCCACGCGCGTGGTCACCACCCTCGCCGAGGCGAGCGCCGCCGCCGGCGCCGACACGACCCTCCTGGTCGCGGCCCCCGACCTGCTGACCGACCGTCAACAACAGCAACTGCACACGGCGACGGAGAACTCCGGCGGACGCACACTCCTGATCGCCCCCAGCAGCCCGTCCGTCGGAACACTCGCTCCCGGCATCACCGCCGACCCCGCGGTCAGCTTCGACTCGGAGCTGACCCCGGACTGCGACCTGCCCGCCGCGCAACGCGCGGGCACCGCGGACACGGGCGGCTTCCGCTACGACACCGGCATCGCCGACGCCGACAGCTGCTACCCGAGCAACGGCCTCCCCACCCTCGTACGCGTCCCGACAGCCACCGGAGACGGCGACACCGTCGTGCTCGGCGCCCCCGACATCCTCTACAACGACCGCCTCGACGAGCACGGCAACGCCTCGCTCGCCCTCCAACTGCTCGGTTCCCGCACCCACTTGGTCTGGTACCTCCCCTCGCTCACCGACGACTCGCTCACCGACTCCGGCGAACGCGGCTTCTTCGACCTGCTCCCCTCGGGCTGGCTCTGGGGCACGCTGCAGCTCTTCGTCGCCGCGGTCCTGGCCGCCCTCTGGCGGGCACGCCGGCTCGGCCCCCTCGTACCCGAACGACTCCCCGTGGCGATCCGCGCCTCCGAGACCGTCGAAGGCCACGCCCGCCTCTACCGCAAGGCCAACGCCCGCGACCGCGCGGCAGCCGCTCTTCGCTCCACGACCCGCACTCGCCTCGCCCCCCTCGTAGGCGTCCCCGTCACCCAGGCGCACACGCCCGAGTCCCTGCTCCCCGCCCTGTCCGCCCAGCTCCGGAACCACAGCGACGGACAGGCCCTGCATTCCCTCCTCTTCGGCCCGCCGCCCGGTGACGACGCAGCCCTCATCTCCCTCGCCGACCAACTCGACGCCCTCGAAAGAGAGGTACGCCGTCCATGATGGACCCGACCACTGACAACGCCGGGATCACCGGGGATCCGGGCACCGCCCGGGCCTCCCTGGAAGCCCTGCGCGCCGAGATCGCCAAAGCCGTGGTCGGCCAGGACCCCGCCGTGACCGGCCTCGTCGTCGCCCTCCTCTGCCGCGGACACGTCCTACTTGAAGGAGTCCCCGGGGTAGCCAAAACGTTGCTCGTCCGGGCACTCGCGTCCGCGCTCGAACTCGACACCAAGCGTGTCCAGTTCACTCCGGACCTGATGCCGAGCGACATCACCGGCTCCCTCGTCTACGACACACGCAGCGCGGAGTTCTCCTTCCAGCCAGGCCCGGTCTTCACCAACCTCCTCCTCGCGGACGAGATCAACCGCACGCCCCCGAAGACCCAGTCGTCCCTCCTGGAAGCCATGGAGGAACGCCAGGTCACGGTCGACGGCACCCCCCGCCCCCTCCCCGACCCGTTCCTGGTCGCGGCGACCCAGAACCCGGTCGAGTACGAGGGCACGTACCCCCTCCCCGAAGCCCAGCTGGACCGTTTCCTCCTCAAGCTCACGATCCCCCTCCCGTCCCGCCAGGAGGAGATCGACGTCCTCACCCGCCACGCCGAGGGCTTCAACCCGCGCGACCTGCGCGCCGCCGGCGTACGCCCCGTGGCAGGCCCGAAGGACCTGGAAGCGGCCCGAGCGGCCGTCGCAAAAACAACAATCTCCCCCGAGATCACCGCGTACGTCGTGGACATCTGCCGCGCGACCCGCGAGTCCCCGTCCTTCACGCTCGGCGTCTCCCCCCGAGGCGCCACGGCCCTCCTCGCGACATCCCGCGCCTGGGCCTGGCTGACCGGCCGCGACTACGTCATCCCCGACGACGTCAAGGCACTGGCCCTCCCCACCCTCCGCCACCGCGTGCAGCTCCGCCCGGAGGCCGAGATGGAGGGCGTGACGGCAGACTCCGTCATCAACACGATCCTCGCCCACGTCCCCGTCCCCCGCTGATGGCACTCACCGGCCGCGCCGCCCTCCTGGCGGCCCTGGGCTCGATCCCCATCGGCATCTGGGACCCCAGCTGGACAGGCATCCTCGCCGTGAACGCGCCCCTGGCCGTCGCCTGCGCCTGCGACTACGCCCTGGCAGCCCCCGTACGCCGTCTCGGCCTCACCCGCTCCGGCGACACCTCCGCACGCCTGGGCGAACCGGCGGACGTCACTCTCACGGTCACCAACCCCTCGGGCCGCCTGCTCCGCGCCCGTCTGCGCGACGCCTGGCCGCCCAGCAGCTGGCAGTCCGGCACCGAGGTCGAGGCATCCCGCCACCGCCTGACGGTCCCCGCAGGCGAACGCCGCCGCGTCACCACCCGCCTGCGCCCCACCCGCCGAGGCGACCGCAAGGCCGACCGCGTGACGATCCGCTCGTACGGCCCCCTGGGCCTCCTCGCCCGCCAGGGCAGCCACCAGGTCCCCTGGACGGTACGGGTCCTCCCCCCGTTCACCAGCCGCAAGCACCTCCCCTCGAAGCTCGCCCGCCTGCGCGAACTCGACGGCCGCACCAGCGTCCTGACCCGCGGCGAAGGCACGGAATTCGACAGCCTGCGCGAGTACGTCCCCGGCGACGACACCCGTTCCATCGACTGGCGCGCCACAGCCCGCCAGACGACGGTCGCCGTACGCACCTGGCGCCCCGAGCGAGACCGCCACATCCTCCTGGTCCTCGACACGGGCCGTACGTCGGCGGGCCGCGTGGGCGACGTCCCCCGCCTGGACGCCTCCATGGACGCGGCCCTTCTCCTCGCAGCCCTGGCCTCCCGCGCCGGCGACCGCGTGGACCTCCTCGCGTACGACCGCCGGGTACGCGCCCTGGCCCAGGGCCGAGCCGCAGCGGACGTCCTCCCGTCCCTGGTCAACGCGATGGCCACCCTGGAACCCGAACTCATCGAAACGGACGCCCGAGGCCTCGCGGCCACCACACTCCGCACGGCCCCCAGACGCTCCCTGATCGTCCTGCTGACCAGCCTGGACACGGCCCCGATCGAGGAGGGCCTACTCCCCGTCCTCCCTCAACTAACGCAGCGCCACACGGTTCTCCTGGCCTCGGTGGCGGACCCCCACATCGCAGCCATGGCAACAGCCCGAGGAAACACAGAAGCGGTGTACGAGGCCGCAGCCGCCGCACAGGCGCAAACGGAACGCCATCGAACCGCCGAACAACTCCGCCGCCACGGCGTCACGGTCGTCGACGCGACACCGGACGACCTGGCACCGGCACTGGCGGACGCATACCTGGCCCTGAAAGCAGCAGGACGCCTCTAGGGAAAAAGGGGGAAAGCCCCCCGGAACGCAGAAAGGCCCACACCATAAGGTGTGGGCCTTTCTCAATATTTGTTCGGCGGTGTCCTACTCTCCCACAGGGTCCCCCCTGCAGTACCATCGGCGCTGTAAGGCTTAGCTTCCGGGTTCGGAATGTAAC